>DAOTUZ010000195.1:0-11811 GCA_034437295.1 Anaerolineae bacterium | reverse complement strand
GATCAGGATATTCACGGAATGGGCCATCGGTGTTAGGAATGCTGCCGAACAGCCAATAGCGGCAGCAACGCCAACAGCCTGCGGGTTGAGGCCGAGATCAATGGCAGCGGCGATCACAATTGGCGCAGCTAACAGCGCGGTGACCTGACCGCCGATGACCTGTGTGACCAGCATGGTGAATAAGAAGATCCCCCCAACGAAACCCAGCGCCCCTAAGGGGGAGAACAGGTGAATGACTAAATCGCCTATTTGATCAGCGATGCCAGTATGCATCATGGCGGTACTTAAGGGAAGAAAGCCAGCGATTAGGAACAGTACTTGCCATTCAACAGCGCGGTAGGCTTCGTCCATTTCCAAACACCCGCTGACGACCATCGCAATGCCGCCAGCGAGCATGGCGATAGCCCCAGGAACAATGTCGAAAACCGAAGCTAACAGCGCCAGCGTGGCGATGATAATGGCGATCCAGATTTTTTCAGGATGTTTTGGGCGCGCAAGCTGGGCGCTTTTAATCACTAGAAAATCGGAATCACGCGCGAGCTTGTCAATTTTGGTGGGCGGCCCAACCATGAGCAGCGCATCGCCCACATCAAGTTTGAATTTGCCAACATCGGTGCGATAGCTGCGACCCTCACGCCATAGGGCGACGGTGGTTAGCCCATATTTATCGCGGAAACGTAGGTCTTGAAGCGTGTGGCCGATGGTGCTGGAGCGAGGCGGGATAATCACTTCGCTCAAATCTACGATCATTTGGTTAGTCCAGCGCGCCTCACTGTTTCGGGCGGGTACTAACCCGCGCTGGTGAAGCTGCTCAACACGGTCTTGCCTTCCCATGACCAGCAGGTAATCATTGATCATGAGTTTTTCTGAGGCCGTGGGTGTTAGGATAGCTTGATGATTGCGCCAGATGGCGAGCACGGTTAATCCGAGATTGCCGCCAATTTCGCTTTCCTGGAGCGTGAGGTTGATCAAACTGGAGGTTGGCTCAACACGAACTTCCCACATGCGCTCGTTGAGTTGATAGGTACTGGCGAGTGCCTGGCTGAGCGTGGTGGCGCTGGCGCTTTGCCCTACAGATTCACGGTTGGGAAGCAGTTTTCTGCCTATTAGAGTCATGAAGATGATGGCGGCTATCGCGATAATGCCGCCCGTTGGTAGGAAGTCAAGCATAGAGAGACCGGAGAGTCCGTTTACGATGAGCACGCCGTTCGTAACGATATTGGCCGTTGTGAAATAAGTAGCCATTCCACCGACGAGCGTTCCGAAGGCTAGTGGAATCAGCAGCTTTGAGGCGCGCACCTGTGATTCCTGCGAGACTTGTATGACCACCGGCAGCAGTACCGCGCAGGCAGCGATATTATTCATGACTATCGAAAGAAGTGCGCTGGTGCTCATGAACAGAAAGACCAGCTTGATTTCGCTTCCCCCGCCTAGTTGTTTGATCCAATCAGCTAACCGTTGGGCAACGCCGGTGGTTTCTAGACCTTCGGAAATGAGAAACAGGCCGATCAGGGTGATAATAGCCGGGTTACTAAAGCCTTCAAGCGCTTCGTATGGCGTGACAAGGCCGGTAATTGCCAGTGAGAGCAAGACCAACATAGCAACCAGATCGCTGCGCATGCGATTCGAGAGAATCAAGACTAGCGCAACGGCAACGATGATGATCAGAATGGATTGTGGGGAAATAACCATGCGCTGCCGTTCATACCGCATAAAATCGGATGTGTGTATTTACATCCAGAAACCAGCGAAGCAGGTAAGGATTCAGGTATTTTAGCTCATTATGATTGCACGTGTGTATGATCGCAGCGGGCAAATAGTGGACGCGATAACTGGCTAGATAGAACGGAGAACCTTCGATGTCACATCCTGCCGCCTTAACGGGCGTGCGTGTGCTAGATTTTACGCGGGTGCTGGCCGGCCCGTTTTGTACGATGCTGCTGGCTGATATGGGCGCGGAGGTGATAAAGGTTGAAAGTTTACAGGGTGACGATACCCGCCAGTGGGGGCCGCCGTGGTTTGAAAATGGCGGCGAGCGGGAATCGGCCTATTACTTAAGCGTGAACCGGAATAAACGCAGCATCGCGCTGAATCTGAAAGCGCCTGAGGGACAGAAGGTTGCGCGGAAGCTGGCCGCGCAAAGCCATATTGTCGTTGAAAATTTACGACCTGGAGGTATGAGTGCATTTGGCCTTGGCTTTGACGACTTGATCGCCATACAACCCGCGCTCGTTTATGCCAGCGTGACCGGATACGGGCAAAATGGCCCCTACAGCGAGCGTCCCGGCTATGATTTTGTGATACAGGCACAAAGCGGCATAATGAGTATTACCGGGCCAGAAGCAGGCGAACCCTACAAGCTGGGCGTGGCAATTTCTGATGTGGTCGCTGGTCTGTTTGCTGCCACTTCCATACTGGCGGCATTACGGCAGGCGGAAACCGTAGGGGAAGGGCAGCATGTTGATATTGCGCTGTTGGATACCTCGCTGGCCGCGCTGGTGAACGTTGCCAGCGGCGCTCTGGTCAGTAATCAACCGCCAGCCAGATATGGCAACGCGCATCCAAGTATTGTGCCTTATCAGTTGTTCGATGCTGAGGACAAAGCATTTGCTTTGGCTGTCGGTAATGATCGACAGTTTGCGGCGCTGTGCGGCGTGATCGGCCAACCAGAACTGGCTAATGACGAACGATTTGCCACGAACCCTGCGCGAGTCGCATATCGCGAAGCGCTGATCGAAATTTTGCAGATTGTGTTTCGCGCGCGCAAAGCTGATATATGGGTAGATAAGCTGCTGATTGCAGGCGTTCCAGCAGGGTCGCTCAATGACGTGCTAGCAGCTTTGAACGATCCACAGGTGCAGGCCCGCGGATTGGTGCAGTCAGTTGATTTTCTAGGCGAAACGCTAAGGATGATTGGGCCAGCGGTACAGTTTTCAGCGACACCCTCTACGGTGCGAAGCGCGCCACCGCGATTAGGGCAGCACACCAACGAGATCCTTCAAGGGATCGGGATGAGTGACGCTGAAATATCTATGCTGCGGCAAAGCGGCGTGGTGGGATAGTGCCTGTGCAATCGAGAATAACCTTTGCGCTAAGCGATACATGATGTTGATGGTGACTTATGATTATTTTTTATAACGCAAACATACATACCATGAATCTACGCTCACCGCGGGCAGATGCCATGCTGGTGGATGACAGCGGGCGTATTCGGTGGGCTGGCAGTTTAGATGCGATGCCTACGATTGAGGGGGCTAATACACCGAAACGCATCAATTTAGAGGGGCGAACGCTGATTCCGGGCTTGAACGATGCGCATGTGCATATCTGGAAATTGGGGCTTTTGCTGACGGTGCAAGTGGATGCGCGGTCTGCTGCTGCGCCGGATATTGCTTCAATCGTGATGAATTTCAAGACACGCGCTCAAGAGACTCCGCCCGGCGTCTGGTTGACGGGGCGTGGCTATAATGAGGTTGAACTGCCCGAAAACCGGCATCCAACTCGCTATGATCTTGATCGCGCGAGTACTGAACATCCGATGGCGCTAACCCGCACTTGCGGCCATATGATTGTGGCGAACAGCAAGGCGTTAGAACTTGCGGGGATCACCCGTGAAACGCCGAACCCTCCCGGCGGGGTGGTTGTGCGCGATGGCAATGGTGAGCCGACGGGGCTGCTTCAGGAAACTGCACAAGGATTACTAACGCGGGTCATCCCTGATTATGACGATGAGACGATGGCGCGCGCAATACGTGCAGCCAATGATCATCAACTGCGATTGGGGATTACCAGCGCAACAGACCCTCTTCTGACGCCGTTACATCTGCGGGTATACCGCCAGCTTGAGGCCGCAGACGATCTTGCTGTGCGTGTGAACGGCCTGCCCATTCGCCGGCCTGATGGCGGCACAGAGACGCTGCCACTGCCGGAACGATATATCAGCGATACGCTGCGAATTGACTGTGTGAAATTTTTTGCGGATGGCGGTTTGAGTGGGGCTACCGCAGCCATTAGCCAACCGTATAAAGAAACTGGCTCGCAGGGTGTGCTGCGATTTGATGATGATGATTTATTCAACCTGATGTGGGAGGCGCATGATGCCGGATTCCGAATTGCGACTCATGCGATTGGTGATGTAGCTATTGAGCAGGTACTTTCGATCTATGAAGCGCTGTATGCGCGTAAACCTGAGGCCGGACTGCGGCATAGGATTGAGCATTTAGGGCTGCCTGACGCGGGACAGCTTGAGCGCTGTAAGGCGATCAACGTTATCGCGGTGCCGCAGACGATTTTCCTCTACGCGCTGGGTACTACATTTCGCCGCTATTTGCCAAATGATTATTACGCGCGCTGTTATCCTGTACGTTCGATGCTGGAAGCTGGGCTAACGGTTGCCCTGAGTTCGGATGCGCCGGTGGTGCCGGATGATAACCCGCTGTTAGGAATGAAGGCGGCGATAGATCGTCAGGATGGTAATGGCAATCCGCTGGCGCCGGAACAGGCAATTTCCGCCTACGATGCATTATACGCTTATACCATGGGCGGGGCGATTGCCAGCGGCGATCAGGATAATCGCGGCAGCATTGAACCTAGAAAATGGGCTGATTTTGCGGTGTTAAGTGATGATCCGCTGGCTGTTCCTACAGAAGCGCTGCCGGAAATTCGCGTACACCAAACTTATGTTGGAGGTGTGCTGGCGACATAGATCATTATTGCTTCAGATTACTCAGGGCAGTTAATCCTGACTCCGCATATTTTTAACACGATCTATTGTGGGAATGGTAAAGCTGATATTTGCCCCGGGCAATGGGCTGGTATTTTCCACCCAGATGCGCCCGTCATGGGCTTCGACTGCCAACTTACACAGGGTAAGCCCAAGCCCGCTGCCGCGTGTTCCACGCTTCGGAATATTCTCTTTTACCTGACGGAAACGCTCAAAAATGCGTTCGCGTTCAGCGAAAGGGATACCTGTGCCGCTGTCGGCAACGGAAACTTTCATCTCATAACCTTGTAACTGCGCGGAAATTAAGATTTTCCCACCTTGCGGCGTGTGACGTATGGAATTGTCAATCAAATTGACCAATACGCGACGGATGATGTCTTCATCAGCAAAAAGCTTTGGGAGGGCGCTATCCACGAAAATTTGGAGATCAATTTCGGCTTCTACAATACTGCTTAAAAGGGTGTTTATAGCGGCGTCAAGCATTTGTGGAAGTGGAACCGCTTGACGGTTTAGCGGCATTTCACGGCGTTCTAGTTTCGCAATATCCAGCAGGCTATCTACGATTCGCATCAAGTCGCGCGCGCTTTCCTCGGCCACTTCAATCGTCTTGCGCGCTATCGCGTTTTCGGGCGTATCAGCGAGATCTTCGTGCGCCAGAGTCAAGCCTGTTTGGATCGCCCATAAAGGCCCGCGCAGATCGTGAACCATCATGCGGGTGACTTCATTTCGATAATCGCTTAACTGCTGCTGCTCGGTCATATCCCTGAACAATAGCAGTCGCCCGGTGATTTCACCGCTTGCGCTGCGAACTGGCCCCCCAACTTCCTCAATGTGGATAGTTTGTTCCCCGGTTCCGCGGGTAAATTCACGACGGGTAATACGTTCAGGCTCAAGCCGGAGCTGGCGGGCAAGCTGTGTCAGTTCGCTGCGGCTGTAGCCCATGCCAATTGGCTCATCGCTGCCCATGGACTGTGTGAGGATAGTGACCAGATGTTGGCCTAATACTTCGTCTTTTTCGAGGCCGATCATGTGTTCAGCGGCGGGATTGCAGTCTATCAAGCGCCCATCGCGATCCAGAAGGATGACGCCATTGCGCGTAGAGTTCAGAATCGCGGCCATGCGATTATTACCTGCGCGAATTTCCTCTACTAAGGCCGTATTATCCAAATGCCCGGCAACTTGATTTGAGAGCAGTATTAAGCTGTTCAGATCCCGTTGGCGTACCTTAATTCCGGACGGGAGAAGCACACATAACACATGACGGGTTCCAGCGGTGCCTTTAATCGGGACGCTGATTAAGGTCTCGTTATTGCCCACACCCTCTTCAATTTTAATTTCGCCCGTACGCGCGGCGTTCAGCGCCGCTTGTGATATGGCTGCCGGTTGTTGGGGTGTACCGGTTTCAGGGCGCTTCAGCGCGACAATTAACGATACCTGATTGCTTTGTGGTAGATAGCGAAATAGTAAAGCATCGTCTGCGTTAAGCATGGCGCGCGCAGTTTCGATAATTGCGCCTGCCACAGCGCGGATATTATCGGCCGTTGTTACACGCAGCGTTAGCGCCTGCAAATGATGAAGGGATGCGATCTGATGTTCATGATCTTCAACCAAATGTGCATTTTCAATGCTAATGACGGCATGGGCGGCCAATCTGGTCAGGAAAGTAAGGTGATCGTCCCGAAAGAAGTTGGAACGCCGGTTGGCAACCATCAGTACGCCGATCACAGCGCGATCACGTTCTAACGGCACAGCGACCAGTGAGTGAAAATCCGGAGTTAAATCAGTGACCATATTCGACTGACGAATCTCTCCTATATTTTGAGATTCGCCGGTTTTAGCAATACTCTCTACGAGATAATCACGCATGCCGGACGATCGGAAACTATGACGGATGTCTCCAATCCGATCGCGGACGGTTAACGACCAGATCTCATCTCCGTCACCGCGAATGGCTAACAGCGCGGTATCGCCACCTGTTGCTTGCATTGCCCCGGCTAACATCTGGCGCACAATCTGGTCAAAATTGAGCGAAGTCGAAATTTGACGCGCGGTATCCTCGATGATGGTTAATTCGTCTAATCGCCGGTGTAATGCGCGATGGCCCTCCTCATATTCTTGCAGTGTTTGGATCTGCGCGGCAATTTGCAGCGCGGCTAATTCTAATAATTGAGCATCCGCTTCCTCAGTTTGCGCGCTCTTTGTGATCAATAATCCCAAGGTGGACTCGCCAGTGCTCAGAGGATACAGTGTGCTTCCGTCTAGCTGATAGGTTTGTAGAAACTGTTGCAGCGGCGCAGGAAGATTGGCGTAATTGAGATGGACAAGATGCGCAGTTGTAGAAGTTTTGGCTAGTAGCTTCACTATTTCGTGCCATTGGTCAAAATGAGCTTGAAAGTTCTCTTGCTGGCTCTCTTTTCCCAAGGGCTTTATATAAAGCGAGACATTCGCTTCATCATCTTCATTAAGCATCAAAGCCAGCGATTTTTCTGGCAGCATTGCTCCAAGGATGGCAAGACTTTCTGCGGCGATTTCATCTACACGGCTGCGCAGCGCCGTCATCCGGCTGAGATGTGTTAGCTGAGCCATTTGAACAGCGTAATTTTCTAACACCTTAAAAAGGTGCGAATTATCCAGATATGAAGCGATCAACCCGCACAGCACCCGCATCAATGATTGATCAATCGGCGGCGGGGGGCTGTTTCCGCCGCGCAGCAAAATTAGCGAGCCTAAAATCGCGGTTTCGCCCTGTAAGGGTACGAGCAGGCCGTAGTTAAACCCGGATTCATTTGCGTATTGACCGATGTTTGTAGGGAACTGCTTGCTCGTATATGAATCAGATAGGGCGATCCATTCCTGAGATGTAGGCAAGCGTTTTGGCAAAGAAACGGGCCAGCCTTCAGCGGCTGTACTGCCAACAGCAACCATTAAGCGGGATGCGCCGGGGAGACCTTCCAGCGTGTAGAGCAACACTGCATCAGCGTGGGTAAGTTGAAGGACTGTTTTACCGGCTTCATCGAGAGCCATTTGGGGAGGCGTTGCTGAGTTAAAATGGCGGTTCAGATGCTCCAGATGCTCCAGCGCCGGGTCACCGGACGCTGGATTTTGACGATTGTTCATAGTGAGGACAGCAGCACTGAGACTTATCACGAAGATGAGTATATTGATCAAGAATGTGGGAAGGCTGCTGCTAAAAAGTGAGAGCAGCGCGGCAATGAAGGCAAGCGCCGAAACGCCTAATAGCAGTATCAAAACAAGCGAAAACATGCGCGCGCGGCGCATCGTTGAAGGCATCATTACTCGTAAAGCAGCGGGTATCGGCGAAGCCATAGCCCGTGAGATCATCCAACTCGTTCAAGCAAATGTTGTTATCATTATTACTTTAAGAGGGAATCCCCCTATTTTTTCCATAAGCTTTACGACTAGCAGAGTCTCAGCGCACAACCGCAGCGATTTTGTCAGAACTGCGGCGAGGCTGAACCAGTACAAACAGGGCGCAGGCAATACCGAGTAACCACCAAAGCCCGAAAGCGAAGCGATCCCATATCGTGACAGCATCGCCCAACCCAAAAAAGGCGTGTGCGGTTAATCCTGCGGCAACCGCTAGTGCTAACATCCGTTCGTTGGCTGATCCTTTTTGCCATACCTTCCAGAGCATCCATAGAGCGACAATTTGCATAGCGATGTACAGCATAAATCCGGGTATGCCAAGATCTGCGGCGAACTGAAGCCACTCGTTATGTGTGTGCGGAAGGATACGCTGCCCGTTGATATAACCGGTGACGGGATAATCATCACGCACGGGGCCATAGCGGAAGTTGTTTACGCCAACGCCGCTTAGAGGATGGTCAATTACAATTGAAAGTACGCTTTCCCACATTAGCAGGCGGCTGGATGCGCTGCCCTCATCGCGTTCGGCCAGTTCGGCAGCCTGCGGGTTGATGATGCCGCTGAGGAGAACTAACTCAGCCATAAAGAAAAAGGCCGCAATGGCAAGACCAATCTTTCGCCAGCGTCCGGGGGGTACCATCAACCAGACAATGGCGAATAGCACTAAGAGGACGCCAAAAATCGCTAGGCGGCTTTGCCCTAAAAATAGCGCGCCCCAGAGGGAAATGAAGGCGATACCGGAGATGCAAGCTAGAACTAAACTTGAGCGTGCACCCGCCGCGCGCCACTGCCGCCATGACCATATACCAACGCCAGCGCAGAATGGCGCAAACCACGCCATCGCGCCGCCAATCTCATTTACGTTGAATCCTCCCTCAGCTCCGGGGAAAGCGCGAAATTGGGGAAGTAAATGAATGATGAACTCAAGCTGGTTAGATTTAGTGGTGTACTGAGCAGCGGTCAATCCGAGGATGCCGATGAGTAAGCCTAGCCCTACACTGAACCAGATCAGCTCACGGGCTGATCCTTGCCTAAAGGCGCGGTCAGCAAAGGTTGTTGCTATAAGAATGCCAAAAATGGGCCGGCCGAGCGCCACTAGATTATATGGAAGGGTGAGTTGGATCGAGAGAATATCAAGCCGAACAATCCCCTGACGATAGGGCGCGATAGTGAAGTTGAGAATGCCCAACAAAATGAGTAGGATGAAGATAGGGTCGAGCGGAGTGGATTTCCATAATCTTCGATAGAGGATGAGACGGGCTGCCAGAATGGGCAGTATGACTAGAAGTGACCAGACCCGGCGAAAATCTGGCGACCAGAAAGCGGCGATCATGATCAGCAGCGCCAGCCACTCAAAATGCAGCGCGATTTGTGCAATGTGTCTAATGAAATGACGAGAATGATCAGTTGCAGCAGTAACCAGAGTGGACGATTGCAAAACGGTGTGATCCTTTAAGGCTGAATTTCAGGTGGCGCTGTTACAATATACAGTGAAGATTACTTCTACCCTAATTACAGATACCGCTGATGATTACGACACTTACTAATACCTCTTATGCTGCAATCCGCGAGCATATTGCCGACAAGAAGCTGGTCATTCTATACCCTGAAACGAAAAATCGAAATGTTTTTATCAGCTGCTTGAGCGAATATTATGGCACATCAATGCAATATTATTGCATTCGCGCAGAGCAGAAAACCTTGAAGAGCTGGTTGTTAGGGCTGACCGGCGATGCAGCTTTTCCTGTGCTTGCTCAGGCGTTGAAAGATGGAAATGCAGCCAGTTGGGCGGAGGCGCTTTCGGCAGATCTTGCCGGTATTGCGAAGCAAAGCGGAGAAACTGCGCTGCTTTTGGACGAATATGATCGTGTATCTGGGCAGCGGGATGAAGCACGATTCTGGGGCGCCTTGCTTTCTACCCTTCCGCGGGGCGTGCAGATCATTCTTAATGCCCGCCAGTTAGGGCGTGATCCATGGCAGGAATGGATCGAAAAGGGGGATGTGCGGGTGCTTGGCCGGGAGTGGCGGACTACATCTGGTATGTTTTCGGCTGATCCGTATGAACGCCCAATGCTGGAGGTTTTTACTTTTGGTGAGGGAAGGGTGCTCATCAACGGGCATGAAGTGTCTCGATGGGATGGCGTGCTGCCCCGAAACCTCTTCTTTTATTTGATTGATCGCCCCTTAGTCACCCGCGATGAGATTTTTCACACTTTCTGGCCGGCGCTTTCGGCTCGTGAGGCGACCAATGTTTTTCATGTAACCAAGCGCAAAATTACGGATTGCCTGAGCCGCGCAGCGGGTAACAAAAATATTGAGTTGACACAATATCGAAGCGGGTACTACATTCCCAGTGACCGCCTGACGCGATGCATAGATGTTGACGAATTCCGGGAAATGGCTGAATGTGCTGAATCTGGCAGCGATGCCGCTAGCGTGAAATCGTATTACTTACGCGCTGTTGAGCTTTATCGGGGCGAGTTCCTTGGAACTGTGGATATGGATTGGGCCGCCCAACGCAGGGAACAATACCGGGAAATGGTCACGGAAGCCCTTCATGCTTTAAGCCAGATTACGCTTTCTGAAAGCCAACCAGTGTTGGCAAGGGATTACTTGCTTCGCGCGCTGGCACATTCACCGGAACGCGATGATCTGCGCCGTCATTTGCAGCAGATCACGGGCTGATTTCTTTCAACGTTAGCTAGTGAAGTCCTGAAGATTTAGAATCAGGCATCAGGGGGCCTAGCACTGAGTAAGCCTTCAGTGAGCGACTGGACGTAGATATCCATCGGCCATTCGATGGCGACATCTGCGGTGGTGATAGGCGTATCGGTGAGCGTAATGCCCGTATCGCGCACGATGACGAAGGGCGTGGCTTCGTCGCGCTCACCCATGACCAGTTCAGCGGCGGCGCAGATCGTATCCGCGATGCCGCGCCTGGTAACGACGAGCGGGTTGCCAAAAAGGTCGAGCTTGCCGCGTTCATCTTGTACCGGCGCGAAACCGGCGGTTGCAAGCGCGATCCCTGAAGTGCCGAGCCTGCCCGGAATCAGCCAACTGTCCGTGAGAATTAAGCCTATTTCCACGCCTAAGCGTTTCTGAACAGCGTCGCGCAATTTGGCGGCGCTGGCATAAGGATTGGATGAAAACAACACGGCGCTGCCGCCGGGTATATTGGAACGATCAATGCCTGCGTTGGGCGAAAGAATGCCATCTTTAAAGGTGAGCAAGAATCCGGGAATACCGCCAAAGATATGATCGGCTTCCTGCAAGACCAGTTGAGCGATAATCGGGTTCATCTGGTAACGTTCGGCCAGTGCAGCGCCTTCAGGCGTGATCTCAATATCTTCCAGATGAACAATCCGGCCTTCACTAATAGCGACATACTTGCTGCTCACCGCCAACACATCTCCGTTTTGCAGCATATATCCGGCGTTCATCAACGCGGCGATCAGCACTTCAACCAGATCAAAAGCGCTTTGTTGAACTGGGGCTTCTACAGGGATCAGCGTTACGGGTTTGCGCGGCATTGGGGTATCGTTCCTACGTGGAAAAGATAAGTGGCGATGTTAGCATTGGGATTTCCCGCCGTGTAGGGTGGGTTTACTATTGACCAGCATAGGAATAGAACACTACACTTGCCGTGTTTTCTATGCAATGATGGAAGTCATCACACCATGAGCGAACCAAAAACTTATCTG
>DAOTUZ010000194.1:0-17902 GCA_034437295.1 Anaerolineae bacterium | reverse complement strand
GGCGCATGGACTGCCTCTAGACGGGCGCTCCGATATTTATTCTCTCGGCGTAGTTTTATTTGAACTGCTCACCGGGCGCGAGCCTTACGAAGCGGAAACGCCCGTTGCGCTGCTGCTCAAACATATCAATGAGCCGATGCCCTCGGTACGCATGTTCAGGCCAGAGGTGCCGCCGGAAGTTGAAGAAATTGTCTTTGTCGCCACCGCCAAAAATCCGAATGATCGCTTTCCATCGGCGGGGGATATGGCGCAGGCGCTGCAAGACGCGCTGCCTAAAACATCCACCCGCACCCGCGTTCCGGCCATTTCTGCCGATATGCCCACGCTGGTACAAGATACCCCGCTGCCCATCACCCCGCCGCGGATAGCTGATCAACCGACGATCACCCCGCCGCCCATGGCCCCACCGCTAACTTCACCCGGCTATGTGCCACAGGTTCCGTCGCCTTCTACGCAGTCGCAGGCAGCGCAAAAATCATCTCGGCGCACGATGCCGCTGATCATAGCTGGCGCTGCCCTGATCGCCCTTCTGGTGATCGGTGGAATTGTCTTTGCCATCTCCAGCCAGCCAGTTCAGCCGGTATTTGTCACCCCAACGGTGGATCTAGTCGCTGTTAGTGCCTTGCCCACCCCCGCGGCAAATTCCGTGTCGTGGGAACGCGATCCGTTTTCCATCAATGTGCCGGAAGGATGGGCAGAAGCCGATCTTTCAGGCGAAAACTTTATCGCGCAGGCATGGCATCATAATGAAGATGCTTATATCACGCTTTCCATATTTGATGAGTCTGTATCCACAGGCGATTTAAGCGCACAGATCGAGCAGTATCAAAGCGAACATTTCCCTCCGGAAACAGCCGCTTTCATTGACGAAGCCGCCGCGCCCAATGGCACCGTCCGCCGCAGCTATCGCCGCTTTGGCGAGACGTCGCCCAATTTTGAAGATGGGCAAACCGATGCCTTCTTCTGGCAGCATGGCCCGTGGTTTGTCGTGCTGGAAACCTTTTCCGGCGACAGCGTGGGGAATGATTATGTAGAGACGTTCCAGCAAGTGCTGGATTCGGTGCGGATCAACAACAGCGACAGCGAAACATCCTAGGGCGTGCGTTTGCCTGCCCTAGCCATAAAAAAAAGACAGGCTCATAGAGCCTGTCCCCTACAAACTTTTTTCACCCTACGAATTCCAGCGCGCGCCAACCAGCCCCGCCATACCGAGCGAGTCTGAAAGATAGGCTGCGGTGCCGCTGGCGAGATTGATCGCCTGTAAACCAGATCCGGGAATATCAACCACTGCCGCGCTGCCGCTGCCTGCCACCAGCCCGGTCATGCCGGGGCCAGCGCTCATCGCCGCGCACCCGCCTGAAGCCTGACAGCCGTTCAACTGCACAAACTGCGCCAACCGGTCATTCGTATCGCTTGGGTTTGCGGCAAAGCCGGTATAAGCCAGCATCGGCCCGCCCACATTGACCATCATGCCCGGCGCGGCATTCCCCGCCAGCATCACCGCGCTTCCTGCGCAGCTTGCCGAATCAATGCAGCTCATGCTCACCGCCATTAAATTATAGCCATCCTGATAATACAAAGATGCGCCGTCAGTGGTGATCTCCATCGCCGTTGGGGGCAGCGCCTCAACCCCAGATTCCAGCGGGTTGGCCGCGCAGCCGCCATTCAAGCAGCCCATATCCGCCGCCCGCACGTATCCCGATGCGTCCCGATACAATAACTGTGTGCTGTTTGGCCGCCATAAAATCGGCGTGATCGGCGTGGCGCGCCCGCTGTCTAGCGTCACCGTTTGCCCGTTTGCGGCGTTAGTGACCGAAAGGATGCTGTTGCCTTCATAGCCCCAGTAAGCAACCAGCGGCGCCACGCTTGACCAGAGGCCGCTTTCGCGCACATTAGCATCATTAGAGCCGGGCAGCGGAAATGCCGAGCTGCCGTCCAGCGCCGCCACCGCATAGCGACTATCGCCCTGCTGGTAGAACAGATAGCGCCCATCAGCAGAGAAAACCTCCGCCCCCGGTAAATTCGGGCGGCTGTCGGCATACGGCGAAAAAACGCGCGCGCCCGCCTGCCCGCTGATCAGATCTGTTAGTGAACTATCCGTCCCTAACAGCCGGATTGTGTTCCCATCACTGAAAACCACCCCGCGGCCATCCGGCGTCCATGCCCCGCCGCTAAGCGTCCCCCCGCTGATCTGCGCGGCCTCATAGACCGCCTGTGAGCCGGGGTTGGCGAATCGCAGGCTGATCGCGCCGTAAACATTCACCGCAAAGAACAGTTGATTGCCAGAGGGTGACCACGTATAACCTATCTGCGGCACCAACGTTTCATCCGGATTAGTCACAATCCAGCGGTAACTGCCATCGGCGCTGTTGACGATCAACTGGCCGGAATTATTCACAAACGCCACCAACGCGCCGCTTTGCGCCAACGCCGGAATAGACATCATCAGTAAAATACAGCAGATCAGCGCTGCAAATGCTGCCTTGCCCAACTGCCGTAACATTTTATATTGTTGCATTTCACTATCCTATTTCAGAGTCATCTTCTAAAAATGAACTCCACATACTCCCAATTATAGGGTATGTCAACAGCATACGTAAAAAGCTTTGTGGCCTTCCCCCTAAAAATTGGGGATATAGCCGCGCAGCATTAAGGGAATATGTCGCATATTCTACTTGTAACAGGAATTGAAGCGTGGGGTGGGTGTTCGCGCCCTTAAGCTTCCCCCTATTCCCCTATCTTTTCCTCGATCTTCTTCTCGATCAGCACGATAGATCGCCGCTTGTTGAAATCACGCCGAAGTCGCCCCTGCAGCTCCAGCTTGTCCAAATGCCGCATCACGCCCCCACGCGAAAGATGCACCCGCTCGGCAATCTCCGCAATACTCGGCGGAATACCCTCGCTGGCTGTGTATTCTTGAATACTCGCATAAATCTTCTCAGTCATCATGCCCATCGTGCTGTTCAAGTCAGCTTTTTTCTTATGTTTGCGCCTCGTCATCGCTATCCCTCACAGATAACAAAATATCAACCATACACTATAGCAGAGATTAGAACAAAGTTTCTATTTATGACTAGATGGAAGTTGGGTAGAAGATGGTTAGGGAAAATAAATGCGGCGGTTGAAAAACCTCCGGCTATAGGAAAATTCAGCCGCGCATAGCATAATGATCCTATCAATGTGCTGAAACTAAGGTGGCGCGATGAATTTTTTGAGATCCCTATTTGGTGGGGGTGGGCAGAATAGCAGCGACCCAAACGGCCTATACATTTATGTTCAGCCCAAAGGCTGCGATGAAGTCGTGCGTGTGCGCATCAATCTGATGAACGATTTGAGCGAAAGCGACGAAGGGCAGGGCTACATCGTGCATAAAGTGGCGCGGGGTACCAAATGCCATCAGAATGTTGAAATTTTCCTGACCTTTAACGGCCAGCGCAAAGTGGTTGAACAGCACATTGAAAACGGTTCAGCGGTAGATGCAGCCGCCTATCAGGCGTGGCTGGCGGCCAATTCCCCGCCCACCCCCTAGCCCGTTTCCCGGCACGCCGCCCGCATCGCGAAGGCGTTTTCATCAGGTTGGCACTTTTCAAAGCTGAAGGGTTGCTCATGCTCGATATTATTCCGATGCTGATAGGCATCTTCGTCCTCATTAAAGGACAATTTCAACTGCCGGGGCGCTATATTTCCAAAGCCACCGGGCGCAGCATCGGCCTACTGCTGATCGCGCCGTCGGCGGTGTCCTTCTGCGCAGGCGGGGTAATGGGCGCCATTGTCGGCATGAACAGCGCCGAATTACTGCCAGATGGGCAGATCATAATTGACCCCAACAACCCGGAAATCACCGCGCTCTTCAACAACCTGATCAGCTTCCAACTCATCTTGCTGGCGATGGCGCTGGCCGCCGTAATTTACCTGATCTGGCGCTCGCCAGCTTCCCCGCCAGAGCCGGGCGCCGCGATACCTGCCTTCAGGCCGCCAATCCATACGCCGTTCGGCAGTTGGGGCGCCCCGCCGCCAGCGCAGGCGTTGAAAGTGCCAGACATTCTGACCGTGAAAGAAGCTGCCGCCTATTTACGTATTACCGAAGCGCAGGTGTTGGATCTGATCAACATCGGTAAGCTGCCCGCCGCGCGCATGGGCGGTGACAATTACCGTATCGCCCGCATCGCTATTGAAGATTACCTAAAGGGCGAAACGTAAGAAATACCAACAACCCCATAGCTAAAGCGAAGGGTTTCCGGCTGAATATTTTTCGATGAATGCCAGCTTTCACCCACTGGCGTTATCGTCGCCAACTGCCGGCGCGCAGGCGGCATAGAAACAGGCTCGTTCTAGACAGCGCTTCCCTTGATAAGCGGCAGAGGTTCACGATGCAGATCGAGTTCAGCGGTGCAATCTGGTACTGGCGCGGGCCGGCGCCGTGGTTCTATGTGACCATTCCAGAAGTAGAAAGCGCCGATATCAAGGCCATCTCCAACCTCGTCACCTATGGATGGGGCGTTATTCCCGCCCGCGTTCAGATTGGCCGCACCTCATGGACAACATCCCTCTTCCCCAAAGAGGGTCTCTATCTGGTGCCGATCAAAGCCTCCATCCGAAAAGCGGAACAGCTTGAAGAAGGCGACACCGTAACCATCCGGTTAGAAATAGATCTAGGTGGATATGGAATTGGTTAATCCCCCGTAGGGGCGCAGCGTGCTACGCCCTTCTCTTATCTTTCCTCTCCTCAGCCGTGCACGGAGAGGGGATTGAGGGGTGAGGTTGTTTTTACAGGTGAGGTTCCCCCCCGTAGGGGCGCCGCATGCCTTGTCCGTTCCGCCGCCCTCAAAACAAATCCTCCACCCGCTTTATCCCCGCCCGATTCTAGGTTAGAATCAATCTCAAATGACTCATAAAATAAGGAACTCAGCTCGATGACTGATCCCCGATTAACCGAAACCATCATGGCGCATGTGCGCGCTTTAAGCGCCGTTGGCGCGCGCCCCGCAGCAGACGAAGGCGAACGGCTGGCCGCGAATTATGTACAGGAACAATTAGACAGGTTAGGGTTGGCCGATATCCGCGAACAGCCCTTCGTCGCGCCCTCAACTTCCGGCTGGAAGACCGTGCCGCCCGCCCTGCTGTTGTCCATAGGCTCCATGCTCGCCGGAGGTGATCGCTCATCCAAGCTGTTTGGCGGCCTAACCACCCTGTTTGGCCTCTGGTCACAGCGCGCAGCCCAATCAGCGAACCCCATCGTCCCCGTGTTTTCAGAAATGGGCATCAGCCAGAATCTGATCGCCAAAATTCGCTCGTCCAGCGAAACCCGCCACACACTTTACCTGATCGCCCATCTGGATACCGACCGCCAGCGGTTGGCCGCGTTGCAGCCTTTATCGCCCCTTTTCCGCCTGCTCAATACCGCAGCCATCATGCTCAACTTCTTTTCTGCCGTCTCCATGCTCTGGGATGCGCTGCTCGGCGTTCGCGGCGCAAACCGCGTGCAGCGGCTCGCACAGGCGGTGAATATGGGGCAGTTGGCGCTCCATCTGCTTGAAGAGCAGTCGCAGCCTTATGTTGAAGGCGCAAATGACAACGCCAGCGGCGTGGGTGTTCTGTTGGCGTTGGCCGACAGCCTGAAAGCCGATCCGCTTGAACATACTGAAGTAGTCTTGCTCTTCACCGGTGCGCAGGAAACCTTCAATGATGGCCTTCAGGTCTATC
This sequence comes from Anaerolineae bacterium, assembly GCA_034437295.1. GTDB lineage: Bacteria > Chloroflexota > Anaerolineae > Aggregatilineales > Phototrophicaceae > Flexifilum. Next base: position 12,199 of record DAOTUZ010000194.1, on the reverse strand, counting down.
TTGATCGCTTCGCCCCATCGCGTGATCTCAGCACTTTCATTGATATTGATAGCGTCGGCGCTGGCGATGTGGCCTATGTCACCCGTCAGGGCTTGAGCGTGTTTTCTGATACCCGCCCATCCCCGCATATCACCGCGCTGGCCGCCGCCACCGCCCGTAAGCATGCCGACTTGCAAGTGTCAGGCCGTGAGCAAACCACCATCAACGCCGTGATCAATCTCGTGCGGCAGGGTTACGAAGCCATTGGCATCACCGCCGTAGGCAGTGATGGCGCGCCGCCGCACCGTCACCAAATCAGCGATATACTCGCAAACATTGAGCCAGATACGCCAACACGTGCCGTAAAATATATTCTGGCGCTGGCGCGTGAAATTGACGCCAACTTCGCGCTATAGAATCCCGCATTAGTGAATAGGGGCGCCGCACGCGGCGCCCTTGTCCCCCCTCAGGCCGCGTGCGGAGAGGGGATTGAGAGTGAGGTTACGAATGTCCTTAAAAATTCACACTATTTTCTAACCGGATTCGTGCCAAAGAAATACGAACAATTGTGCTAAATACATGATACACTGTTCTTCCTGTTGACTCAAAGTAAAGGCCGTGCGCCCATGTCTAGCAAAGCCGCCCATGAATTCAGCACCCTCTTTCCAGATGAATCGCTTTCGCGTCGCATCGGCGTGGTGGTTGGTGGCTCACTCAGCAAGGGGCTGGCCGTCAAGCTCGATCACGGCCAGAACGTCGAAGATTTAGCCGTTGGCCGCTATGTGGTCGTTCACGGTCAAAAGCAGCGTTTTTTCTGCATGATCACCGATGTTGTGCTGGATAACACCAATCCCGAAATCCAAAGCAACCCGCCAGACATCGCCAACCCTTTCTTCCGCGATGTCTATGTCGGAACTGCCGCCTACGGCAAAATCAGCATTCAGCCCATGCTTTCAATTGATCTCGATGATCATGACAAAGCCGCGCCGCGCCCCGTCAAGACCATCCCCGGCCATTTCATGGACGTGAGGAATGCCACTGTGGCCGATGTCAACGCCGTATTCGGTGAAGAAGATATCGATCATTTCAATGTCGGTTCACCGCTGGAACTGGAACAGGTCAGCATCAACCTTGATCTTGGCCGTCTGGTTGAGCGTTCAATCGGCGTGTTCGGCAAAAGCGGCACCGGCAAAAGTTTCCTCACCCGTATGCTCTTGGCCGGCGTGATCGCCCACAATAAAGCCAGTTGTCTCATCTTCGACATGCACAGCGACTACGGCGGGCAGGTCAAAACCGAAAATCAAGGGCAGCCTCAGGCCAAAGGGCTGGCCGATCTGCTTGGCCGTTCTAAAGTCGCCATCTGCACCCTCGATCCCGACTCGGCGCGCAAGCGCGGCGTGAATCCTGATATTGAAGTGAAACTGCCCTACAGCGCCATCGAGCCTGAAGACCTCAGTATGCTCAAAGAGACCATGGGGCTTTCCGATACCATGGTCGATGCCGCCTACTCGCTCAACAAACGCTGGGGCGAAAACTGGATTCTGCGCTTGATCGAAGCCGAAGAGCCAGATTTTGAAGAGATCGAAGCCAAGACCAACACCCGCGCTGGAACCCTCAAAGCCTTGCAGCGCCGCGTGCAGCGTTTTGAGCGCTGGAGCTTTTTAACTCCGGAAGCCGCCGAAGACAGCATCGAATTGATCATGAGCATGCTCCAAAATGATCGCAGCGTCGTGCTTGAGTTTGGCAAGTTCGGCAGTTCGCTCGAAGCCTATATTCTCGTCGCCAATTATCTCACCCGCCGCATCCACGAGCGTTATGTAGACCGCATGGAGCGCGCCTTAGGGAATAATTTAGAAGAACCCAAACAGTTGCTGATCGTGATCGAAGAAGCCCATAAATTTCTCGATCCCAAAATTGCCGATCAAACCATTTTCGGCATCATCGCCCGCGAAATGCGTAAGTTCAACGTCACGCTGCTGATCGTGGATCAGCGCCCTAGCGGCATTGACGAAGAAGTCATGAGCCAAATCGGTACTCGCGTCACCGCCTTGCTCGATAACGAACGCGATATTAGCGCCGTTCTCACCGGCATCAGCGCGGCGGGCGGTCTGCGTGAAGTGTTGGCGCGCCTTGAAACCCGCCAGCAGGCGATCATCATGGGGCATGCCGTGCCAATGCCCGTCGTTGTTCGCACCCGCGACTACGATCAGCGTTTTTATGAGGCGATCCATCAGCAAATTACGGGTGTCGCGCCAACATCGGGTGGCGATAAAAAAGTCTTGCAGTTTGGGCGCAAAGACGGCGATAACCGCCGCCTATAATCATGCGCCAGCAAAATCATCAACGCCATCATTCTGAAAGAGTTTTTCAATGCCTCACATTCAACGCTTACACCACGCTCAAATCACCGTCCCCAAAGGCGCGGAAGCGCAGGCGCGCGCCTTTTACTGCGGTATATTAGGGTTATCAGAAATTGAGAAGCCGGCTTCTTTGCAAGGACGCGGCGGTTTCTGGATACAACTCGGAGATCAGCAGGTGCATATTGGCGCCGAAGAGGGCGTAGATCGCCACGCCACCAAAGCGCATCTGGCTTATCAGGTGGATGATATTCCCACATGGGAACAGATTTTGCGCGAAAACGGTATCCAAATGGCCGATTCGATCCCCATTCCCGGCTTCAATCGTTTTGAATTTCGCGATCCGTTCGGGAATCGTGTCGAGTTTATTCAGCCGCATGAGGAAACATCATGAACGCTAACGAGCAAACTTATAGCAACGGTTCTGGCGGCTGGAAACCATTTGAACAGGGGTTAACCATCAGCACGCGCGGCAGCGAAGGCGGCGAAATCATCCGCGATGAAGAACATGCCGATGGCGCCCGCATTTCACTGGAACGCAGCACCCTATATAACGTCCCTTTCGCTATCACCTGCGGCATCTATGGTTGGATGGTGCATACCCGCTTTTTTGCCGACGAACCCGGCGCGCTTGCCGCCTACGACCAGATGAAAACGGCCATCGCCAGCATTCTCGAACTGATTGTGCATGAATCGGCGGTGGAAACGGTCAGCGAAGCGGTAGAACAATTCGTAGAAAATTATCCTTAAACGGAATTTTTTCGCTTTGTCCAGAAATGAATGTCGTTGGGAACTGAACAAAAACAGGAAGGCATGCTTATACTTCACCCCGCTGTACTGCGTTTAGCGTCCCCTCAATCCAGCCGTAGGGGCGCAGCGTGCTGCGCCCATTCTTTATTCTTTCCCCCTCTCAGCCACGCACGGGGAGAGGGGATTGAGGGGTGAGGTTGCTTTAACCAAAACAACGCCTGCGAAAAGGCATCACCTACCGCAGCGCCCGATACAGCATTTCCTTCCAGCGCGGAATGTCAATTTCCCAGCACACGCTCACGCCCGGCGCCCGTTCTGAAAGCGGCAGCCATGTATGATGATTGCGCGGGTCAGCCGCCAAATTGAACTCATCCACAACCGTCATCCCGCGGGTCAGATCGCTCTGCGTTTCAATATCCACGTGATGGGTAGATTTCCGCGTGCAAATTGTAGGGTCAAGCGCAATCGCCATCGTCACCGGATCAGGCAAGCCCAAACCCGGATCGCCGGACTGGTTCAAATTGGCTTCTAGTGCGCGCCGGTTGCAGTCCATCGAAAATTCAGCGAGATCAGTCTCAAACCCGCGCACCATCGCAATTTCATCAAGCGACAAATTGGCCTCAAAACGGCATAATTCCCAACCCACCATCTCAATCGGCAGGCCAGAATGGAACACGATACGCGCCGCTTCCGGATCAACCCAGATATTAAATTCAGCGGCGGGCGTAACGTTGCCGATGGTGTTGGCCGCGCCGCCCATCAACACGCAGCGGCTAACATGCTTCACAATATCCGGCGCTTTGCTAACGGCCATCGCCACATTCGTCAGCGGGCCAAGCGTGACCAGCACAATGCCGGGGTTTTCGCGGATCACCCGAATTAGCGCGTCTACCGCGTGTTCACTTTGCGCGGCCCGTTTAGGCGGCGGGTAATTCATCTCGCCAAGCCCATCAATGCCATGAAACCAGTCGCCATATTCCATAACGCGGATCAACGGCTTGTCTGCGCCAGGGTAAACCGGCACCTCTGAACCGCATAATTCAGAGGTATATAGGGCATTGATCGTACACTGTTCCAGCGGCACGTTTCCGGCAACCGTGGTGATCGCCTTCACGTCCACATCCGGCGCTTTCAACGCCATAATCAGAGCAACAGCATCGTCAGACGCGGTATCAGTATCAATAATAAAAGAGCGCATGCGTATTTATCCTTTGCCTAGTCTAGTCATAAATCTCGCTAAAATGTGTATTCTGGAATACTTCAAATGTGGATCGTTTTCCGGTATTGTTCCTTCAATTCCGATCTGCTGAATCCTGTGCCTGTTTTGCCTGATATTCCCGCGCCAGCATACTATAGCAGAAGGTATCGAACGCCTGCCCATCGCGCAGAATGGCTTCACGCAACACACCTTCGCGCACAAAACCCAACCGCTCGTACAGCTTCATTGCCCGCTGATTGTAGGAAAATACGGTGAGCTGCACGCGATGTAAATTGATTTCATGGAAGCAGAAACGCAGTAAAAGCCGCATCGCTTCTTCGCCATATCCCTGCCCGCGCTGCTCAGAATCGCCAATGCCGATACTCAGCCAGCCGTTGCGGTTGTTCCAGCTAATGCCGTCTATTCCGCAAATGCCGATCATTTCTTCGCTGTCATACCGGCGAATAGCGAACGGGTAGGCGACATGCGATTTATCGTCCTCGTCAAAGCGCGCCCGCACCCGATGAATAGACTGCGGAACGGCAGCAGCTGAGTCAAACTGGCGCACAAATTCGCTGTCCTCAAACCAATGCGTAAAGATGAAGGTATCTTCCTGCCGCAGCGCGGTCAGGCGAACGCGAGTCCCGAAAAAAAGCGGTTTCTCAGAAATAGTCATGCGTGCGCGGCCTTTCTACGGCGAATAAACCGATAAAGAGCATATCCAGATGCCGCGCCAACCCCAATAACCACATATCCCGCAAACAGCAGGAATGGCAGGCTGCGAATAGTATCCACCGCCCAGTCCCGCCAAACAAAAGCGCAGGTTAATTCGGGAATCCCGGCTCCGGCAGCAGCGATCACTTTCGGGTCAAGCCCTTCGCCAGCCAGCACAATCGCCGCCATACCCGGCTGGTTCACCCCCGGCTGATCGGCCAGCGCCGAACGGGTCAGGTAGGCCGTTTGCAGCCATTGATAATGACGGCCATCGTCGGTCACATTCACGCGCAGAAGATCGCTTAAAAGAATCGGCGTGATGCCGGGAAACGCCCCCGCTATAGCAGTTTGAATATCCGCTAATGCAGATTCAGCAGAATAGGCGCTGGAATCAAACAGGGTAAGCCGGGAAACGCTGCGCTGATTTAAGAATCCAGCGGCTTCACAGGCGGCAGGCGCGCCCTGTCTATCGTCAGATGGAATCATCCACCACTGCCACGCCAGCAGGGGGCGCGCAGCGGTGATCGCCAGCGAGAGAAAGAGGGCAAGCCCAACGAGAAGAGCTGCCAGCAAAAAAGGGCGTTTCAACGGCGATTACCCAAACGCGGCGCCGGGGAACAGCCACGCAAATGCTTCTGGCAGCATACTGCGAAAGCCAACCAGCGAATGGCCGCTGCCAGCTTCAACGAATTTCAATTCCAGATCGCGCCGGGCAGCCAGCTTGCCGCGCAGCTGTTGGGCGGGGCGCAAAAAGCGGCTTTTTGCCTCATAGCGGCCTGCAGACAGGAAGATTCGCTTCGGCAGGCTGGCGCTGCTTTCATAGCGGCGGTTCAAATCTTGCGACACACTGGCATTGACGCCTTTTGTGCTTAACGGCGGCGAAATAGCCATCAAGCGCGAAAACATCGAAGGGCTGCGGGCGGCGGCGGCCATCGCTGCGTCTGCGCCTTCATCCACACCGCCAATGCCCACACGGCCGCTGTCCACATAATAACGGGTCTGAATATAGGGAATCAGCTCGGTCAGCAAAAAGACGGTGAATCGCTCGCCGTCGAAATATTCTGCGGTACGGTTTAGGCCTTCCGCGCTCTGGATCATGGCGATCACTGTCGGGGTCATACGCTGATGCTTGATCAGCGCATCGGCAATATACGGCGCTTGCAGCGGGCCAGTCATCCATTGACCATCATTCAAAATCAGCAGCGGGTGAACCGTGCCAGCGCCATAACCGGGCGGGGTATAGACCCACAGCTTACGATTTTGAAAGCCCATTTCTTCGCTGGAGATATTGTGTTCATACACTTTTCCGCGGGGTACCGCCGTAAGCGCCGACCAATCCGGAAAAGGCCGCGCTGCTGGCATTTGCAGTACCGAAACATCCATCTGCGCGGTCTGCATCTTCAGCGGGTTCAAAGCATCTGTACCCCAATGCCGCGCCACCCGCCCAACCAGATCCCGATCCCCGGCCAGCGGCGTCATCGGGTCGTCAATCACGATCATATAGTCTAGTAAATCATCGGGTCTAAAGGTTTCGGTCACATACCAAAGGCGGGTGCCAATCAAGTTAGCCATGGGCGCAAACGGGGGATCGCCGGGCAAGGTGTCAAGGTTCAGGGCGGCGCTGCTGGTGCCTTCTCGATCCAGCACAAACGTCGCCTTATCGCCTTCCACCCACGGCCACCTAGAACGCGACTCTAGCAGCGCATCCACCATCGCTTGACGGTCGCTGTCATGAGGCGTGGCTTTCGCCTCTTGTAAGAATGAGTCGAAGGATGTCCATTCAGCCATCTGAAGACTCCTGCGTGAACGAGTATCGGTATATACGCCGATTGTAACATCTTCAGGCGGTTGTAGCAGTAGCGCAAGATTTTAGGGCGTTGTAATTTCTTCATCCGGATGCACAAGCAGCGTTGGTACATGCACCCCTTCCATGACCGCGCGCGCCACGCTGCCGAAGATGATGCGGGCGAGGCCGGTGCGCCCATGGGTACTCATCACCACCAGATCAACATCGGATGTGCGTACATAATTACAGATCGCCGCCGCCGGATTTGCGCCATCAATCACATGGGCATGGGTTGTGATGCCTTGTTCACGGAGTTCACTGCTCAGGCCGTTCAAATACAGCAAGACTGACTCCCGCAGTTCCTGTACGGCAGAATTTTGCCCGGCCAGCGCCAGTTCCGAGGTATAAGACTGTGCCGGGGCCGAGAAAACGCTGAGCAAAATAACCTCAGACTGATTGCTCAAGGCGAGATCTATCGCGTGGGGAACAGCCCGCTGTGACCAGCCCGATCCATCTAAAGGCACCAATATTTTCTGATAACGGCTTATTGAGGGCATGGTATATCCTCTCGAAAAGAAATTGAACACTGCACCCGCTGAATGGTTCTATTGTAGCGTTAGTTATGATTGATCTGCTCAAGCTGGCTGAATAGCAGGTCTTACGGCTTGACCTCATCGCAGAAACTACTATAATCCTCCGGAAAATCTATACAAATCTACTAAAAACGAGAAAATACATGGAAACGACGCTCTCCGCTCCAGCGGGTGACGCGCCAGAGCATATGCACAGCGCGCAAATGCCCGATTTACCCATCGCCCACAATTTGAAAATCGGCTTATTCCACCTTGGTTCGGGCATGGCCGATGTGATGATCAACGGCATCTGGAACCGGATCATGATCAGCGATCTTGGCTTCAATGCCACGCCGATTGGCTTACTGGTGGCGCTGCGTTATTTTCTGGCGCCATTGGGCATATGGGCAGGCCGCAAAAGCGACGAACGCAGTATTTTCGGCTACCGGCGTCTGTTCTGGATCTGGCTTGGCCGCGTGATGATGGTGCTAAGTACGATCATGCTCGGTTTCATGACTGCCAGCATCGCGCGCGGGATAGAAATAACGGCGTTTACATGGCTTACGCTGGCGGTGGCGCTGCTCATTTTCAGCCTTGGCAACGCTATTTCTGGCAGCACATTTTTAGCCTTGATCTATGATCGCGCCGCTGAAAGCCAGCGAACGCGAGCCGTCGGCATTGTGTGGACATTTCTGCTGGTGGGCTTCACTATCGCCGGTATCTTTTTCGGCATGCTGCTGCCTTCAGGCGAAGGCGATACTGTAATCGAATATACGCCCGAAACCCTACAAAACTTATTTCTGATCGCCGCCGTTGTACTGGGCGCGCTGTGGTTCTTCTCGCTGTTAGGCGAGGAAAAACGCGATACGACACTCATCAACAAACAAGATCAGCGCGAGAAACCTTCAAGCGTCACCGCAGACCTGAAACAGGCGTGGCGCATTCCTTCGATGCGCTCTTTCTTCTGGTTTCTGGCGCTTTCGATGGCTTTCGCCTTCTCTCAAGACTTGATCCTTGAGCCGTTTGCCGGGGATGTATTTGGGATGCCCGCGCATACCACCACCCGCTTTGCCGCCTACTGGGGCAGCATGGCAATTTTAGGCACGATTGTGTTCATCTTCCTCTCGCGCCGTTACAAGCGGCTGACCAATACAATGATGAATTACATCGGAGTAGTGGTACTGCTGATCACCTTCCTGCTGCTGGCGCTATCTTCGCTGGCGAATATTCGCGGGCTGGTGACGCCGGCGCTGATCACGCTGGGCATCGGGCTGGGTATCTGGAACGTGGGCACGCTGGGCATGATGATGGACATGAGTCCATTTGGAAAAGCGGGAACTTTTCTCGGCTTCTGGTCGCTGGTGGTCACCTTTGCGCGGGGCATCGGCGTATCTGGCGGCGGCATTTTGCGTGACGTGTTTCTCAATTTTGGCGATACCTATGCGCTGGCTTACGGGCTGGTATTTCTGGTGGGCGCGATTGGGTTGGGCGGGGCGCTGTATATGCTAAGCAGGGTGAATGTGCGGGCGTTCAAAGCTGCGGAAGAACAGCCTGCGGAAGCCGCAGCGGTCTTTGCAGGGGGGCTGGATTAGGTTGTTCTATTCGTGATCGAGAATCTCTTCATCAAGAAGCAAGTCATCACTTCCAGCCTCAGTTTTGACTTGCTCTTCAGGGATATTGAGGATTTGTGATCCCTGTTTTTTATAGCTTTGGTAAGTTTTGAGGTTCGTATACGGACGGTTCTCGAAATTTTCTGCTTTTGCCATCTCTCTCGTACGATAGTTCTTCCAGTAATCATCGAAGATTTCAATCCCAAGGTTTGCAAAAACGCCTGATCCATTAATCAGCCGATCCAAATACGTTGTTGATCCTATATTCTTTGTATTTCCACTACCTGGCCTATCTGAAGCAATGCGATATTTTTCTTGAAGAAAAAACTGAAAGTCTTTCGCTACAGATGGTATGTCGTCCAAATCACCAACTTCATAAACTTTACGTTCATCTATATCTTGAACTCGGCTATAAATAGCTCCCAAAACATAATGTTTCGTATATTTGTTGTAAGCAAAAGTACTACTTACGGGGCGTTCTCGTATGCGAAAATAACCTCCAAAAGTACCTAGCGTCATCCCATTAACGCGCATCTGACCGGATCTATCCATTCCCAAACGATATGTGGTTTTAATATCAACTGCAAAACAAAGGTTTTCGTCCACCTCAGATATAAGGCTGATATCAGGGTATTGGTTTTGGGCTTTAGCCAGAACGATTTTGTATCCTTGTTCCTCAGCAAATCTTACAATGACTGGAAACATCAACAATTCTAGAACTTTGGATAAAACTTTTGTGTCAATTGAAATCGTGTAGATACGCTTGTATACATCTATAAACCCTTTTACTGTCCAATCACCATTTTCAGTGGAAACACGATTCTGTAATTCATCAAAGTATTCAAGTAAAGATTCATGAAAGGGTTTTTGTTCCAAAGCGGGTAACCTTCGTTAAATTGCAATAAGAAGTAATTCACGTAGAGATCTGTGAGCAAGCGCATACTTTTTAGGTTGAGATGCCTCATACACTTTTGTTTTGTATGCTAACAATAGGCTCATCAATTCATGCTTAGAGGGAACTCCATCATCTCGATAAGAAACAACAAGAATGCTGTCTTTATGTCTTTTAATCAGTTTTTCAAAAGCCGTAGTGATCGTTGAAGCATTATGCCAAGGGGATTCAACAGGCTTTAGCCTTCTGTGCTTGCTTTTATAGTCAATCTGTTCGTTCCACTTATCGTAATTCACCAAACCTTCAAGAAAATGATAGAACTCCCTGTAATCAACACCTGTGCCTTTATGGTTGAGATAAGGCGGATCCATATAAACAAGGTCAAAACCTACAGGTGTCTCAAGTGCATCAATCTTTATTGCCTTGTTTAGCTGACCATTATCAAAAATCGCCTGATTTGCTTCTCCAACGAAATTCCGAAAATGGGTATCAAAAGCAGTGTCCCAACTTGTCTTATTTCCGAAACTACGCTCAACATTAGATGTTCGCATATAGAGATTAGCGCGATGAAATAGATTGTAAGGCCTCTTGATTATGCAGGCCTGAAACAATGCAAATCTTGCTAATGCACGTTTATAGGGGTTTTCTAATAAGCGATCGATATTATAAACGATACGATCCAGCCAAATATTTTCATCTTCAGTAAAGTAAATATTCTCAAAAGTTCTATGGATGAAATTCGGGTAAGATAGATCTGCTTGAGGGCATAATAAAAGTTCTATTTCATCTCTAGATAAAGTAAATCTGGAATTCTCAATCAATCCCAAACCGATGTTGTAATTGAAAGCTAGGTTGTCATTATATGTAACCTGTTTGCCTGCGTTTTTAAACATATGACTGACAACGCCAGTGCCGCCAAAAATATCTAGAACTGTGTCAAATTGCATCTGGCAAACATTTTCCCATATCCAATTCACAAGAGTACGTTTGCTTCCTTGATAGCGAGTTGAGGGAAATGGGTAGTCGTATGTGCGAATGATTTCAGGGGAAAACATCGAAAACTGTTGTGGCTGCATTGTAATGCTTTCTTTCATTTTGACTCAATATTAATGATATATGGTCTTAGGTTGAATGTCTAACAGAACGGGGGCTGGGGAAAGGAAAGGACATAAGCAATTTCACCCCTCAATCCCCTCTCCGCACAGGCCCTGAGGAGAATCCAAACATAGTACATAAGTGAGGTAAAGGAAGCATGCCTTCCCGCTATCCCCCACTCCCTATGGGTGATCGTCTTGCAATCAGTTCACATTTTCCCTATACTTAGCGTTATCATGAACATCATAACCTTGCAGTTCCACCATCATCAGGGCATGTTTCAAGCGCGTTAGCACGCCGCTGCGGGTTGTCGTATCGAAATTCAAGCGCGGACGTGAGTTCGCGCTTTTTGTTTGTGTTCACAGAGCGGCTTGCAATCCGCCCCTATCAAAATATGTGTTTCGCGTGAATTGAGGAAACCTGATGCCCAAGCCGAAGATTGAACCCCGCCTGCCCAAAGGAATGCGCGACTATCTGCCCGCGGCCATGCTCAAACGCGAGTATGTGTTCAGCAAAGTGCGCGAGGTATTTCACCTGTACGGCTTTGAGCCGCTGCAAACGCCGGTGCTGGAGATGCGCGAAACGCTGATGGGCAAGTATGGCGAAGATGCCGAAAAGCTGATCTTCAACGCCCAACACCCCGGCGGCAAGGAAGAACTATCGCTGCGCTATGATCTGACCGTACCGCTGGCGCGGGTGGTGGCACAGTATCCTAACGAGATTGCGCTGCCCTTCAAACGCTATCAGATTTCGCCGGTATGGCGCGCCGAACGCCCGCAAAAAGGGCGCTACCGCGAGTTCTATCAGTGTGACGCCGATATCGTGGGCGCGCCGGGCATGAACGCCGACGCTGAAATTGTGGGCGTGGTGATCACCGTACTACGACGGCTAGGATTTGAGAATTTCACAGTCAAAATCAACAATCGCAAGCTGCTCACGGCGATTGGTCAGTATGCTGGCGTGGAAGGCGAGGCGCTGGCAAATTTGTATCGCAGCATCGACAAGTTCGACAAGGTGGGCGCGGAAGGCGTGCGCGATGAACTGATCACGCGCGGGCTAAGCGATGAAGTGATCGCCAAGATCATGGAGCTGATCACGGTAGATATGCCCGGCCTTCAGAAGCTGGCTTATCTCGAAGGCGTGATGGGCAATTTTCCGGCCGCGTGTGCGGCGTTGGGCGAACTGCGCGAATTGATCGCGCACTTGCAAGCGGCGGGGCTGCCGGAACAGTATTACGATTTCGACC
>DAOTUZ010000193.1:0-7392 GCA_034437295.1 Anaerolineae bacterium | reverse complement strand
CTTATTCCTTCCACGTTATCATCTTCATGTCCGGACAGGTATAGACATGACGGAACAGTTCCGCATTCACAAAACCAGCTCGCTGCCACTGCATTTGCAGTTGTTGGACGAACTGCGCCATAACATCAAAAATGGCGTGCTGCACCCTCATGATCGCTTGCCCGGAGAATGGGAGCTAGTGGAGTCGTTGGGGATCAGCCGCGCAACCATTCAGAAAGCATGGCAAGCTGCGCAAGATGAAGGGTTGATCTATCGCATCGCGGGGAAGGGCACCTTCGTTTCTCCACCCGCAGATGCGCCCGGTCGGGGCATTGTAGGGATCTTGCTGCCTGAATATCGCGGCACTTTTTCGGTCAATCTGTTGAACGGGCTAGAGCGTGTGCTGCGTAAAAGTGGCTTTCGCGTGCAGTTAGCCAGCACAGATCGCGATCTAGAAGAAGAAAGCATGCTGCTGCAAAACCTGCTCAATGACAATGCCAGCGGTTGTATTCTGGTGCCAGCGCGTGCCGAATCCTCTGCCTCACGTTCCATTGCTGAAGCCGCGCGGCGTATGCCGTTGGTGTTGATGGATAGGCCCATTAACGGTCTTGTGCTGCCCTGTGTATGCAGTCATCACTATGAGGGCGGCGTTCAGGCTATGGAACATCTAACCGGTTTGGGGCATCGGCGTGTCTTATTTGTATCACGCCCGCATCTCGATTTATGGTCGGTCTCTGAGCGCTATCGCGCCTATCAGGATGTGCTGCGGCGGGTTAACGCTGAACCAATGCCTCCCTGTTTGATCGGCGCCGCCCGTGAATTGAGTTCCTACGAAACCTACGCGGAGCTTGATCTTGCCGAGTTCGCGCCTCTGCTTGATATTCTCAGCGGGGCGGATGACCAGCGTCCGACGGCGATATTTGCAGTGAATGACTGGATCGCCTTCAAAGTGCAGCAGGCTTTGAATGCTGCTGAAAGGAGAGTGCCGGAAGATGTCTCCCTAATTGGCTTTGATGATCTGGATATTGCTCAGTTTCAGGATCCCCCATTAACCACAATTGCGCAAAATGGTTACTTGATTGGTGCTGAAGCAGCGCGCCGGCTGATCACCCGTATTGAAGGGGATGCCAGTGAGAGTATCTTTACTTTGATACCCACACGGTTGGTTCAGCGCAGATCAACGGCGTCTGTGACCTGAAATTCTGAGAAATCCGTCTGTAGATGGGGTTTATGACCGTTTTGAACGGTCAGCTTGGCGCACGCTGACCACCTATTTTTTCGAGCTAGATTTTAACATTCTGAGGAGATTAGACACATGCACAAGTTTATGAAGAAAGCGGCATTGGCGCTTATTCCTGCTGCCATGTTTGCTGTCAGCAGTATCTCCGCACAAGACCCGATAACTCTCGTGATTAACGGTACTGGTGGCGCTGAATTGCAATGGATCAACGAGTATGTTATCCCGGCATTTGAAACCCAGATGGCTGATGCGGGTACCCCTGTTGATGTCATCGCCAACGAATTTGTTGGCACCGGTGAAGATCAGCGCCAGCAGTGGGTGCTTGATCTGGGCGTCGGCGAAGGTGCCGATATTCTGGCTTTTGACGGGTTCTGGTTGCCGGAATTTGTGGATGGCGGCCTGCTTCAGCCCCTGAGCACGCTTGTTGGTGATGCCGCAGTTAACTGGGAAGGCTGGTCACAGATTCCTGAAAGCATCCAGCAAATCATGGGTTACAACGGCGAGCTGTACGGCGTCCCGCGTGGCACTGATGCCCGCGTGATCTGGTACAACACCGAAATCTTTGAACAGGCCGGTTTGCCCGCCGACTGGCAGCCGACGAGCTGGGAAGAACTTCTGGATGCCGCCCGCACTATCAAGGAAAATGTTGAAGGTGTCGTGCCGCTTCAGTTGAACGCCGGTACTGCGATGGGTGAAGCCACCACCATGCAAGGCTACTTGATGGCGCTGCTGGGTGCGGGCGAGCATATCTACGACTTTGAAACTTCAAAATGGATCGCCAGCAGCCCGGCTATCCTCAACACCCTGAATCTGTACGAAACCATCTATGTGACCGAAGGTCTTGGCGAACCCCGTTACCAGCTAACGCAGGATGGTCGTGATCGTTCGTTTGAAGCGTTCAGCCAGGGCATGATTGCCATGCTGGTCGAAGGTGACTATCTGTGGCGCGGCCCGATTGCCCCCGAAACCGGCAACTTCCCCATGGCGAATCGTGACGAAGTGATCAGCTATGCAATGATGCCCGCAATCGAACCCGGTGCCGGCTATCGTGGTCAAGATTTCGTCACCATCAGCGGTGGCACTGGCTTCGTGATCAACCCCAACACCGATCACCCGCAGGAAGCATGGGCGCTGTTGTCCTTCATGTACAGCCAGGAATCGCTGGAAGCACTTCAGGCCATTCAGCCCCGCATTCGTGCCCGCCTCGACGTGCCGGTCACTGGCGATGAGACCATGACCTCCATTGTGGATGACGTGCTGCCCTTTACCACCATCCGCCCGCAGCTCCCCGATTACAACCGTGTGTCTGCTGAAGCGCAGTTGATGACCGAGCGCGTTGTTTCCGGCGAGATGACCCCTGCCGATGCGATGGCTGCCTATGATGAGGCCGTCACCGCGCTGGTGGGTGAAGACAATGTGGAACGTATTCCTGTCGAATAACCGCGCGTAGGTTTCGCCAAAATAGCTATTGTCAGCCGGGTGTTGTCGTTGACACGCCCGGCTGGCCTTTGAGATAGGATGTGAGTTGTGCAGCGTGGAATGCTGTCCCGCCCTGTAGGGTTATTATTTCTTGCGCCAGCAATCGTCTTTATTGCTGTCTTTCTCGTATATCCATTCTTTTCAATTTTTCAGATGAGTTTCACCAACACAACGCTGGTCGGCGTGAATGCCGTGAACCCGCAGTTTGTTGGCTTTGATAACTACACCGCACTCTTTAATTCCGATCAGTGGATGCGGCGCGGCGAAATGGGCTTCAGTTTGCTGCTCACAGCCCAGTTTGTGATCGGCTCTGGCCTGATCGGTCAGGCGGTACTAGGCTTATTCATCGCCGTCTTGCTGCACAATCGGCGCGGCTTCACGCGGGAATTGGTTTTCACGCTGGCGATTGCGGCGTGGATCATCCCCGATGTGGTGGTGGCTTTCGCCTGGTTTGCCTATCTCGCCCCTGATGGGACGCTCAATAACTTGCTTAATGCGTTGGGCATCGCCGGGCCAGACTGGTTGTTCAAGCACCCGATGATCAGCATCATCTTCTTCAATACGTGGCGTGGCGCGGCTTTTTCAATGCTGCTTTTCTCATCGGCCTTATCTTCCATTCCCCCGTCGCAGCTAGAAACCGCCGATGTGCTCGGCGCCAGCGGTTGGCAGAAATTCCGCGATATTCTTCTGCCACAGCTTACGCCCTATATCTTGACCGATCTGCTCTTGATTACCCTCTGGACGTTCAATACGTTCACCCCCTTCTTGCTCACTGGCGGTGGGCCATCCTATCAAACCGATGTCATCTCTATCTATACCTATCGCATCGGGCTGCGTTTCTTTGAATTTGGAAAGGGTAGTGCCGCTGCAATGGTCGTCATGATAATCAACCTGGCAATCGCCAGCATCTACCTGCTGGTTAGTCGCTCGCGGAAGGTGCGCGCATGACTACCAGATCGCGGAAACCCCGCGTTACTTTTCGCTTTGTGTTGGGTACGCTGCTCGCCTACGTGATCGCCATCATCTTTCTGCTGCCGCTGTTATGGTTCATCTTTGCCCCCTTTAATGACCGTGCGGTATTGTCCGCATCAATACCGACCAGCCTTTCGCTCTCCAATTTTGGCGAAGTCTTAGACAGCGATATCGCCATGCGCGGCCTCTTGGTCAACAGCCCGATTATTGGCATCGGCACGATGCTCATCACCACTGCTGTTGCCGCCCTAGCCGCATTCGGCCTTTCCCGCAGCCGTCTGCCCGGCAGGCAGATGTGGACTTACGTCTTGATTTTGTTCTCGTCGGTCGTGGTTGGCACTGCCAGTATGGTGCCAATCTTTCGGCTCATTTTTGAAATTGGTCTGATCAATACCCATATCGGCGTGATTCTGGTGATGGTCGGTGGCATGCTGCCGTCTGCCATTTTTATTATGCAAGATTTCGTAGATGGCGTGCCTAGCAGCTATGAAGAAGCGGCGATGGTTATGGGCGCATCCCCGCTGCGTATTTTCAAAGACATCACCTTTCCGCTGATCAGGCCGGGGCTGATGGTCGTTGGTATCTGGGTGTTGATCAACGCTTGGGGATCGTTTTTGACGCCCTATCTGCTGCTGCGTTCACCCGATTTATTGCCCGCTTCTGTCACCTTTTACCGCTTCTATGACGAAGAAGGTTCTCCCCAGATCACCTTGATTGCTGCCTATGCTGTGCTGTATACCCTTCCGGTACTCGTTATGTATCTGATCATCAACTGGCGCTACGGATTCCGCTTTTTCGGCGGAATCAAATCCTGAGTGGAGTTTTAGATGGCTTCGATCAAAATTCAAAAGCTGGTCAAAACCTTCGGCACGGTGCAGGCTGTTGCCGGTATTGATCTCGATATGCCAGATGGTGAGTTTGTTGCCCTGTTGGGGCCTTCGGGTTGCGGTAAAACCACCACGCTGCGCATGATTGCCGGGCTGGAGGTGCCTGACAGCGGCGTTATTTCCATCGGGGATCAAGATGTGACCATGAGTCAGCCCCGTGATCGTGATGTGGCAATGGTCTTTCAGGACTATGCCCTCTATCCGCACATGACCATTGGCGAAAATATCGGCTACCCGCTGAAAGTACGCGGTGTGAATAAGGCGGAAATTACCCGACGGGTGACTGATGTTGCCAACCAATTGCAAATCGGCCACCTGCTGGAGCGTCGTCCTTCGCAGCTCTCAGGCGGGCAGCAGCAGCGCACCGCGCTTGCCCGTGCTGTCGTCCATCGCGCCAAAGTATTCTTGTTTGACGAACCGCTCAGTAATCTGGATGCGAAACTGCGTCTAGAAGCGCGCGCGTTTCTGAAGTATTTGCAGCGTGAGGTGGGCGTGACCGGCGTTTACGTGACCCATGATCAGTCTGAAGCGATGGCGCTGGCTGATCGTATCGTGGTGATGAGCGCCGGCAAGATTATGCAGGTCGGCACGCCGTTGGAAATTTACCGTCAACCCGCCAATCAGTTTGTGGCCGCCTTCATCGGCAGCCCGCCCATGAATTTGCTGTCGGCAGTTTCCGATGAAGCCGCGCGCACCCTGAGCATCGCTGGTCATACTTTCCCCATAAGCGAAAACTTCGCTCAAGCTTCAAAAGCCAGCGTGATTGGCGTGCGCCCCGAACATCTAACGATTCACACCCAGCCTGTTGAAAACGGCCTTGAAGGCAAAGTTTACGTAACTCAGCCGCTGGGCGGTGAAACCCTGATCCTCGTGCATGTTGGCGAAAACCTGATTTCGGTGCGCGTTTTTGGCGATGATCCCCCCGAACTTCCAGAGCGGGTATGGCTGGTGCCGGAGCTGTCGCGGTTGCACTATTTTGGCGAAGATGGCGAGCGTATTTCCTGATTGGATGAAGAGTCTATGCCTGATGTGTTGCAGCTTTCATTGTCCGGCCATCTTGACGAAAGCTATTCTCAGTCATTTTTAGAACTACCGTTTGAAGTACCGGAGGGAACTGCTCGTATTGATGTAGCCTACCGCTACAGCAGCGCGATAGACTCAGATCCAACATTGACCGGGGGTAATACGGTTGATATTGGCATTTTCGATTCGCGGGGCGCCAGCTTTGGCAAAGGCGGCGGTTTTCGGGGTTGGAGTGGCAGCGCCCGCGATCAGTTTTTTATCGCCGCGAACGAAGCCACGCCCGGCTATATGCCCGGCGCTATTCAGCCCGGTTTCTGGCAGTTATGTTTGGGCTTATACAAAATTGCGCCTCAGGGGTGCGACTATCAGATAGACATAACTATAGCGCCCGGCGCCGTTCACGCACAACCCGCCGAACCAGAATTGCTGCCCCTGACCGATATTGCCCATCCCGCTAGTGCTGATGGTTGGTATCGGGGGGAACTGCACTGCCATACGTTCAACAGCGATGGCGATGGCAGCCCGCTGGAAGTGGTGCGTAAAGCCGAATTGCTCGGCCTCGATTTTCTGGCGATTACTGACCATAATGTACTTTCGCAGTTAATCGCATTGAATACGATGACTACTCGGTTGATGCTCATTCCCGGCTTTGAGGTGACAACCTATCGCGGCCACTGGAATGTATGGGGCGCAGATGCATCCCTCGATTTCCGCATTTTGAGCGAGCCAAGAATGGCCGGTACAGTGGCTGAAGCGCGCAGTAGGGGCTATCTAATTTCCTGCAATCACCCCCGCCCGCACGGCCCCGATTGGGTGTATACCGATGTGGATGACTTTGACTGTATCGAAGTTTGGAATGGCCCATGGTTATCTTTTAACAGCATTTCCCTTGAATATTGGGAAACGAAGCTGCGTCAAGGGCGGCGAATTTCGCCCGTAGGGGGCAGTGACGCCCATTTTCATCATCGCGAACATAACGCGAAAATCGGCACGCCGACCACGTGGCTGTACATCGAAGGCGCGCCGTCTCCAGCGAAGCTGTTGGGGGCGCTGCGCAAAGGTCATGTTTTTATCAGCGAGTCACCACAAGGCCCGCGTCTGGTACTATCATCCGGCAGCGTGATGATGGGCGATTCTATTCCAGTTAGCGACGATGGCCGCGTCAATATTGTCGTAGAAACCAGTGGCGCGAACGGGGACACGCTTGAAGTCTATACCGCGCGCGGCATCGTCGGGCGTTATGAGATCGATCAAGCCGCGTGGCGTTTGGAAATTCCAGTAGAGAGCCGCGATGCGCTGTATATTCGCACCCAGATCGTAATTGCCGATTCGCCAGATATTGTGCGGGCTATTTCCAGTCCTCTATATCTCCAAATGTGAGACAGGTTGCATGACCCAAATACATACCGTCCATGTCGTCTTTAAGACTCATCTGGACGTAGGCTTCACCGATCTCGCTGCAAATGTCGTTCGGAAATACCTCGATGTATTCATTCCCGGCGCGTTATCGTTGGCAGAACGCACCCGTGAATCCAGCGACAGCCAATGGTTTCGCTGGACGACCGGCTCATGGCTGATCTATCATGCCTTAGAAGTCGGCTCGCCAGAACTCAAACGACGCATCGAAACCGGCATCGCGAATGGGACGCTGAATTGGCATGCGCTCCCTTTCACCACCCACAGCGAATATTTTGATCCTGACCTGTTCCGTTTTGGCTTCGGCCTTTCGCATGAGCTTGATCAGCGTTTTGGCCGCCACACCATCGCCGGCAAAATGACGGATGTACCCGGCCATACCCGCGCCATCGTGCC
>DAOTUZ010000192.1:0-9349 GCA_034437295.1 Anaerolineae bacterium | reverse complement strand
CGCGGGGGCGTGAGGCGACATCTTTGGCTTATGAGCATCTTGGGTTGACACCACCGCCAGCGTCAAATGAGAGTGGGATGCAGCCGTTGTTTTGAGAAGCAACGGCATTTCAGCTAGGTAAAATACAGAGGGGGCGAACCAGTGGCTCGCCCCCTCAAAGAACTTCATAATCCACGCGGTGTGACTGCTATTTGTTTTGCAGCACATCTACGCCGGGGAGCGCTTTACCTTCAAGCATTTCAAGGCTCGCGCCGCCGCCAGTGGAGATATGGGTGATTTTATCTGCGAGTCCTGACTGCTCAACTGCCGCTGCCGAATCGCCGCCACCAACGATAGTGGTTGCCCCAGCATCAGAAAGTTCGGTCAGGACGCGGGCGATGGCGTTGGTGCCTTCCGCAAAGGGCGCTTTCTCGAATACGCCCATCGGCCCGTTCCACACGACGGTTTTACAGGGCTTCAGCTTTTCAGTGAACAGCGCGATAGATTTTGGGCCGATATCGTAGATTTTCCAATTTTCGGGGATGGGTGTGCCAACATCAACCACCTGTGTGGCGGAGTCATCGGCAAATTTATCCCCTAGTACGACATCAACAGGCAGCACCAGCTTATCGCCACCTTTTTTGAGCAAGTCACGGGCAATATCCAGTTTGTCATTTTCAGCCAGTGAAGCGCCCACGTCAACGCCCTGTGCCTTGAGGAATGTATTCGCCATGCCGCCGCCGATGATCAGCATATCTACCTTGTTCAGCAGCGCGTCAATGACGGCGATCTTGTCGGATACTTTCGCGCCGCCGAGAATGGCTGCAAACGGGCGCACCGGTTTTTCGATGGCGCTGGCGAGATAGTTGATCTCTTTTTCCATCAGCAAGCCGGCCACCGCGGGTAGGTAGTCGGTTACGCCAGCAGTCGAAGAATGAGCGCGATGCGCGGAACCGAAAGCATCATTGACGAAAATATCGCCTAATGCTGCTAACTGCTTCGCTAAATCGGGATCATTCTTTTCTTCACCGGGGAAGAAACGGGTATTTTCAAGCAGAAGGACACCGCCTTGCGGCAGGCTGTTGACTGCTGCTGCGGCTTCAGCGCCAATGGTTGCCGGGCTGAAAGCAACGGGTACGCCTAGCTGTTTGGAAAGTTCAGGGGCAACTGGCGCGAGTGAATATTTTGGATCGGGGCCACCTTTCGGGCGGCCTAAGTGGGACATCAGGATGACAGCGCGCGGTTTTTGAGCCAGAATCGCCTTGAGATTCGGGATTTCTGCGCGTATGCGCGTATCGTCGGTAATTTGACCGTCTTCGATAGGCACATTGAAATCTACGCGAACCAGCACCCGTTTGCCGGATAAATCAACATCACGGATGGTTTTCTTGTTCATCACATTTCTCGCTTTGCTGCGATTAGAAAAGAAAAGCGGCGAAAGAATCGCCGCTTCAACTGCTTACAAACGTACTAGAGTTTACTGCCGATGAGCTTGGTCAGGTCGGCAGTACGGCAGGAATAACCCCACTCGTTGTCATACCAAGTGACCACTTTTGCCAGCGTGCCGTCCATAACCTGTGTTGAACCAGCGTCAATGATGCTGGAACGGCTGTCACCCTGAAAATCTTTGGAGACCAGCGGCTCGTAAGACACGCCGAGAATGCCATTCAGACGGTCGCTTTTGCTAGCGGCATCCATGGCTTCCAAAAGTTCTTCGGTGGTGGTCGGTTTTTCGAGTACGGCGACGAAATCCACAATCGAAACTGTGGGGGTAGGTACGCGGAACGCCAGCCCGTCAAATTTACCTTTGAGTTCGGGAATGACCAGCGCGACGGCTTTTGCTGCGCCGGTGGTGGTGGGGATGATGTTTTGCGCGGCAGCGCGGGCGCGGCGCAGGTCTTTGTGCGGCTGATCCTGCAATACTTGATCGTTGGTGTAAGCGTGGATGGTGGTCATCAACGCGCGAACGATGCCGAAATTATCGTTCACGACCTTGGCGGCAGGCGCAAGGCAGTTCGTGGTACAGGATGCATTGGAGATGATATTGTGTGCTGCTGGATCATACTTGTCTTCGTTAACGCCAAGGCAAAGGGTGATGTCTTCACCTTTTGCGGGGGCGCTGATGATGACTTTCTTTGCGCCGCCCTGAAAATGCTTGGATGCGCCGTCACGGTCGGTGAAGCGCCCGGTGCTTTCGATCACAATATCTGCGCCAACATCTCCCCACGGAATGAGTGCGGGGTCTTTCTGCGAGAACACTTTCAGTTCATCGCCATCAATGACCAATGCGCCATCACGCTTCTCAACTGTGCCTTTGTAGGGGCCGTAGGTTGAGTCGTACTTGAATAGATGCGCCATTGTGTCAATGTCGCCAAGATCGTTGAATGCAACGATATCAATATCGCCGGGATAATACTCACGCAGTACGCGCGAAACCAGACGACCGATGCGACCAAAACCGTTAATACCAACGCGAATAGCCATAGGGTTACTCCTTTTTCAGGCTTTACTATTGGTTGCGATACCATCGAATTAAGTTTTTATCAGAGAATCTAATTCTTTTTGATCGCTGCCGTTTTGTTTATTTGCCTGACGGTGCTGCAGCAGGACCTGTGCTAATTTTTCCGGGTCATGCCGCCACGGGCGCTCTTCGTCCACAAGATCCGCCATCCAAACTTCGTAACGCTGCAAAATTTCGTGATCTTGCGGAATAGGCATGACATAAAAAGTGTTTTTGCCAGCATTTTCCTTTGGATAGGCATTATTCGCCAGAATTACCTCGATCATACCGCGTCCCAGATATTGCTCAAGCGCCAGTACGTGATCTGCGACGGAAAAATGCTCAGTTTCTCCGGGTTGGGTGGCTATATTACACACGTAAACACGTAAAGCTCGCGTTGTCTGAAGCGCGTTATGAATACCGGGCACCAATAGATTAGGCAAAATGCTGGTGAATAAACTGCCGGGACCAAGCACGACAATATCAGCATTGAGTATAGCATCTACACTTCCAGAGAAGGCTGTGACATCTTTGGGGGTGAGATAAATGTCTTCGATGCGTCCACGCGCGGCAGTGATCGCTGATTCGCCGCGTATGGTCATTTCTTTACCACTAGTGTACACGCGCGCTACAAGGTCAACTTCATCCATCGTTGCCGGAAACACCCGACCCTGAATATTTAACACCCGCGCAGTTTCGATCAACGCAGATTCGAGGCTGCCGGTAACGCTGGCAAGTGCGCTAATGAACAGATTGCCGAAGGCATGCCCGCCAAGGTCGCCCCGGTTAAAACGGTGTTGAAACAACTGCGTCATCAGGCTTTCGTCATCAGCCAGCGCAGCGATATTATTGCGTAAATCTCCAGGGGGCAGAACTCCCAATTCGCGTCTTAATTTCCCTGAACTTCCACCATCGTCAGCAACGGTGACAATGGCGGTAATGTTTGATGTGTAAGGCTTCAGCGCGCGCAAAATTGAGGGGAGACCCGTACCGCCGCCGATGGCTACTACCTTCACCCCTTTTTGCTGCCGGCTATAGGTATAGGCCGTGTCTATGATTCCGGTAGTTTGGTTTTTGCGGTAGGGCATTAGCAGCCATTTGGCATAGCCGAAAAGTGATATGCTGATCAGAAATAGACCGAGTGTAATGGCGATGACTGGCAGCAACCAGTTGGTCAGTTGATATACAGTATTTTGCGAGACGAAAAGATTAAGCACAAAGAATGCAAAGCCTGTGGCGGTGATGGAAATGCCAAGCGCCAGCAGCAGAATCCAGCGTTTGATGCCGATTCCGGGGGTAATCCATTTTGCTAATGATCGAGAAATGCTCACGCGGGATCCGGTATTCACTCAACCCTCCGCGATTAAAGATAGCAATAAAAGTGTAGGCATCAAAATGAAGAATGTAACGATCTTACAGTGTAATTCTGCGGTTTAGCCAGACTGATTTCTAGAAATTAGCCAGATGAGCAGAAGCGGGATAAGCGATCCAGCGAAAGTAATTGCGCCGATCACAATGGCCGCGTCGAACCAGAACTGTTCCGGAAACAACCGGATGAGTGTGTCTGAGTAGGCGAACTGCCACGTGCCGCTAGTGAAGAAAAGATTGTGAAAGCCCGTGAAGAAGGTGTCCCATGCCACAACTGCGCCGATCACAATGGCGACGATCAGCCCGATGGTAAGCCATGCGCCGCGCGCAACTGCGGCAAGCAACCGAGCGCGCTGCGTTCGATACAAATAGAGCGTACATAGCACAAACAGAACTGCCCCGAACAGGCCGAATGCAAAGGCGGCCTGTGTCACGATTTTAACATCGCGCATGTGGCCTAACTCGCGGATGTTATAGAGCGTCCCCCCTCCGGAAAAACTTAAGTCTGAAAGCAGCGAAATATCGGCGGAACTGAGCAGATATTCGATGGCAACTGGCCCGTAATGCAAGCGATCTTCAGTGGAGAAACCATAATAATCTTCAGGGAAACCGGAGCGTTGATATTCAACCTGCAAGAACAGCGGCGTCATTACCAAACGCACGGCCAGTAGTACCAGCAATATTGGAAAGAGAAGGGTGATGATGCACTGAGCAAGCCGACCTGCCCAGAGCGTTGCGGGTTTTATGCCATCGTCAGGATGCGATACTGCG
The DNA here is from genome assembly GCA_034437295.1 of Anaerolineae bacterium. Classification (GTDB taxonomy): domain Bacteria; phylum Chloroflexota; class Anaerolineae; order Aggregatilineales; family Phototrophicaceae; genus Flexifilum. Next base: position 4,731 of record DAOTUZ010000192.1, on the reverse strand, counting down.
GCAGTATTTGACGCCATCGTTAGTTATTCCCTTGGAGCTGTTCCGCGCCACCGCCGAGTAAAAAGTTAAGTACCAGCGAATCAACCAGTGTTTCCACTGGTGCGCGGTCATCGGTGAATATGGTGCTTGAGGCAGTGACGGGGACAAGCGTTTCAACGCCCAGCGCCAATGTGCTGCGCAGCAGTGAATCAGCATCAGCCGGTAGGGCGTTCAGGTTGTCAAGTAAATTCTGTGCGGTTGTAGGTTGATTGGTTGCTACCAGTATAGTGTTGAAAGACAGCGGCACATCCATCGCGTGAACGGATGGAAATACTTGTAGAAGCGTCGCGGTTAGCGCATCTACTAGGCGGCGATCTTCCTGAGTACGGCCAACATTGACGACGACGGTGCCATCTTCGGTTAGATGATCACGGACTTCTTCAAAGAATTGGACGGTGGTTAGATGCCAGGGGATGTATGGAGGGCGGTAGGCGTCTATGCCGATCATGCTGTACTGGCGGTTGAGGTGATTGAGCGCAAAGCGGCCATCTTCCGCATATACCGTTAAATTGGGCATCGCTGACGGGTTCATATCAAAAAATAATTCGCCTGCTTTGATGATTGCCGGATCAATTTCGATGCCGTCAAGCGGAATATCCGGATAGACATGGGTGTATTGCCGGGCGATGGTGCCGGCAGCAAGCCCGATGATTGCCGCGGCCTGCACATCATCTGGCGAATAAGGCGCCGCGTTGAAATAGGGGCCGGTTAGGAAGAAGTCCCATGTGCGGCGGGTTTCAAGAATATCTGGATGCCATTGGCTGTGTACGCCCTGACCCTCATTCAAATACAGATAGCGGTTGCCATGATTGTCTTCTTGTACCTGAATATAGTTATAGGCGCTCTCGTCTTCGTAGAGCAGCGTGGCATTAGCTAACGGGTCGCGCAGAGCGCCAGACATGACGAGCCATGACAGGATAGCAATGATCAACGGCATGATTAGATAGGGAAGGGCGCGTTTGCCGATTTCCCGGAAAAGGCCAATGAAGGCCACAAGGTAGAGCGCGCCAGAGAAGAGGATGAAGGTGGCGAATGTGCCGAGTTCGGGGATGATTAGCAGGACGGGTAGAAAAGTGCCAATCAGGCTGCCCAATGTGCTGATACCGTTAATGCGCCCGGTGATGCGTCCGGTGGTGGCTACATCTTGAACCGCCAAGCGTATGGCGAAGGGTGAAGCTGTACCGAGCAAAGTGATCGGAATGGCAAAGAGGATGATCACCACAACAAACGAGCCGAGAGAGACGCCCACGTTGGCATTCACAAAAGCGTTAGCAGCGCCGCGTAGAACCGGGCGTGACAGCAGCGGGATGAGCGCGCATAGAAACGCGCCCCAAACCAGAATGCCGTAAAATGTACGATTGTAGGGTGAACGGTCTGCCCAACGCCCGCCGATGAAATAACCGGCGGTGAGATAAAGCAGAATCAAGCCGATCACGTTGGCCCACACCAGATTGCTGGTGCCAAATACGCTTCCCAACAGCCGGGATGCGCTCATTTCAATAGCCAACGTTGCCATACCGCTGACAAATACAGTTAAGTACAAGAATGTATTGCGATTTTTGGGAATTGATATGGTCATGGGGCTTCCGGGAATAAAGAGTTAGATTGAATTCTGGCTAAGTGCGGCGGAGAGATCATCCCCATAACTAATTGTGAGCGATGGTACCTTACCCAGACGCAGCATTGAGCGGACGGAATCAACGTCACCATAGCCGCCAAAGGTCGTTGGATCGAGCAAAATCGCCATCGGGCGCATCCCCTTCTTCGCGAGCACTTGAAGCTCAAAGATCCATGCTGGATCGAGCGATGCAGTAATGGCAATGATCGTGGTTCCGCGAGACATATACGGCGTTTCCAGAGACATTGTTTCCGCCAGCGTATAGGGCGACTTACTGCGGGCAACAGCAAGGGTTTCCAGTATATGCAAAAGCTGGCGATGGCCGCGTTCGGGCTGATAAACCTCACGATGGGGAACATAGGCTGTGAAACCGAGCGCGCGTTTTTGTTCGACAAAATAGTTTGCCAGCGATGCTGCAATGACTACCGTATACTCTTCAGAGCTTTGTGGAATTGAGCCATTGCGGGGCAGGACAGCGCCATCACCATTGACATGAATTAACCCCGGCGCTTCAATCAGCGTATGTGCTGAAAAATCGGGCAAAAGCCAGACATCCGTGAGCGGATCAATCTCAAATTCTTTGACCATCAACCGATCTTTGCGGGCAGAGCTTGCCCAGTGAATGCGATTGAAGCTGTCCCCCGGCGCATATTCGCGTACGCCAGCGGCGTTGGTCGTGATGGTATGGGATCGCTGGCGGCGTGGCTCCCCGCCGGAAAGTATATTGGCTGGACTATCGAATTTAGATACGGGCAGCGTTTGGGGATACACGATTACGTGTAAGCCGCCGCTGGTACGCCGTTCCTTGTTGAATAACCCGAATGGATCGCCACTGGCAATGCCCATTGGGCCGAGCGTAAATTCACCACGCACAATGCATTCGGTATCAGCATACCAGCGGTATGTCGCTCGCCCGCCAAGCAGCGGAATGACTTGTGAAACCCGATGACCGGGAAGATCAGAATAATCCTGTACTTCCAACCATAATTTTGGAAGGAAAGATTTGTTGCGCACTTGAAATACTTCGCCCAAGGTTCGCCCAACTTGAGCGCGGCGGGTTCGCGTTTTGCGGCTTACTGTGATACGGGCAACGGCAAACCATGACCAGATCAACGCCAGTAGCAACAGCCCCCCCAGAATAAATGAGAGACTGAAGAAAAATGCCCGTCCGGTTAGCAGCCCGCCAAGCAGACAGACGATGATGAATGTGTAAATGGCATTCCGACGATTAGGCATTAGATGTGTGAAAGCTATCGAACCGTTGCGCCGGGCACGGGGGTAACCGTGAGCGAATCTTGAACAATCATCCGTGAAGAGACATCTTTGATGCGCGCTGAAGGGTTCACGATGATACGGTGAGCGAGCGTTACTTCGGCAAGCGCTTTTACATCGTCGGGGATCACATATTCGCGCCCGGCCATGGCTGCGCGAGCCTGCGAGGTTCGGAATAAAGCCAGCGAACCGCGTGGGCTTGCGCCAATGGCAACATCGGGGTGCTGGCGCGTGGCGGTGACGAGATCCACGATGTAACGCTTAATTTCATCGGCTACATAAACTTCACGCACACCTTGCTGCGCGGCCAGAAGTTCTTGTACGGTAACCACTTGATACGTGTTTTGCAGTGGGTGAACATGCTGCTGCGCTGAAAGGACGGCGATCTCGTCGTTTAGGGCAGGATAGCCTAACTGAATGCGCAGCATGAAGCGGTCAAGTTGGGCTTCTGGCAGCGGGAACGTCCCTTCATACTCAATTGGATTCTGCGTTGCTAACAGCAGAAAAGGCTCTTGTAGGTTATAGGTAATACCGTCTACGGTGACCTGCCGTTCTTCCATAGCTTCAAGCAAAGCGGCTTGTGTTTTGGGTGTGGCGCGGTTGATTTCGTCGGCCAGCACAATTTGCGCCATAATCGGGCCGGGACGAAACTCAAACTCACGGGTTTTCTGATTGAACAGCGAAACCCCGGTCACATCTGAAGGCAGCATATCCGGTGTGAACTGAATGCGGCTGAAGGCGCAACCGATTGAACGCGCCAGTGATTTTGCCAGCATGGTTTTTCCGACGCCGGGAATATCTTCGATCAGGATATGCCCCTGACTGAGCAACCCCAGAATTGTGAGGCGAATTTCATTGCGTTTGCCCGCAATTACCTGACTGACGCTGTGCGCGATGCGTTCGGCAACCTGCTGCACCACCTCCACATGTTTTTGACGGGCGTTATTCACGTGGGGTTGTTCTTGAGATAGTGTCATTACATCAAATGCTGTGTGAACGGATGTGCCTAAGTATATCTGAACTGCCCGGTCTGTGCAGATTGGTTTGTCTGCGAGCCGCCTACGCTGTCTTGCCGATTTAGATGCGAAATGTATAATTAGTGTGGCTTGTCAGGAGTGTTGACATGGCAAACTCGCGGACGGAACTCATGATAGACCGCCTGCGTGCTTTACAGGCTACGACACCCGAAATTGAAGCCTCGGCAGTAGTAAGCGTCGACGATTGCATCGTCGCTCCCACCTAGTTCAGAAGAAGATCGTGTATCAGCAATGTCTGCCGCAATGCTTTCGCTTGGCGAGCGTATTGCTGGAGAATTGGGTTGAGGGATGCTGGAACAGGCACACGTAAAGGGATACGGTGGTTACGCGCCCTGGATGTCTGTGGGCGAAGAAGCAGTACTCACGGCACTCGTTCGAGAAGGTGCGCGGCTCGGCCTCATCTTTCTAGATATGCGGCGCACGGCCGATGATTTAAAACGGCTCGTGTGAAAGTCTAAGTCATTACGCAGAATTTTCGGCGGGAAGGCAGTTGAATGGTCTTTCCGCCGCATTTTTGTTTACAGAGAAAGGGCAGGGATGATGTCCAATCCCAAATATATCTTCATCACCGGCGGTGTAGTCAGTTCCGTTGGCAAGGGTGTTACGGCGGCGGCTATCGGGCGCATTTTGAAGGCGCGCGGCTATAAGGTTGCGATTCAGAAACTAGATCCGTACTTAAATGTTGACCCCGGCACGATGAGTCCTTACCAGCATGGTGAAGTATATGTGACGGCTGACGGGGCGGAAACCGATCTGGATGTCGGC
>DAOTUZ010000191.1:0-3639 GCA_034437295.1 Anaerolineae bacterium | reverse complement strand
CAAAAGTTGGAATGTCACTGTCCCAACCTTCTGGCAGTTCGCCAGCCATCGCCCGATCCCACTGCGCGGCCAGATCGGGATAGTCCTTACGGTAATTCAAAAGTAACTCGTTCCAATCATTTTCAAGCCGCGCACCGCTTTCAACTGCCGAACGGAATAGCTCAAGCGATTCGCCGGGGACATAGAAATCTTCTTGCGGCCAGCCGTAGAACTCTTTGACCAGTTTGATTTCGTCAGCCCCTAAAGGAGAGCCATGCGATTCATGGCTGTCACCTTTATTGGGGCTGCCGTAGCCGATAATCGTGCGTATGGTGATGAGTGAAGGCCTCGCGGTCACCTCTTTAGCTTCGTTGATCGCCTGATTGAGGGCTTCTACATCGTTGCCATCGGCCACTTCTACAGTATGCCAACCATAAGCGCGGTATCGCGCCGCCACATCTTCGGTGAAGGTCATCTCCGCTTTGCCATCTAAGGTGATATGGTTGCTGTCATAGAGATAGATCAGCTTGCCCAAACCCCACGTTCCAGCCAATGAAGCAGCTTCTCCGCTCACGCCCTCCATGAGATCGCCATCGCTCACCAGCGCATAGGTGTAGTGATTGACCAGTTCATAACCGGGGCGATTGAAGGTATGCGCTAGAAACGCTTCGGCCAGCGCCATGCCCACCGCATTCGCCGTCCCCTGCCCTAACGGGCCAGTCGTAGCTTCCACACCAGGCGTTAGGCCATATTCAGGGTGGCCGGGGGTAATACTGCCCCACTGCCGGAAATTCTTAAGATCATCCAACGTCACGTCATAACCAGTGAGGTAAAGCAGAGCGTATAACAACATCGAGCCATGCCCGGCGCTCAGCACAAAGCGATCTCGGTTTGCCCAATGCGGATCGCGCGGGTTATGTCTTAAATGCCGCGTCCACAGCGTAAATGCCATTGCCGCCGCGCCCATCGGCAGCCCGGGATGGCCGCTGTTGGCTTTCTGCACGGCATCTATGGAGAGGGTACGGATCGCATTAATTGCTTGAAGTTCTAGCTTGTTGGTCAAGTTTTACCTCCAATATTTTTCTGATTCCGGTTTGGGATGAGCAGTACTTTTGTCTCCGCCCCGGTCAGCCCGGAGAAGGCGCGCCACGGGGCAGAGACACCTCCACGCAGCGAAATTCCCCGCTCAAAATGATCAACCGTCATGGATATAGATTATAGCGCGCCACCCTGCCTATAGCATGCAACCGCCGCCAACCTACCCTCTCCGCCGTATTCGGGCGGGAGTATAATGGCGTGGCACGATCTACTAAGGCTAAAACGGCCAATAATCGGAAGTTCTTGTGAGGTGATTATGAAAAGCAGGGTTTTGGCGATCAGCTTCATTCTGGCTTTGAGCATTTCCAGCGCCGCATTGGCGCAGGAAACCACGCCTGAAGTAACCCCTGAATCTACTTCAGAGTTTGATCCATCTATCGCTATTCCCTACTACACCCTCAATGTTTTGGAAACTTACCCGCGCGATCCAGAAAATTTCACACAGGGGTTGGTTTGGTCTGAAGGTAGGTTGTTTCAAAGCGTCGGCCAATACGGCGAATCTCAACTGCTGGAAAACGATCTTGAAACTGGGGATGTGATCCAGAGCGCGGCGCTAGAGGATGAATATTTCGCTGAAGGGCTGGCGCTGGTAGAAGATCGCCTGATTCAGATTACGTGGCAAGAAGGCACGGCATTCGTATATGACGTTGACACCTTTGAGGCGCTGGATACGTATAGCTATGAAGGTGAAGGTTGGGGGCTGTGCTACGACGGTGAATATTTATGGATGAGCGATGGCTCGCCCAACCTGTTCAAGCGCGATGCGGAAACTTTTGAGCTGCTAGAAACCGTTCCAGTTACGCTGCTCGGATCGCCAGTGACAAACTTGAATGAACTGGAATGCGTGGATGGAAGTGTATACGCCAATATCTGGTTTCAGGATTACATCGTACAGATTGATCCAGAAACAGGTATGGCGATTGGTCTGATTGATGCCCGGCAGCTGCTGCCCGCTGAAGTGCGTATGCAGATGGATAACGGTGCGGTGTTGAACGGCATTGCCTACATTTCTGAGCGTGACACATTCCTGCTGACCGGTAAACTATGGCCTACAATCTTCGAGGTTGAGCTTGAGGAAGCGGGATCGCTGGTGCTGAATGAGGGTGGTTGATGCCGCAATACCAGCGCAACGCCGTTAATCTACTTTATAAGCCCGGGTGAGTTGAGCAAACATCGTTTGCGCTCAAAACCCGACCTAATGGAATACAGGTTGGCCTGTGCCTGTCATCCTTTTTGCAACTGGCCTATTTTTTGGCCTGCTGCTGCTTCTGAATAACCTGATAAAAGCCTTCTCGCACGGCAAGACAGCGCGTTTCGCTAACGCGCTGTTGGCATTTCTGACGACGCTGCTGCTCATAGCCGCGCTGATCGCTAATATCATTTCTGACATACCGGATCCCTCCGTTGATCAGGCTGTACGATGGGCTGCAATCGGGCTGTTAGCAGCCAGTTTACTGACTCTCGCCATTGAGCGCTTTCTACGGTTAGACCTGAAGCATAGTTCGGCGCTGCTAGCAATCTTCAGCGCAATCACGATCATCGCAGCGACCTTTGCCATACCATTTTTGAGCGCCTATATAAAACTGCAAAATATAGAGCAGCAAACCGCCGAAGTGACGCCGGTAGCTGCGAGCGATGATCCGGAAATCACGGCTGAAGCCCATACTGAAGGCATTGTTGAGCGGTTGTTCAGGGCGATTCGCGAGATCGTGGCAAACGAGATCGCAGGCGATATTGAAGAGACCTTTCGATTATTGGATGAAGGCGTGCCACTAGCCAGCCTGATTGAAGCGAACGGCGGCAATATCGGCAGTATCGTTGAGCGGCTGACGGCCATTCTAAGCGACGGACTGCGGGAAGCGGCAGCACGCGGGGATGTTGGCAGCCTACAGGCGGCGCTGCTCTTAAGCCAGATGGAAACACTCGTGCGTTTTGCTGTGAATAATGATATCAATCAGCTTGTAGATGTCTTAAACATCGGGCCAGCGCCTGCTGGAACGCGCCAAAGTTTTCTCTCCATGCTGACGCCGTCCCCAAACGCGGCACAGCTTTCAAACACGCCCGCACCTGTAGAATCGCCTGCCAGTACACCAGACTCGCACCCAAGCATAACGCCAATTGCAGGGTAAACAGCGAGTTCATCCCCCTAAATTGGGGGCGTTTACTCCCCTTATAATTTGCGTTATACTAATTGTAACCCGTATTGATTAGAGGTATTGGACTATGGCCGAGAAAAACGTGAATGGAAAGGCAGCAGAACAACCGCTTGCGGACGTCAAGCAGACAATGGATGACGCCGCCGATCAAGTCAATGAGCAGTTGAATGAGTTTGGACGGCAGGCGCGTAAAAAGGCTGATGATGCGAAAAATGAGGCAGTAAAGGGGCTGAACAACATCGCCGATACCATCCGCCGTGAAGCACGTGAAGGCGGCGCTGATGAGTCTGCCCTTAAGAACGCTGACCAAGTGGCGATCAATCTGGAAAAAGCGGCACAATATCTGAAGAAGAATTCCTACGAAGACATCCGCGAAGATGTTACAGAGCAGGTCAAGGAAAACACC
>DAOTUZ010000190.1:0-7423 GCA_034437295.1 Anaerolineae bacterium | reverse complement strand
GGCGGCAGGGTTGCGCCGCTGGATTTAGCCTATGCTTATTCGGTCTTTGCGACTCTGGGCGATATGCGCGGGGTTTCAGTCCCGCCAGTGGCTCGCGGCTTTCGTGGGCGCGATCCGGTCGCAGTAGCGCAGATTCAGGATCGTGAAGGGAACATACTCTGGCAGTATGATAGCGAAAACGCCGCGACCTGTAATACGCTGGATACCTGCACGCCGCTGCTTGAAGATGCGCTGGCCTATGTGATTAACGATGTTTATGCCGATTCTGAAACCCGCTGGCAAACGCTTAGTCAGAACAGCCCGCTAGAAATTGGACGCCCGGCGGCGATTGTGAACGGCCCGGCGGGGGATAATATCGAAAGTTGGACGATAGGCTATACCCCGCAGTTGGTGACGGTGGTCAACATGCACCGCGAAGATCGCCAGCCGATGACGCTATCACCATGGACAACCGAAGCTGCGGGAACAGTATGGCGCGGGGTGATGGACTATCTCATCACCCGTGATGCAGTTCCGGCGGCCAACTGGGAACTTTCGATGCTGGAACACCCAGATCGAATCATCGAGATGCCAGTTTGCGAGCGCAGCGGGCTGCTGCCCAATGGCGTATGCCCGGCCTATATGGAAATTTTCCGCGATGGTATGCAACCGCGCCAGACCGATACCTATTGGCAGCAGGTGGATGTCAATGACCGTACCGGGCAGTTGGCAACGGTGAACACCGCGCCAGAGCTTGTCGCCCAGCGCGTCTATTTCGTGCCGCCTGATGAGGCAATGGATTGGTGGCGCGAGCACAATTTGCCGATGAAACCGGTGGAATACGACACCTTAAGTGTGCCAGAACTTTTTACCTCTGTACGCTTGATCCAGCCAGAAGCCTACAGCTACGTTGGCGGGGAAGTTGAAATTTACGCGGAGTTGGATACCGCTCAATTACAGTATTTCCAGTTGAGCTATGGGCAGGGATTCAGCCCGACACAGTGGATTGATATCGGCGGTCGGCAAACAGAATTTAGACCGGGTGTGCCGATTGGCGTTTGGGATACCACCGGGCTAGAAGGTTTATACAGCTTGCGACTGGTGATGACGCTGGACGACAACCGCTTTGAGAGCGACGCGGTACAGGTCACAGTAGATAATATCGCGCCAACGATCTCGTTAAATCTCGCTGAGCCAGGGCGGGTTTACCGATTCCCCAGTGATTCTGAGATCAGCTTAGAAGCGCAGGCAGCAGATAATGTCACCATCAGCCGCGTTGAATTTTTCCAGAATGGACAGCCTTTAGGCGCTGATGAAAGCTGGCCGTACCGCGTGACAGTGGGCATTGACCGCGCTGGCACACAGCAGTTTACGGCCGTTGTCTACGATGCTTTTGGTAATCGCGCCCAAGTTGATTTTAGCGTGGAAGTGCTGCGAGCAGGGGCTTAAAATTCGTCTTTGAAGCTACCCTTAGCGTACGCAAGCCCGATCTTATCGCATTATGCAGTGTTGACCGTCGCTTCATCAGAGGGGGGCGGCCTAAACCTACGCCATGTGCGCCGCCAGCCTTCCGGGTTGACCAGCCCACCCGGTAAGTAAATAATCACCAGCAGCAGAATTGCGCCGTTGATGATTCCCCGATATTCATTGGTGAAACGCAGGATTTCAGGAAGCGCGGTTAAGAGAAACGCGCCGATAATCGGGCCAAATACAATTGACGTGCCGCCTAAAACCGCAAATGCCAGAATATCAACTGCCTGATTGAATCCGAAATCCGACGGGCTGATAATGCGCGTGAGGTGGGCGCTCATCACACCCGCGCCAGCGGCCAGCATAGCGCTAAAGATGAACACCACATTTTTGACATAGACCACGTTGACGCCCATGTTGGCCGCTGCGCGCTCATCCTGCTTTACCGCGGCCATAGCGCGGCCAAAGCGCGATTTTTGCAGGCGCCAGATGAAGTAAACAGCAATCGCCAGAAAAAGCAGCAAATGCCATGTCTCGGTCATTTTCGGAATTTGCTTGATGCCTAGCGCGCCGCCGGTGATCACCACCCGCTCGCCAACGATGGACGATGCCACTTGATCCACATTGAGCAGCGAGATGCGGATGATCTCCCCAAAGCCAATGGTGGCAATCGCAAGATAAATATCGCGTAAGCGCAGCACCGGCAGGCCAACGGGAATCGCCACCAACCCACCGGCGATCATCCCGCCAATCACGCCTACAAGCAGCGGCATGTTGAAAGTTTGCGTCAATATCGCGCCGGTAAATGCGCCAATCGCCATGAAACCGGCATTCGCCAGCGAAAACATGCCTGTGATCAGCGTGAGGTAAACGCTCAATCCCAGCAAAGCATTGACCAGCATAAACTGAAATACAGGTTCACTAATGCCGATACTGCTGAAAAAGTTCATGCCCGAGTCTGCTCTTTCTGGCCGATCAAGCCTTGAGGCCGAACCAGCAGAATCAGGAACAGCAGCAAATAAACGATAGCGTCGCGGAAATTACTGCGTAAAAAGGCGATACTGAATACCTCAATTGCGGCGACGATGAACCCGCCTAGCACCGCGCCTTTGATATTCCCCATGCCGCCTAACACGATCACGGTTAAGCCCTTCAGCGCAATGCCCTCGCCCATAGAGGGATCCATAGAGTTATAGGCCAATCCGAAGAGCGTGCCTGCAGCGCCCGCCAATGCCCCGGCGATGAAGAAGGTGATCCCGTAAATTCGATTTACATTCACGCCTAGCAGCGACGCAGTACGCGCATTAAAGGCCACGGCGCGCATGCGCATGCCTAATTTGGTGCGCTGGATCAACGCCTGAAGCAGCATCATCAGCCCAAGCGCCGCGATCAACACAATGATCTGAATCGGCGTAACGCTAAAGGGCAAACCGGCTATCGGATTATTAGGAATGCTGCCTAAAGGAAAACGCTGTACCGTCGTGCCAAAGACGCGCTCAGCCAGCGCAACCAGAAAAATGGCCGCGCCGATGCTTGAAATAAGCTGTGAAATACGCGGCGCATCCCGTTTCCGTAATGGCTGAAAGGCAATTTTTTCGAGTAGGTATGAAATGATGCCCGCGCCCAGCATTCCGATCAGCGCGGCAAGTGGGATCGGAATTGAGAAGGACAGTACCGCCGTAAGGGCGATAAATGCTCCCCATGTGAAAACGGCGCTGTGCGCAAGATTAAGGACGCCAAGTACGCTGAACACCAGCGCATAGCCCAGCGCAAACAGGCTGTAAACTGATCCTAACCAGATGGCATTGACGACTTGTTGTGGTAGGTTCATGAAATATTTTCATTGGTGCTAACAGGATTTTGAGCGTTAAAAGGGGCGCAGTGATCCTGCGCCCCATCAAATACGGCTATGACGATGAAACCTCTTCGCTGATCAGCGGCACAAAAATCCCATCCTGAGCAATCTGGGTGATAGATGGGTGAACCGGATTGCGATCTTCATCAAACGTGAACAAGCCCAGCGGAGTATCTATTTCCGGCAGCGCCGCCAGTGAATCACGAATGTCGGTACGATCAACGGAGTCTGCACAGCGAATAGCCGAAGCAATCAACCATGTGCCAGTGTAGGCCTGTGCCGCAAACTGATCAGGCGGGTTGCCCGTCGCTTCGCTAAAGGCTTCCACAAAATCGACGCTCAGCGCGTTCGGGCTGGCGCCGTTCCAAGCCGCGCCAACAATCAGGCCGTTGCTGTCTTCGCCGGTCTGTGCCAGAACTGCGGGGCTGTTGAAGCCGTTGCCGCCAACGATAGGGCCGGTGAAGCCGAGCGCGCGCGCCTGCTGAATGATCGGGGTGGCTTCAGCAGCCAGCGCCGACACAAAAATCGCATCCGGGCTTGCGCCGATCAGATTAGTCAGCTGAGCGTTGAAATCGGTATCGCCGGTAGCAAATGTTTCTTCACCAACGATAGCCACATCTGCGTTAGCAAGTTCATCGGCCATCACTTCAAAGCCGCTAACGGTGAAGTCATCGTCATTGGCATAAAGCAGGCCAGCGCTGGTGATGCCCGTTTCAGCAACCGTGTCTGCAACGGTGCCGGGAATCACGCTAGCTTCTGGCAAGCTGTTGCGGAAAACAAACTCGCCCATATCGGTAATGCCGTTGGCGGTATTGCTCACGCCCAGAACCACGACGCCCGCTTCCTGCGCAATCGGGTCTGCCGAGAAGGCTTCGCGGGAAAGTGTCGGGCCAATGACCGCGACCACGCCGTCTTCATCTACCAGCTTGGTCATGGCGGCAATCGCCTGCTCATTTTCGCTGGCGCTATCTTCAAATAGGATATTGATGGTGGCGTCACCGAGGAAACCTGCCTCATTAATCTCGTCAACAGCCATCTGTACCGCGGCCTGCTGTACGCTGCCATAAACCGATGCCGCGCCGCTGATTGTGAACAGCGCCCCAACCGGAATTTCCCCCGAAAGGTTTGCCGGCGCAGGGCATGCCTCCGCAAGATCACCCCCCATTACCACCATGTCATCCTGCGCGAAGGCCATAGTTGGCGCAACCAGCAGCGCAGTCAAACTCAATAAGACAACAGTTTTTCTAAGCATTGGTTATCTCCTCTAACTTAATAGTTTAACCGCAACGCCTTGCCGGAAGGGTGGCAAAAAGCCGCGCTGGCAAGTTAAAAACATTGTAGCGCGGTGTATTAGTGTAGGCAAAGAATAATCATCTGGCGCTCAGATCATCTTATTTCGCCTAGCACCCGCTAAATTCCGATAAAAATGATTGTCCGCAGTTGGCGTTATTCACGACGGCATACGGCGCGATATATCATCTGCGTCGTACTCGCTTTGCGCGCGTTCACTTTCGGGATCGGGGTAGCCAAAACGTATCACCAGATCGTGCAGCGAAATATCCTGAACCACATCGTAGCCAATCAGCAAGCTTGCCAGCACGATATCGCTAACCAGCAGCAGCCGCGCAAAACTGCTGAACTGCCCCTGAAAAGCGGTGAATAGCACTGCAAAAACGCGCTCGCGTAAATCAACATCCATGATGCCCGCGCCGGGGTAGCTTACCTGCCAACCTTTTTGACTTGCCCCCAACGCACAAATGCTGTCTCGAATCTGAACGAGTTTGGCGATGGCGGCTTTTCGATCCTGCGCATCCAACAGGCGGCTGCCGCTGCGATACGGAAGATTGGTGATCTGGGTATAAATCGTGCCGGGTTCAGTCGTTTTGACCAGTTTATGCAGCGTACTATCCTGAATTTCCAGCGCCTGCGCCAGCGCGGAGAGGCAGGCACGGTAATAACTGGCGCGCTTTGGCTTTTCAGCACAATGATCCAACCGCCAGATCAGCGAGAGATAATCCCCGAAATCCAGCGAAAGGCGCGGCGATTCCTGCGGCGAGTAAGCGCTTAATAGCTGGTTGATGCGCGCTTGCTCAAAGCGGCTGTAGGAAGCCATATCGCCCCATTAATCAGATAATTCGATCAGGTAAGTGACTTGCGCATTTGCGGCGTCAAATGGCCGTGCCGCGCACGCAGACGCCATGTTTCGACAGCGGCTTCGCGTTGAATACGAACGTCCATCTTCGATTGACCGCGTTTTCGATCCGGGAAGTAAATCGGGATTTCAGCCAATTTATAGCCTAATTTATGGGCAATATAAGCCATTTCTACCTGAAACACATAGCCATTAGATTCCACGCGGCTAAGGTCAACGCCGATCAGCGTTTCCCGCCGCCACAGGCGAAAGCCAGCCGTGGCATCGGTAATCGGAATGTTTAAAATGGCGCGAACATACCAGCGATTGGCAAATGTACTCAGCAGTTTGCGATAGAAACTCCATGATTCGTCTACGCTCCCGCCCTTCGCATAGCGTGAGCCGCACACCATGTCGTAGCCTTCGTTCATTTTGGCGATCATGTCAGGGATGTATTTGGGCTGATGCGAAAAATCAGCATCCATCTGCAAAATTAGCCCGGCATCCATAGCAATCGCCTGTCTGAAACCGGCAATATAGGCCGGGCCAAGGCCGCTTTTCTCTGTGCGATGCAGCACATGCAAACGTCCAGCATGCTGCTGCGCCAACTCATCAGCAAGCTGCCCGGTACCATCAGGGGAATTATCATCCACCACCAAAACATTCAGATCATTCACCGGCAGCGCAAACAAGGCTTCGGTAATTAGAGGTAGATTTTCGGTCTCGTTATAGGTGGGCAGAACCACCATTAAATCAGGCATACGAGGCAAACAGGCTTTCTACTCTCATCTTTCAGAGCAGGATGACGTGACAAATTAGAAGCAAGCTACAAAGTCTACGGTATCGCTAAAGTTGCCACAAGATCAAAAACATTCCCCAATCCATGTATTCCATGACAATACCAGCGAAAGCGCCTCGCTTGGTTATAATTGGTCATAAGCGCGAAGCGTAGAATGAGAACAATGTTTTCTTAAACTACATTTCACATTACGATGTCACTTCTCCGCGAGCGGCGCTATTTAGTGCTGTTTCTCATTGTATTTGTCAACTTTCTTGGCGGAACAATCGTACTGCCGATGCTTCCGCTGTATTCCCAACGCCGTTTTGGAGCTTCCCCTGAGCAAATATCGCTGTTGCTGGCAGCCTTCTTTGCCGCGCAATTTTTAGCCGCGCCGGTTCTCGGCAGGCTTTCGGATAAATACGGTCGCCTTCCCATACTTCTTTACAGCCAGATCGGTACGGTGATCAGTTTCATTATGATGGCTGTAGCGCAGGATTTTACGCTGCTGCTGCTAGCTAGAATCCTCGACGGCGTGACCGGCGGCAATGTGATTGTCGCGCAGGCATACGTTAGCGATATCACACCTAAAGAGAAGCGCACGCAGGGCTTAGGTATCATCTTTATGGCTTTTGGCCTGGGTTACATCTTGGGGCCTGCGTTAGGCGGCTTGATTGCTGCCATTGGTAATGACCGGTTGCCATTTTTCATCGGCGCGGCTGTAACCATCGTGACTGTACTACTCACCTGGCTCATGCTGGATGAATCGCTGCCTAGGGCGAAACGTCTGGAGCGCAAAGTTCAAGGCCGCGCCCAGATGAAACCTGCAGAAATTGTTGGGAATCGCTCACTGCTGCTCATTCTGCTGATCGGCTTTGCTGCCCAGTTCAGCATTGCTGTTTTGCAGTCAACTATCGCGCTCTACGCTGAAGTTGAGCTGTTTCCGGGAGCGGGCGAACAAACGGTTAATCTCGGTGTAGGCTTGATGTTGACCTGTATCGGCATCGGGCAGTTTATCACCCAGATCGCGCTGCTGCGTCCCGCGTTGAAGCGTTTTGGCGAACACCGCTTGATCGTTATCGGTGATATGCTCCGGGCGGTGGGCATGCTTTCCGTAATTCTATTCCAATCGCCTGTATTGGTAGGCGCCGTTTCTTTGATTTTGATCGCCTTTGGCAGCGGGTTGATGATGCCTTCGCTTCAGGCACTG
>DAOTUZ010000189.1:0-7356 GCA_034437295.1 Anaerolineae bacterium | reverse complement strand
TGTAGAATCGGTTGCGCATAAATCCGGCTTGCATATCATTCGCGATTTGGGGGGGCATGGGGTTGGGCGCGCGCTGCATGAGGACCCGCGTAATGTGCCGAACTATTATACGAACCGCGCGAAAACTCGCTTGACCGATGGCATGGTGATGACGATTGAACCCTTTTTGACGTTTGGCAGTGGGCGTATTTTTACGGCGCGGGATGGCTGGACGCTGAAAACTTCTGATGGGCAGCTTGCCGCGCAGTATGAGCATACCGTGGTGATTACTCATGGAAAGCCGATATTAGTCACAGCGGTATAGTATCTGCTTTTAGGGTAGCTGGCCTATTTTAAGATAAGTGAATCTCGCAAACAGGGCGTATCTCCGCGCCCTGTTTTTGTCTCAAAGGTATCATGTGGGCATTCTTCTTGGGCTAACTGCGGCGATAGGTTGGGGTACGGGCGATTTTCTGGTGCGCGGGGCAACGCGGCGGATCGGCAGTTTTCTCAGCTTGTTTTATATGCAGTTCTTTGGGCTGCTATTCATTCTGCTGGTCACTATTCTTTCTGATGAGCTTCGGGTTGGTATTGCAAGAATAGACCCTGCCGCAATACTTTTGCTCGCCCTGACTGTCGCCATCGGCATCGCCGGCTCATTGCAGCTTTATCAGGCGTTTGCGACGGGGATGCTGGCGGTGGTTTCCCCGATTGCGGCCAGCTATGCGGCGATCACGCTAGTGCTTTCACTGTTGAGCGGTGAACAGTTAACCGCAGCGCGGGCTATCGGTGTAGCAATTTGCCTTTGCGGGGTGCTGCTTTCCTCTATCGAGAGAAGCTCTAAAACGGGCATAGATGACCATTCGCAGCCAAGAGGCTGGCGACTGCCGCCGGGCGTCATAAATGCGATTGGCGCGGCAATTTGTTATGGCATTGTGTTCTGGCTCATGGGCTTTCATGTGATCCCCCGTTTGGGCAGCCTCTTTTCAGTGACGGCGACCCGCTTTGGGTCAGTTGTTATTGCCCTGCCACTGCTGGCCTTACTGCTGGGACGAAGCCTGCGCCCGCCTTCCAAACGCGATCTACGGATACTGCTGGCGGTGGGGGTAATTGACACAGCGGCATTTGTGGCGGCGATGATCGGCTCAAGCACGGAGCAGGTGAGCATTGTCACTGTGCTGTCGTCTATGTTCAGCGCGTGGACGGTACTGCTGGCGTGGATTTTCTATAAAGAGCGCCCGCTAAAGCTGCAATGGATGGGTATATCACTCATTTTCATGGGCATTGTGCTGGTGAGCTTAGGGGGTTAGCGATTGGGACAGTAAAAAAGACCGCTTCAGCGGTCTTTTAATGGGAGTGTTAAAATTTAGGATTCTGGGGTTGGCGCCGGTTGTGGTTTGCGAAGGCGACGCAGCCCTTGAAACTTCGGTATGCCTTGCAATTCTCTCCAGCGCTCTTCGCCGCCGTCGGTATGCCATTCCACCACGAAGCGATTATCAGGGTCGCGGTAGGCAAATGCCGGGCGGAACATCAGAATTTGGCGCATCACGCCGATGATTTCCTTATTTTCTTCGCCCATCCGCAAGATGAACCATTGGCCGGGCTGCCATTCAAATTCAACTGGCATTTCGTTGGCCCACGCGCCGACCATGCGAATCGGCGTTTCTGCCTGCGTGCATGACATATAGATATTAGCGAGGCGATTATTCCACAGCGTATGATTTACGCGCTCTTCGATGAAGAATGGGCGGGCAGTTGGGGTGGAATAAAACCATGAGCGCGCATCGGTTGCCATGAAAAAAACCTCCACTATGGCACGACAAACATATGCAAAGTGTACCCAAAATTATGGGCTTAGAACAGGGCGGAGCATAAGGCGAACTACAGAACCTGGAACACGGGGAAAACGAATGAAGATTGCGCTTAACCCATGCCGGCTGTGGTTCAAATTTTTCTCTGAGGTACACTTTGCCTTATAGATTCATTGGTTAATAAAATGCGTGAGCCTATTTCATTATTTGATGATAACCCGTTTGCCGCTTATGAGCAGGCAGGTTTTACGGCAGACTTATGCGTGAAGTGCAACATTTGTACTTCTGCCTGCCCAGTTGCGCCGGTCACTGACTTATTTCCCGGCCCGAAAACCGTTGGCCCGCAGGCACAGCGCTTCCGTGATGCTGCGGCGCGGGGTGATGAATCGCCGGATAAAAGCGTGGATTACTGCTCTGGGTGCGGCGTTTGCTCGCTGGTTTGCCCGCACGGTGTGAAGATCATGGAGATGAATACACGCGCCCGTGAGGCACTCTACGATGAACATATCCCTCTGCGTAATCGCCTGTTGGGGCGTTCGGAGCTTTTAGGCAAGCTAGGGCATAAATTCGCGCCAGTATTGAATTTTGGGCTAGGGCTGCGCCCTGTGCGGATCATCACTGAAAAGATCATCGGTATTCACCGTGATGCGCCGCTGCCGCGCTGGTCTTTTCAGAGCTTTCGCGAATGGTATTCCCGCAATCGGCCAGAGGTGAAAGCGCCATACAGGGGGCAGATCGCTTACTTTCACAGTTGTTCAGGCAATTATTACGATACAACGGTTTCAAAGGCGGCTGTTCTGGTGCTGGCGCATAACGGTTATGAGGTGCTGCTGCCAGAGCAAAACTGCTGCGGGCTGCCGATGCAGAGTAACGGAGAGTTTTCAGCCGCGCGCGCTTATGCGATACGCAACCTTGATTCGCTGGCAGAGTATGCGCGTAAAGGCATCCCTATCGTTGGCGCTAGCACGTCCTGCACGTTGAGCCTGAAAAGCGATTACCGCGAAATTCTTCAGCTTGAACACCCGAATCTTGAACTGGTGAGCGCGCAGGTTTACGACATCAGCGAATTTCTGCTGAATTTGCATCAGCGGGGCGAACTCAAGACGGATTTTCACACTTTGCCGCTGGAGAATATGATCTTATACCATGCGCCATGCCAGCAGAAACTACATCATATCGGCCAACCCGCGCTGGACTTGTTTGCCCTGATTCCCGGCCTGCGCGTGCGCCCTTCCGATGCTGCCTGCTGTGGGATTGCCGGAACTTATGGCGTCAAAGTTGAAAAATATGACATTGCGATGAAAGTGGGCGAACCCTTATTTGAGCAGGTGCGCGAGATCGGGGCTGATCAGCCGGTGATCTGTGACAGTGAAACCTGCCGCTGGCAAATTACCGGCGCGACTGGCGCTTACAGCCTGCATCCAGTGCAAGTATTGGCCGCCGCTTATGGATTGATGGAATTCTATGGCTGATAAATTGCTGCATAAAATGACGATTCAGCGGATTGAATATTGTTTTCCGGTGCCGCCTCCAGAGATGGATTTGGCTTTCCGCCAGATGTTTGGCGGGATCGGCGGCTATGTGCATGAGCGCATTTTCTTCGTGCTGACGGGTGAAGGCCCGGCGCTCAAATTCACCAAAGCGACACAATCTGACCTGCTGCAAGAGGCGCCGGAAGCGATGAACCTTTCATGGACGTGGCTTTATTTACTGGTGCCGCCGTATATTTGGGATGATGATTCCCGCCTGACCGCATGGCTTCAGCGCAGCATTGATGATGTGCTGGCGATGCCAAAGAAGAAGAAATAGCGATGCGTGACGGGCGAATGAGCGATAAATATCCCATCACTTATTTTTCAGTAGACGCCTCACCACCCATAACGCATTGTTGAAATGGAGTTCTTATGCCCCTTGATCACACCCTAATCACCCGTTATTTGCAGCAAATGGTATCCATCAATTCGATCAACCCTGATTTAGCGCCGGGGGGCGCGGGTGAAGGCGAGATTTCAGCATGGCTGCTGGAATTATGCCGTGATGAGCTAGGGCTGGAGGCACGCATCTTTGAGGCTGCGCCGGATCGCCATAATGTGGTTGCATACTGGCGGGGGGGCGGAAATGGAAAATCACTGCTGCTAACCGGTCATACGGATACGGTTGGCATTGAGAATATGCTTGGCGATCCGTTTGATGGGCGGATTGAAGGCAGCCGGCTGTATGGGCGCGGCGGCTATGATATGAAAGGCGGGCTAGCCGCGATTCTTGGCGCGATGGCGGCGTTGAAAGCCGACGGCTATCAACCAGCGGGCGACGTGATTCTTGGCTTTGTTTGCGATGAAGAATATGCCAGCATTGGGATGGATGCGTTTGTCGCAGAAGGAATCAGCGCAGACGCGGCAATTCTGGTAGAGCCGACTGACAACGATATTGTGATCGCGCATAAGGGCTTTGCGTGGCTTACACTGACGACGACAGGGCGGGCGGCGCATGGGAGTTTATATACTGAAGGCGTGGATGCGATTGCCCATATGGGCAGGCTGATTGCCGATCTGGAAACGTTTGAAGGTGAAACGCTCGGCCGCAAAGATCATCCATTGCTAGGACGCCCTAGCGTACATGCCAGCAGAATTAAAGGCGGCTTAGGCTGGAGTACGTACCCCGACGCTTGTGAATTGAAGGTGGAACATCGCCTGCTGCCCGATGAAGCCGGCGTTGACGCGATAAATCTATGGGAGAGGGCAATAGCCCGACAGCATAAAGATGATCCGGCGTTTCATGCTGAAGTGGCCGTAGATTTATTTCGCCCCGGCTATGAAATTCGGCGTGATGCCCCGATTGTGGCAGCGCTGCATAAAGCCGTGGTTGACGAAACCGGCGCCGAACCGCCGTATACCGGCATGTGGGCGTGGATGGACAGCGCGGTTCTTGGCAGCGCCGGTATTCCCACTGTGATTTATGGGCCAAGCGGCGAAGGCGCGCATGCGGCGGTGGAATATGTGGATTTGGACAGCGTGTTTCGCTGCGCGGCGGTTTATGAGGGGTTGATTCGGGCGTGGTGTGGCTAATAGGCTGATGGCTAGTTGCGCCAAAATACGAATTGTACTATTGTGACTAAGCGTAATATTGCGCAATATAAATATAAGGGATCATCATGTCAAAGCTCAAGAAAACCCTTTGTATTGCTGCGTTACTGCTTATGGGGCTGCTGCTGGTTGGGGTAGTCTCTGCTCAAGAGGGCGAAATGCCGCCGCTTCCTGGAGAAGCGGTTATAGGAGATATTTTCGCGCCGCGTGGAATTGCTTTTGATATTGATGGTAATTTGCTGGTGGCAGTGGCTGGCAGCGGCGGCAGCGATACGCTGTTGATGGCTGGCCCGGAGCAAACTGAACCCGGCGAAATTAGCGCCGGCTTATCCGGTTCAGTGATTAGCGTTGCCCCTGACGGGAGCGTTTCTACGCTGCTGCAAGGTATCGCCAGCTTTGCGATGCCAAGTGAAACCGTGGGCGTATACCGCGCTATTCCTAATGGCGGTTCGTTGTGGGTGCTGTATACGCAGGCAGGCCCGTACAATCCCTTCGCGAACACCATTGTTGAGTTGGATTGGGGGACTGGATTCCCGCGGCGGATCATCAGCATGTGGGACTTTGAAGTTCAGAATAACCCTGATGGCAACGAAATTGACAGCAATGTTTCAGATATTGCCTGGACTGCTGATGGCACGATGTTGATCGCTGATGCCGGTGCTAACACGCTGTACAGTTGGACGGAAGCAGATGGACTGGCCGTAGTGCAAACGTGGCCGGATAATTCGGTGCCGACTTCTGTAGAAGTGGCCGAAAATGGCGATGTATATGTGGGCTTTTTGGGCGCGGGGATTGCGCCGGGGGCGGGCAGGGTTGAACACTGGTCAAATGGCGAACTGGTAGAAACGTTCGCTGGCTTAACTGGTGTAACTGATATTCTGCTGGCTGGCGACACCTTGTATGCTACTGAATTATTCCTGTTTGGCGATCAGGGGCCTGGCCCCGGTGACGTAGTGGCTGTATCTGCTGAAGGTAATACTGTAGTGGCAGGCGGCTTGATCACGCCTTTTGGCCTGGCGATGGGGCCAGATGGCGCGCTGTATATCAGCTATGGCACGATTGCCTTTGTTCCCGGTATGCCCGGCGGGGTTGTCAGAGTTGAGGTTTAGGAATTGCATCCGTTGTTTAGCGGGCGGGGCCGAAAAATGCCCCGCCCTTTTTTCGCCTAAGCCATGAAAACCATCATCAAGATTGCATCAGGCTTTTTGCTTACGCTTATGCTGACCGGATGTGTCGCAGATCAGCTTTATGTTGTATTAGCATATCTACCCACACCGTCAGCAGCAGTTGGCGATCCTACTCACGGGGAAAGTGTTTTCCACGAAGGTGCGGGCGTTGCGCCGCCGTGCATTTCTTGCCATCAAATTACGAGCGGCGGCTTTGCCTTCAGCATCGGCCCTAATCTTGCGGAGATTGCGCAGGTGGCGGCAACACGGGTAACGGGGATGGATGCTCCAGCTTATATTCGCCAGAGCATCGTTGACCCTAGCGCGCATCTTGCCCCCGGATTTCGCAATATTATGTATCCTCATTTCGCGCAGGATTTAAGCGCACAGGATATTGAAGATCTGGTGGCTTTTCTGATGGCGCTAGGTAGAGAATAGCTAACTAAATTCAGCCGTTGTATGCTCCAGTAATTCATACAATTCAATGGTTTGCGGGGTGGTCATTGTGCCTTCGGGTAGGGAACCGGTGCGCGAATGGCCTTGATGGAAAGACTCGGATTTTAACCATGCATGGTAATTTTCTTTAGTTTCCCATGTGACCATCACCATATAGCCATCGCTCGCTTTCATCGGCTTGAGCAGTTGAAAGCTGATGAATCCAGGCATCTGGTCTACTTTGCGTGCGCGGCTCATGAACATAGCCTCAAAGTGAGGCGCGTGATCGGGGTGAATGCTGACGCGATTACATACAACAAACATTATGCTTATCCTCAAAGACTCAACTGAAGCTCAGTTTAAAGTACAACGCTTACCTATTTCCACGCCGCCCGTTAACCCCATGGTTGCTATGACGCAATGTCTAAATTCACAGCTTATTGAAACGATCTGTAACGAAAGATTCTGTAGGTTTCTGGCGAGGTTTTAGTAGAATTTGTTGAGTATCTAGAACATATGGGCTACTATTCTTGATAAGAAGGGCCTATCTTGCAATGTGAGGAGCAGCGGCTTATGACCGATTCCAACGCACAAAACCGGCGCAAAGTGGTATTTACGATGAGTATTTCGCTGGATGGCTACATGGAAGATGCAAATGGCAGCCTTGAATGGAATCTCGTGGATGAGGAATTTCACCGCTATTTCAATGAACAGGAAAAAGAGGTTGACTATCATCTTTATGGCCGGCGGCTGTATGAATTGATGAACGGTTACTGGCCGACAGCGGATCAAGACCCGGATGCAAAGGCTGTTGAGATTGAATACTCGCGGCTGTGGAAGCAGGTGCCGAACATTGTGTTTTCGGCAACGCTGAAGCAGGTG
>DAOTUZ010000188.1:0-3872 GCA_034437295.1 Anaerolineae bacterium | reverse complement strand
GACTGCGCCAGCGCGGCGACGGCAACTTCTACGCCTTCTTCACCCACTTTCTGGGCGATTCGCGCTATACCCGCCGAAAAAAGCTGGTTGGTGTAGCTGTCCGGCGTAGGGTTATTTTTGCGATCCTGAATGATGCTTTCGAGCGTGTTTAGAAATTCAGTCAAGTTCAATCACCTCATCGAGTGCGCGGTAAAAACAGCTTGTTTCGCCAGTGTGGCAAGCCGCACCCGCAGGTTCTACCAGTAAGAGAATAGCATCCCCGTCACAGTCAATACGAATTTCACAAATTTTCTGTACGTTGCCAGAAGTTTCGCCCTTGTGCCACAGTTCCTGACGGCTTCGGCTCCAGAACACAGTTTCGCCAATTTCCAAGCTGCGCTCAAGGGATTCGCGGTTCATATAGGCCAGCGTCAGCACTTGAAGGGTGGCCGCGTCTTGCACTACCGCTGGAATGAGGCCTGATTCGTCCCACTTCAAAAGTTCTAGATTCACAGTGTTTCCCACCCGTGCAGGCGGATCGGCACGCCCTGATCAGCGAGATACTGTTTTAGCTCACCGATTCGCAGCTCATTGTAGTGAAATAGGCTGGCTGCCAGCACCGCATCGGCCTTACCTTGTGTGAGGGCGTCTAGAAAATGCTCTTTTGCGCCGGCGCCACCGGAGGCAATGACTGGTATTGAAACGGCGCTGGCAACGGCGGCGGTAAGCTCTAGATTGTAGCCAGCTTTTGTGCCGTCGCGATCCATGCTCGTGAGTAGAATTTCGCCAGCGCCGCGGCTTTCAACTTCTTTCGCCCATTCTAGCGCATCTTTGCCGGTGGGCACGCGCCCGCCGTTGATGAATACTTCCCAACGCCCATTCTGCCACTTGGGATCAATGGCGACGACGACACATTGGCTGCCAAACCCCCACGCGCCCTGATCGATCAGATCGGGGCTGCGTATGGCGGCGCTGTTGATGGAGATTTTGTCTGCGCCAGCAAGAAGTGTCGCTCGAATATCGTCAATAGTGCGGATGCCGCCGCCCACGCAGAACGGGATGAAAATAGTATCTGCGATGCTGCGCACCATCTCAAGCGTGGTTTGGCGGTTTTCGTGCGAGGCGGTGATGTCTAGAAAGACCAGTTCATCAGCGCCTTCGCGGTCATAAACCGCCGCTTGTTCCACAGGATCGCCAGCATCGCGGAGATCTACAAAATTCACGCCTTTTACAACGCGCCCGTTCAGCACATCCAGGCAGGGAATAACCCGTTTTGCGAGCATTTTAGCCAAGTCCTTTCGCAGATTTCAATGCGGCTTCAAGGCTTATTCGCCCTTCATACAACGCCATGCCGATCACTGCGCCGGCCACTTTGCGGCTGTTGGCTAATTCAAGAATCTCGGCTTCAGTGGTGACGCCGCCAGAGGCGATGACGCTTAATCCGGTTGCCTCTGACAGGGCGATAGTCTCTTGTACGGCAGAGCCTTCTAAGCGCCCGTCTTTAGAGACATCGGTGAAAAGCGCATGCTTTACGCCTAACGCCGCCATTTCGCGCCCAAGTTCTGCCGGGGTTTTGTCGCTTAGGTTTTGCCAGCCGCGGGTTGCAACCTTGCCATCGCGCGCGTCCAGCCCGATGGTCAGGCTTTCAGCGCCGCTTAGATTCAGTAATTCAATCACCAGATCGGGCTGTTCAATGGCGGCTGTGCCGATGACGACTCTGGATGCGCCGTGCTGGAATGCTTGCTGTGCTGCTGCGATGGAGCGAACGCCGCCGCCGAACTGTACGGGGATACCCAACTGCGCGATATTTTTTAACACGGTCAGGTTGGCGGATTGTTCGCCAAACGCGCCATCCAAATTGACGACGTGCAGCCATTCAGCGCCTTGAGCAATCCAGCGCCGCGCGGTTTCGACGGGATCGCTGCTGAAATAGGAAATCGCATTTAGATTCCCTTCTCGCAAACGCACGACTTCGCCCTGTTTTAGATCAATGGCGGGGTAGATGATCATCATTCTAGCTCCAGAAAGTTTTTGAGAATCTGCAATCCCGTGCGCTGACTTTTTTCAGGGTGGAACTGCACCCCGTAGATATGATCGCGCTGCACGCCGGAAGTGAAGGATATGCCATAATCGGTGGTGATGAGCGCATCTGCCGGATTGTCGGGAATACAGTAGTAGCTATGTACGAAAAAAGCATAGTCTGCATTTGGAATGCCGCTTGTGAGCGCGGATGGTTTGGAAAGTTGAAGTTGATTCCAGCCGATATGCGGCACTTTGAGGCCGGCTTGATCGGTGAAACGAGTGACGCGCCCCGGCAGGATGCCTAGACCAGCGTGATCGCCCATCTCGTCGCTGCTGTCAAATAGAAACTGCATGCCAAGGCAGATACCAAGATAGGGCGTGCCTGCAAATACGGCGCTGCGAATAGGGTTGGCTAGATCGCGCTCGCGCAACTGCTTCATGCCAGCGCCGAATGCGCCAACGCCGGGCAGGATGATTTTTGTCGCCCCACGTAAGTCACGCGATGTTTGCGCGACGCGCAAATTACCCGCGCCGAGATAATTTAAGGCGTGAATGACGCTTCTTAAATTTCCGGCGCCATAGTCTATGACTGCTAACACATCGGCTCTCCCAACAAATAAAAATCCCCGCGCCGGGCGGGGACTGCAAAGACAAATTCATGATGAACATGCACTATGCGCAGGCCAGCACCAGCTTGATTGGAGAGATAGAATGATGGTGATGATGTAGGGTAAGCATGCGCATCTCTGGGTAAGTGATAACGAGAGAAGTATAATTTGTTGAAAATGGCTTGTCAAACGGGGTTTTAGCGAAGAGATGGCTTCATTTCCGGTGATTGCGCTGCTCACCGATTTTGGCGTTCAAGATCACTATGTTGCGGCGATGAAAGGCGTGATCTTGGGAATTTGCCCGCAAGCGCAGATCGTGGATATTACCCATGCTGTTCCGCCGCAGAATATTCACAGAGCCGCCTATATCTTGTATAACGCCTATGCCTATTTCCCTGAAGGCACGGTATTCGTCTCTGTGGTGGATCCCGGCGTTGGTTCATCGCGGCGGGCGGTTGTGGTACAGCATCAGGGGAAAATATTTGTCACGCCGGATAATGGGTTGTTGAGCTATGTACTTGCTGGCGCACCGGGCGAACACCCGAATGCGGTTGAGCTGACCAACGCGCAGTATCAGCTTTCACGGGTTAGCTCAACGTTTCATGGGCGTGATATATTTGCGCCGGCGGCGGCCCATCTGGCACGCGGCGTTCCGATTTCGGAGATGGGGGGCGGCGTGGATGATCTAGTTCAACTGCGCTTGCCTGAATGTGCAGCTTCGGGGAATATCATCTCAGGAAATGTGTGGGATATTGACGGCTTCGGAAATATCGTCACGTCTATCGGCAGACTGCGCTGGATTGAACAGGATAAGCTGCTGTTAGAGCCAGCTTTTGGGACGCAAAAAGAACTTGTAATGCTCAACGCGCAATCGCTGACGGTTGAAATAGGGGATCGGCTGATTGCGCCGCTTAACCGAACCTACGCGGCTTTTTCTGTGGGGCAGGCCGGCGCGCTGGTTGGCAGCGAAGGGTTTTTGGAGATTGCGATACGTGATGGTAACGCCGCGCAATATTTGAATGTGGCGGCGGGCGATCCTGTGAAAATACAGATAAAGGCCTCTTAATGCAGCAATTTGTGATTGAAGGTGGTCACCCCCTAAATGGCGAAATTACGGTTGGCGGTAATAAAAACGCAGCCTTGAAGATGCTGCCGGCCTGCTTGCTGACCGATCAGCCGGTGGTTCTGCACAACATGCCTGATATTGGCGATGTGCGGGTACTGGCAGACATTATGCGCGGGTTGGGCGTGGTCATTGATTGG
>DAOTUZ010000187.1:0-6546 GCA_034437295.1 Anaerolineae bacterium | reverse complement strand
GCATGGCATAATCAACCGATCCGCGCACCGTTTGCAGCACGAGTTGTTCGGCATCGCGCCGCGAAAAACCGAGGTGTACTCCGGCATCAATTAACGCTTCCATGAACAGAAATACGTAAGCTGGTCCGCTGCCGCTCAACGCAGTAGCCATATCGAGAAACTTCTCATCTTCTACATAAATTTCTTCGCCTAGCGCACGCAGCATCATCCGCGCCTGTTCGCGCCCTGCTTCCGGCACATTACGGGTCGCCGTCCAAACGGTGATACCCTGCCCGATCTGGGCGGGGGTATTAGGCATTGAACGGACGACATTGGCGTTATCAAAACTGCTGCTCAGGGTACTAATGCGCACACCCGCCAGAATGCTCAAAATCAGCTTTGCGTCACTAGCATTGCCATTGACCGATTTCGCCACATCAGCAACGACCTGTGGTTTGGTTGACAGCACGATGATTTCAGCATTCTGTGCCGCTTCAGCATTATTCTGAGTAAAATTGACGCCATAGCGGGCAACCAGTTCATGACCACGCTCGCGGCGCGGATCAGATGCGATAATCTGATCGCCGGTCAAAAGCTCCTGACTGACGAGTCCCTTCATCATGGCTTCAGCCATTACGCCGCTGCCGATGAAGGCGACTCTGGTATTTTGCAGCGCCATAATCCCCCCGATGCCTCACAAGATTGATAAAATTCGATTTCTCGTTCGCAGAAAACTCACGCTAAACCGGAATAATTCCTAAATAATTCCCCCGGCTGAATACCAGTCTTATGTTGAATATGGGTATTCTCGCTGCCAGAGCGCTTCCGCTTCCGCTACACGCGCTTCTAAAACCTGTACACCCAACCCCGCCCCCATCGGCACACGCAGGGTGCTATCCGGTTGAAGCTCAAACGGCGGTTCAGTCAAATCGGTGACAAAGTAGCGATTCGTGGCCGAAATATCGCAGGGCAGCGTCACGCCGGGCAGCGAGGCAAAAGCAGCATTTGCCGCGCGCCCGATGCCAGTCTCCATCATGCCCCCGATCCACAACGGAGCGCCGCGTTCAACACAGACCTTATAAATTTCAAGGCTTTCGGTGAAACCACTCACCCGCGATGGCTTCAGGTTGATAATTCGGCATGCCCCAAGCTCAAATGCTAGCCGCGCATCATCCGCCGAGTGAATACTCTCGTCAAGGCAAATCGAAGTCTTTAACTGCGGTTGCAACTTGCTATGTTCATAAATATCAAAATAGCCAAGCGGTTGTTCCAGCATCAGCAGATTTAGATCGTCAACCTGCTTCAAATGTTCAGCATCAGCCAGCGTGTAAGCGCTGTTCGCATCCAGCATCAGCAGAATATCTGGAAACTGCGCACGCACCGCACGCGCCAATTCCACATCCCAACCAGGCATAATCTTCAGCTTGATGCGCGCATAGCCTTCGCCCAAACGTTTGCGAATGACGGCGATTGTCTCATCAATTGTTGGTTTAATCCCAATACTCACGCCAACCTTCGCCGCACCGCGCCCCTCATTGCCTGCTGGCAAATGACGGGAAAATGCCTGCGCAATCGAGAGGTTGTTTGCCTGTGACCATACATCCCAAACCGCCTGTTCAAGGCTGTGTTTCGCCAGTGGATGGCCGCGGGTATGACTCAATAATGCTGGAACATCCGTAGGCGACTGCACTGTTTGGCCCAATAATGCCGGAATCAGAAATTCACGAAGCACATGATCGGCTGTACCCATCGTTTCCGAGCTATATCCAGGATGTATTTCAACCGGCGCTTCACCCCACCCTACAAGCCCATCATCGGTAATGAGCTTAATAAGCACAGCGGTCTTGAAGGGTTCTTCACCAAAGCTGGTACGCAGCTTTTCGACAAACGGCATTGCGATAGAAAACTGCTCAATTGACTTGACGGTGATAGATTGCATGATAGATTTCCTAACTGGTGTTCTTAATTCAAATTCACAGTTTCAAACTGTGGGCCTTGATAGCTAAGCACATAGAAGCATCGGTCACGGCCGTCATACTTCTCGTGCAAGAAGTCGGTGACGATATACCCAAGTGTGAACATACGCTTGAAAGTCATGCGTGTATGTTCACGCCAGCGTACAGCTAATGCCGGATTCCGCTGAACGATGTCGGAAAAATTGTGGGGAATCTCTAACAACGCCAGAGTCTTAGTCAGCGTAACCGGTACAGTATCATCAGCAGCAGGCATTACGACACCATCACTTGAACGGGTCGTCGGGTTCAAAACGGGCGTTTCGGCCTCAAGGTACTGGCCCAGTGTTAAGTCTGCACGCGCACCAAATAACCTTTCTTCCACTCGCCGATTGGTCACCCACCATTCCGCCAACAGGCGGTCAGAAGTTCCTAGGGTGGTCAGCCCTCCACGTTCTTTAGTGCCGTAATAATCTTCAAGATAGGTCGGGCAGGTAACCCCCAGCTTACGTACATTCAACTGAGCATTAAGAGATAGCAGCGGATCAAACGTCCATTCCACCAACCGGATTCCCTGTTTAATCGCCAGTTCACGCTGCGCCCGTTTCAACCTGTAACCAATGCCCTGACCCCGGTATTCAAGCAGCACCACCATGCGTTTGGAAACGATCTGCAAGTTTGCCATCGCCGGACGGCGCGAATCCTCCATGCTAGTGCCGAGAAATCCGACTAAAACGCCAACAGCCTTCTCATTATCAAAAGCAGTCAGCACATGCCCACCATGATGAGCAATGGAAAACAGCATGTGTGCGGGGATCACAGCTTCTTCATCGTTACCCCAGTATGTATGCTGTAATTCTACGACTTGATCAAGTTCATCTAGCTGAAAAAGCGGTCTGATCTGTAGATTAAGCTCTGCCATTCAGCCACCCCCGTTAGGCTGTGTTCAGTTGCAAGGACTATTTTAAATCACGCGCGGATGGCGGCGAAATGTATTACGCCAGATTTCCCGTCCATAATTTCGCCCCCGCATATAGGTGATCAACGTATCTTCCAACCGCTTCGGGCGAATATTAAAATACTGCGAAAGGTTACCGATCCGCGCAGTACGATTTGAAGCCAGAATATCCATCCACTGCTGAGTAATCAAGGCGCGCGGTAGTAGGCGGCTATAGAGCGCCGTCATCCAGCGCAGCAAATACGGAGGCACGCCGATAATTGGCCTTCCTGCACCGGAAACCCGCATAATTGTCCGGATCAAATCTTCGAGCGTGATATATTCTGGCCCGCCAATCTCAATAACGCGATCTACAGTGTCAATACTCTGTAACGTGCCTAGCAGCGCGCTAATTAGATCGCCAATGTAGAGAGGATGCAGCACCACTTCACCGCGACCCGGCATCAAAAAGAAGAAGGGGTTGGTTCGAAGCTGCATCGCAATGTGGTTAAAGAACGCATCTTCCGGCCCAAAAACCAATCCGGAACGGATGATAGTATACGCAATACCGCTGCTCTTGATCGCTTCTTCAACCAGACCCTTATAACGTAACAGCGCATATGCTGAAGCAGGCGCTGCGCCTAGCTGACTCACAAACACAATACGCCCAACTCGCGCAGCACGTGCAGCAGTAATCAGCTTGCGCGCCCCTGCCAATTCAATTCGCTCAAGATCGCGCCGCCGACCCCACCACATCGCATTTTCAAGATGAATGATCACCTGTGCCCCAGAAACGGCACGAAATAGTGATTCGTCATCCAATACCGTTCCCGTAATAACTTCGGGCGGGGTTGAAAAATATTTATCAAGTTGTTTTACACGAGATTCATTTAACAGCACGCGAACAGGGTAATCTGCCGCCATCAATCCCTTCACCAGATGCCGACCAATAAACCCGGTGCCGCCTGTAACCAGTATCATATATTCGGGTACCCTTGAAGTGCGGGAATTATAGCACAGCGGGCTTGCGGAGTAACCCTGATAGCAGAAAAGTGTTAAACCTTGTGAAAGTAGCAGCTTTTGCTACGCTTATATGGTCATGAAAACATTACTGGCAGCGAATACAGCCGTTGTCTGGAGGGAAATGTGGAGCCACGTCGCGTCGTAGTCACTGGAATGGGCATTATCTGCCCAACCGGAAATAATGTTGAAGAAGCATGGGCGAATATTGCCGCAGGAAATACCGGCATTCGCACTATTCAGCGGTTTGATACCACCCACCTCGAAAACCATTTCGGCGGTGAGGTCAAAGATTTTGATCCTGAAGCATATCTTGGGCGCCGCGAAGCGCGCCGCACTGACCGGGTAACGCAAATGGGGTTGTACGCCGCCGAGCAAGCATGGAAAGATTCCGGCTTAGCCGTCACCGATGAGAACCGTTATCGCATTGGTGTACTCGTCGGCTCCGGCATCGGGGGCATCACCACGCTGTTTGAGGGAATAAGAGATTATCTCGCCAAAGGCGCAAAATTCGTCAGCCCACTGTTGGTGCCGATGATGCTTCCAGACTCCCCCGCCGCTAAAATTTCTATGACATATGGCGTTCGCGGGCCAAACTTTGCCATTTCGACGGCATGCGCAACTGGCAATGACTGTATCGGCCATGCAACAGAAATGATTCGTAAAGGGCAGATTGATGCTGCTATCGCTGGCAGCAGTGAAGCCGGGTTGGTTGAACTGGCAATTGCCAGTTTCAACAACATGACCGCTATCAGCCGCCGTAACGATGATCCCGAACATGCCTCACGACCGTTTGATGTGGATCGAGATGGTTTTGTCATCGGTGAGGGTTCAGCCGTTCTGATTCTGGAAGAACTGAATCATGCTTTGGCCCGTGGCGCTAAGATTTATGCCGAAATCCTCGGTTACGGGCAAACCTCCGACGCCTATCATGTTACTGCGCCGCTGGACACCGGGGAAAGCGCCGCAGAAGCGATGATTCTAGCGCTGGAAGATGCGGGGCTGTCTCCAGAAAGCATTCACTACATCAACGCCCACGGCACTAGCACGCCGCTGAACGACGTATCAGAGACACTTGCTATGAAAAGGGCGCTTGGTGAAACCGCCTATGAAATTCCGATCAGCTCAACAAAGTCTATGACCGGCCACCTTATGGGCGCCGGCGGTTCGGTTGAGGCCGTGTTTACGATTATGGCGATGCGAAATAGCTTCGTGCCACCAACCATCAATCTTGAGAATCAGGATCCCCAGTGCGATCTTAATTACACGCCAAATGTGGGTGTTCCGCGCAATATTGATATTGCAATGAGTAATTCCTTCGGTTTTGGCGGTCACAATGCAGTGCTGATATTCGGCAAGTACAAAGCGAATGGACACAACTAAGACCGCGGCGCAACATGCGCGCACAACGAACGGTGCGCACATGACGCCCGCTCAATACGCCCATATCGTCGGCTGGGGTATGGCAGTTCCTGAAACTGTCATGACGAATGATGACATTTCCGCTATCGTGGAAACCAGCGATGAGTGGATTCAAGCGCGCACGGGTATCCGCGAACGGCGCATTGCCAGCGCGAGTGAATCAACAGCTACTCTTGGATTAAAAGCCGCTCAACGGGCGCTCGAAGTAGCCGATGTGCTGCCTACTGAGCTTGATCTAATCATCTGCGCGACCTCTACCCCCGAACATATTTTCCCCAGTGCCGCTAGTCTCATACAATCGTGGTTAGGCGCAAATAATGCTGGCGCATTCGATTTAAGCGCCGCCTGTTCCGGTTTCGTGTACGGAGTACATATGGCGGCTCAGGCCATTCGCTCTGGCAGTACTCGCACTGTCCTAGTACTTGGCGCGGAAACGATGAGCCGGGTGATGGATTGGAATGATCGATCAACCTGCATCCTCTTTGGCGACGGCGCGGGCGCGGTGGTCTTGAAGGCCAGCAATATAGAAGGCGGTGTCCTTTCCGCGGTACTGCGTTCAGATGGCACCGGCGGCGACCTACTGGGTATCCCCTCAGTTGGCAGCTATGATATTGATGGGGTAACCGAAATTAGCAACGGGCATAAATTCGGCAAGATGCACATGAACGGCGGCGAAGTATTCAAATTTGCGACGCGGGTCATCGCTGACAGCCTGACACAAGCTGCACAGCAAGCCGGGATCACGCTGGCTGATGTCAAACTCATTGTGCCCCATCAGGCGAATGCACGTATTTTACATTCCGCCGCCCGCAGCCTTAAAATTAGCGAATCGCTATTTATGAGCAATATTGATCGCTACGGCAATACTTCTGCCGCCTCCATTCCAATTGCATTATGCGAGGCCATTCAGCAAGGACGCATACAGGCCAATGACTACATCGCTTTCGTTGGCTTCGGCGGAGGCCTGACGTGGGCATCTATGGTTGTACAGTGGGGTTCGCCGGAAGTTACGCCGGGTTCACCCAGTTTCATCAACCGCCAGCGCCGGCAGTTAATCTATCGGCTAGCTGCATGGCGGCGTGCGCTGCTACGGGCAAGCCGTTCAATTGGCAGCAGCGTCTTTCGCTTGCGGCCACCCCAAAAGCGCATGGATCGGCCTAAACACAAAGCTGAACGTCACCCCTTTGACTAGTCAAATAAAAACGCGCTCAGACAATCTGAGCGCGTTTTTCTATC
>DAOTUZ010000186.1:0-3449 GCA_034437295.1 Anaerolineae bacterium | reverse complement strand
GGTCAGAATTGCGATGAGCGCCCTACAATGCCGTCGCCCATGCCGTAAATGCTAGCACCAAAATGCCGATCCCCAATGTCAGCCACGCCAATCGGTTTTCACGGCGGCGCAGGCGCTCCATTTCCGCAGCATCGCCTTTGCCATGCGCCGCAAGCAGCGTGGCCCGTTCTAACGCTGGCGCAACCAGATATTGCATCGCTAGGCCGCAGACCACCATCCCCACAAAGGCGATATGCTTCAACAGCAGCGCCACGCTCCAATCGTTGGAGAATTGTAGCACACCCTCATAGTGTTCATCTGCCGACATCTGCGCGATGCCAGTGATCAGCAGCACCACTAGGCTCAGGTTAACCAGCGGGTAAAAACGCTTGCGCAGCCCTGCATAAAACGCGGCCGTCTGCGGGTTTTCGACCAGCGATTTTCGCGCCGCCGGAATCACCAGCCCCGATAAGATAGCAAGACCGCCGATCCAGATGACGGTTGCCAGCAAATGCAAGAAATAGCTAACTGCAAGGATAGACGGGGGCAAGACCTAAAGCCTCAGCGCTGTCAGGCGCACGCGGCGGCAGCGTGTGATCGCCGCAAAATTTCGCCATGTTCGCCAGTTCAATATAAGCAGGGCGAGTATACCCTTCTGGCGTGGTTACTGCCCACCAATATTCCTCATTTTCGGGCATCCACTGGGTATCAGCAATATAGATCGCGCTCATCAGCCCCACCCAGGGCCGCCAGTGTTCAGCGGCAAAGGCATACGCCTCAACCATATAACGCGCCTGATCTGGCTCGCTCACGGCGAACCATGCCATTGATTCGTGTATCGGGTCAGTCGTATAACCCGTTTCCAGAATCGCCATCTGCCGCGCAGCATCTCCATTACGCACCATAATCCGGCGCAAATCTTCAGGGCGGCGAAAAGTAAAAAAACGATAGCCCCCTACGCCATCTTCTGGCGGCACCGCTGGCGGTGAATAGCCCGGCGCGTGCGCGCCCACCACATCCACATACTGCTGGAAGCCGTGATCATACATTTGCTGGAGATACACATCATCAGGCAGGGCATTCGTATCATAATTCCCGGTTGGCGCTAAGCCCGCCGAAATGATGATCGCCTCCGGATCAGCCGCCCGAATCGCCCCGCTGCACGCCGCAAGCAGCGCCACATAGCCGCTGGCATCTGGCGTTCGCCCGCCCCATTCACGGGCTAAATTCGGCTCGTTCCAAACTTGATAAGCATCGATCCGCCCGGCATACCGGCGTGCCAGCGTGCCGCAAAATACCGCAAAATCTCGCACATCATCCGGCGGCACATCCACGATCTCATCAGGGTATTCCGCCAGGCTTGGATGCGCCCAATGCGGCGCGTCCGTCAGTCTTGCAATCACCTGTAAATTCTTAGTTTCAAGCTCCGCCAGCAGTTGATCGGCGCGCTCAAAATGCCACACATCGCGTTCTGGCTGAATATCCTTCCATGCAAACGTCTGCTTCACATGGCTGAAGGCCATCCGCTGCACCCAATCCATGTGCAGCCCCGCCGATCCGGTATCCCACCATAAGAAGGTTTGAATGCTGTAGGTTAAGGGAGTAAATGGCGGTTCCGTCACCATAAAGCCCATGAACGGATCGCTGAAGGACATCGGCACCGTCAGCAGCAGCACAACGCCGACTGACAACACCATCCAGCGGGCGGCATGGATCAAGATGCGAACAACCGCAGGTTTTTCAACTGTCGCGCTCTGAAGCTCAAACGTGCGCGCCGAAACATCAGTCATCGCGCCTACTTAGGTTTCAAACTGCTGTTCGTAGGCAGCGTTCCAATCACGCGCAGCATCAAAAGCTTCGCGGAAATCAAAATTTGGGCCGATCAGAGAATACGACACATTTTCGTTATCGGGAGACCAGCCCGCCTGCGGCCCGTAATTCAGATTCCATAAGAAGGCCAGCCGCACATCGCCTAGTTCAGACATCCAATTCAGCGCCTCAACCGTGAACTGCGCCTGCTCAGCTTCGGTGTTGTCGTAGGCAAAGTCTAAACCCTGCGGCACGCCCGCCAGCCCGTCTGCTGTCGCCCATCCAAATTCCGTCACGCACAAATCTTGATTTCCACCCGCCATCCGCACCTTGTTGATGTACGTTTCCAGCGTGCTGCGAAAGCTCCAACTGTGATGCGGGTTATCAAACGGCCCTCTAAAACTCGCCGTCGGGTCATTTTCCACCTGATCCCAACGCACCGTCGGGCTGATGTTATAGCCGTTGTGATGCGCGCCGATGCAGTCCGCCACCTCCAGCATACCGGCGGCGATCATCTGATCCATATACACAAAATCATCCCACGCCATCACGCCATCGCTCACGCCAGTCGGTGAAAGCGCGCCGCTGACCATGATGATATTCGGATCAATCGCTTTAACCCCGTTATACGTCTGGCGCAGCAGTTCCACGTAATTTTCGGCGCTCAGGCCGTTCACGCTCGTCCACTCACGATCTAAATTCTGCTCGTTCCAAACCTCAACCGCCTGAATCATACCCGGATAGCGTTCCACCATCGCGGTCACAAAATTCACGTAATCCGCATAGTCGGCAGGCGGCCCATGTTGGCTCACATCCACGCCCGGCTCACGCGCCCATTCCGGCGCAGTCACCACAGATACCAGCACGTTCATCCCCTGCGCGTGTGCTGAAGGCAGGAAGGTATCGGTTTCAAACCAGTCATATTGCCCCGGCGCGGTTTCCATATTTTCCCAGCGTACCTGCATCTTCACCCACGGCACGCCAAGTTGATTCGCGGCGACGTTCGTCCATTCGTCCATGCGGTCATAACTGACCTGCACCTGTGTTCCCATTTCAAAATGATCCACGTCCAGCGGGCGCGTCGTCGCCGGCACTAGCGGCGTATTGGCCTGCGCCACCACCGCTTCAGCGGCCTGCGCAGCCGTCGGCACAATCGCCGCAGTCGTTGGTTGTAGGGTAGCGGCGGTATTACTGGCCGCCATTTCGGTAGGCAAAGACACGCTGTGCAGCGCCACATTAGAAGTTGGGCTGCCAGCAAGTGGGCCAAACGAGATATACACGGCGATGAATGCGGCGGCAGCCATAATGAACGTCAGCCCCGCCCAAACGAAGGCGAAACTGCGAACCTGCTTGCGAAATTTAACTTTAGCGGCCTGTGCCATAATCTTCCGGCTCAACTATTTAGATTCACGCAACATAATACATCGTTTTGAAGCCATAACCCGCAGCAACCCTGCAAATTCGGCGTGTTTTTCACCCACAAACAAACTACGGTTGCTCTACTAAGTTTAACATCGGCATCCCAGCGATCTAGTAGATCCCCCGAAATCAACCGGCGCATGAGTCGCCCCTATCAGTAAAAATTTTCCTCGTAGGGGCAGCTCATGCCGCGTCCGGCGGGAAAAACCTCACCGCGCCCCCGCCAGCGCATCACATGCCGG
>DAOTUZ010000185.1:0-26382 GCA_034437295.1 Anaerolineae bacterium | reverse complement strand
CCGCTTTTTTATTTTCCCTCCACAATTCGTCATAATTCCCAAGTTCTTCGCTTTCGCGTATTTTGTTTGCACGCCGCTTTGTGGTTGAATTGGGCGGCGATCTAAAGAGACCCTCGACTTCCATGAACTGGCGTGACCAACTGACATCGCTGCTGCGGCCTGCCCCCTTTCCTGAGTTTGCACCTAATGCTCCGGTTATTCAAGCTGCTATGAACGCAAAACGCGCCGCGCAAACCGATCAGGCCATCATCCTATTTGATGAGGCGCAGGAGAGTGCGGCTACCCTCATTGAGCGCGCGCGCATCGGCGGCCTCAAAGTGGAGACGCTGGTAGATTCCGGAAGATTAGATGATGCCCGCGTCGCCGTTGAACTGGTAAAGGTTTCCGGCGGCACTGGAAGCTCTGGCGCATACTGGCGAATTGCAGCAGGTATCCTTGCTCAATCCTCCGGCGATCTGACAGCTGCTGATGACAATTTTGAGGCGGCCAAAACACTAGCGTATTCAGCAGCAAATAATTCACTGGCGGCGCTGGCCGTCGCCCACAGCGCCGAAATCTTCCTACTTGAAGGAAACGCCGTCTACGCGGTGAAACTGCTGCGCGAGACGCTGCCTATATTGAACGCCAGCGGCGAACCAGACTATTACGCCTATTTCAGCGGCATATTTGGCACAGCTCTGATCGAAAGCGGGCAGGAAGGCGAAGGGGCAGGGTATCTAGGCAAGGCACTAGAACTTGCTGATCATATTCAGGACAAACTGCGTGTGCGCCGCTGGTCACTAAAACTAGGTGAACGCGCATTTCAGGAAGGCCGCTTTTTTGACGCGCAAACGCACCAGCAGCGCGCACTGAAATTATTTGATGAAGATCAACCTTCTTCTCTTTACGTCAATGCCTTGTGCGCGGGAGCGCGCACCCACTTAGCCCTGCGCGAAATAAAGAGCGCTCGCGAATTAGCAGATAAAGCTTTTTCTATAGCGCAGCGGAGAGAAGATTCTGATGCGCTAGTAAATGCACAGGGCATCCTCGGCTTAGCGTTACGCGCCAGCGGCCAAAACAGCGAAGCGCTGCCCTATTTGCAGGCCGCCGCCGTAGTCAACAATGCGCTGCCAGAAGTGCGGCGGCATTATGCGGCGGCACTCGCTGAAACCGGCGCAGTAAGCGACTCCATCGAACAGTTCAACGGCATCATCGCCGGTCGTGCTGGCACACTGGACGACGCATTAGCGCGCCGCGATCTAGGGCTGTCCCTGTACAAAGCCGGGCAAACACAGGCGGCAATCAACGCATGGTCAGCAGCAATTCCGGTGTGCGAAGCCCAAAATGCTTACGCCCTAGCCACGCGCCTGTATTGCGATATTGGCAGCGCCCGCCGTGAGATGGAGCAGTATACCCGCGCCTTAAAAGAGTATGAATCTGCCCTAATGCTGCTGAGCAAGTTGGGAGAGCATGAGCTAGAAACACGCGGCGTAGTGCTTTCCAATGCCGCGACGGCTTATGCCGAATCTGGCGATGCCGAAAGTGCTGATGCGTTCTTCAATGAGGCCATCGCCATCGCCGCCAAATTTGGGGATCGTGCGGCGGAAAGCACCCGCGGCGGAAATTATGGCTGGTTTCTGGTGATCGTTGGCCGCCCCCGCCGCGCCATTTCGGTGCTGGAACGGGCCATCAAGCTCAGCGAGCAAGCAACTATGTCGCTGCATCAGGCCATCCAGACCGGCAATCTCGCATTAGCCTACGATGCCTCAAACGAGTTTCAACGGGCAGAGACCTTCTACACCCTCGCGCTATCTATGATAGAAGCGTTGAATGCCCCTTACTGGAAGGCGTCCATTCAGATTAACGCCGCTGCTACAGCCCTGCATCTGAATGAGATATCCCGCGCCGATGACCTGCTGAAACAGGCCGCTGCCGCCAACGAAACGCTCAAAAATAACGATCTTCAGATGCGTATCCAAATCGCGCAGTCGGCGCTGGCGATGAAAGATAACCGCCCGCAGGATGCCGATCTATCCGGGGCAATCGCGCTGGCGCGGCGCACAGAATCGCGGCGACTGCTAGCCGAAGCGCTGGCCGTAGACAGCCAGCATCTAGCGATGTTGGGGCAGGCAGATGAAGCGGCGGCGGCATGGACAGAGGCGCAGCGCCTATATACCATTTTGCACATGCCGCAGGCGAAAATTTCCCCGGCATGGCTCACTAATCACTAACCCGTCTTTCAAGAGTATAATCCCCTCTGTGATGAAAACTTCCCGCATTCCTCCCGGTACAGCGCGCGCAATTGTCGCGGCGCTGGCACTTTTCAGCTTTGCGCTCAGCGTCGTGTTGAGTTGGACGGTGTTTGAGCGCCTGCCACACTTAGAAGATGAGCTGGCCTACTTATTTGAAGCCCGCGTGATCGCTGGCGGCCATTTCGTGATCCCTTCGCCTGAGCCTTCAGCCGCCTACTGGCAGCCCTTCGTCGTAGATCAAAACGGGCTGCGCTTCGGGAAATATACGCCCGGCTACCCCCTCCAACTGGCTGCCGGCGTGATCGCCGGAGCGCCCTGGATCATCAATGCCTTCTTCGCTGCGCTTTCGGTGGCATTGGCCTACCGTGCTGCGCGCGAAATCTTCAAAAGCGAAGATACCGGCCTGATCACCGCCGCGCTGATCGCCTTTTCACCGATGGCTATCTTGCTGAACGCCAGCCTGATGGGGCACAGCGCCGCTTTATTCTGGGTCGGGCTGTTCTTATATGCCTACTGGCGGTTAGATTTATGGTTTGGCCGCCTCACCGCACACGGCGAAGGTCAGGGAAGCCTGAAACCCGCGCTGCGCCCTGCTCTCTCGTGGGGCGCATTGGCTGGCTTCGCACTAGGCATGGTCTTCATCACCCGCCCCGCAACTGCGCTGGCCGTCGCCGTGCCAATCATCGCGTGGAGCGGGGTATGCCTGCTACGCGCCTTGCGTATCCAGCGAAATCTGCTGCCCCGACTCCTTGCGCCGCTGATGGCCTTAAGCGCCATGACGATTCTGCTGGCGCTGATCGTCCCGCTGTACAACTATCAGGCGACTGGTGATCCACAGGCCAACCTTTATACCTTCGTCTGGTCATATGACCGCGTGGGCTTTGGCGAAGGCTACGGCCGTCATGGTCACACGCTGGAAAAAGGCGTGCGCCATATGCGTTTTGACCTTTCGCTCACCGCCGCCGATCTTTTTGGCTGGCAGCTTCAACCGCTGCGCGATGATACAGGGCAAGTACGCGCCGATTTAACCGATCATTTCGTGAATCAGGCCGACTACTATCCAGCCACCGGCTTAAGCTGGGTCTTGCTGCCTTTCGCCTTCATCGTGGTCTATAAAGAGCGTTCGCTGCTCATGTTCTTATGGCTGGCGCTGGGTTTGGGCTGGCTGGCGCTGCCATTTTTAATGAATGAGGGGGCGCTTACCCGCGTTCCCGCATTTGCGTGGGTCAACATTTTTGGGCTGCTGCTGTGGCTGTGCGCGCCGCTGCTGGTTTTACGCGAGAGAATAGCGATTTGGACATGGCTGCTGGCCGCGGTTGCCCTCTCGCTGATCATCGTGCAGCTCACCTACTGGATCGGCTCTCAGCGCTATTCCACCCGCTATTACTTTGAAGCATTATTCAGCCTCGCCATGCTTTCAGCGCTGCCGCTGGCATGGCTGATTCAACGACTGAAATATTACTATATCGTCTATGCTGGTTTCGCGGTTTTGCTGGCTTTGAGCTTCTTTAATTACAGCCTGCCGCGGGTGAGCGTGCTGCACGGCTTCAACCTGATCAACCGTGAGTTAGTGGATGCGGTGGAAGCCAGACGCGAGCCAGGCCGCGATCTGCTGGTGCTGGTCAGCGGCGATAACGTGCGCTGGCGCAGTTACGGCGAGTTGATGGCCTTCACCAGCCCCTATCTGGACAGCGATATCGTGGTCGCCCGCGTCTCATCACAGGCCAACCGTGATGCCGTCATCGGTCACTTTCCAACGCGGCAGATCATCGAAATTCACGCCGTAGAAAACGACGCCAGCTTTGTAGATACGCCGTCAAGTTAAGTTTTCTCTGCCGACGGTTTCGCCATGATGTAAACCACAGTGAACACGTACCAGCTTTCGGGGAAACGCAGCC
Organism: Anaerolineae bacterium; assembly: GCA_034437295.1. GTDB lineage: Bacteria > Chloroflexota > Anaerolineae > Aggregatilineales > Phototrophicaceae > Flexifilum. The sequence goes on along the minus strand of DAOTUZ010000185.1, from coordinate 22,253 downwards.
ATTTCAGGACACGCTCAATTTTGGGTAGAAACCGCCCGCCCAAAGAAAGATATGCCCGTTCTAGCTGAAGGCCGCGATCCGCGCTATACGCCTCAAAGTAGCGATTGGTTTGGGGCAGAAGCATCAGCCAGCGATGCCGATCTAGCCCGTAGCCGTATTTCAAATCGTATTTGCTGTTTAAACGCCCATGTAGCAAAAAGCGCCCGCGAAACATCACATGCGCCATGTTTGGAAGCGCCACCACCACGCAGCGCGATGCCACCCGTTCAAATTCATCCAGCGCCTTCTGAAAATCATCAATGTGTTCCAGCACATCCAACCCGGCAACCAATTCATACTGCCCATCGTTAAACGGCAGCCCCTGCGCTGCATCGCCAAGATAATCCACCGTGCCCGCGTCGTTTTGAACGATATCTACACCCGTATAGCTGATGCCCATCGTTTCTGGTTCATCGTTCAGCGCATCACGCAAAACACAGTCACGGCAGCCAATATCCAATACCGATTTAATGTCATGGCGCAAGCTGAGATTGACCACGATTTGATACCGTGAATTTGCGGCGCGTTTGGGATCAGTCAATGAAGTTCTTCCTGTATACGTATCTTACTTAGACTGCCTCAAATCGTAACGGGAACTCCAGCGCCGCGCAATGAAGGGGTAGACGCCTATCTCCCCCACGCTCTCGATTCTTGCACCGAAACCCTCTCATTTTGCGTATATAGGCTTAGACCAGAAAAAAGGTTACCTCTACCCCCTGTGTATAATAATTGTGAACATTCGCGCAATCGGCTGATGCCCTGCGCGCCGTTCAGAAAGATAACCAACAGATATGCGCATTATTGTTCATACCGGAAAAGGCGGCGTTGGCAAGACCAGTATTTCCGCCGCCACCGCGCTGCGCTGCGCCGAAATGGGACTGAAAACCATCGTCATCAGCACCGACACCGCGCACAGCCTCGGCGATTCGCTGGAAAAAGAGATCGGCCCGGAGCCGATTGAAATTTACCCCAACCTCTGGGCGCAGGAAGTGGATACCCGCTACTCGATGGATAAATATTGGGGGCGCATCCAAACCTATCTTTCTGGCATGTTCACCAGAAAAGGCGTCGATGAAATTGTCGCTGAAGAAGTGACGATCCTGCCGGGGCTGGAAGAAGGCGCGCATCTGTTATGGATCAATACCTACGTAGAGCGCGGCGATTTTGACGTGCTGGTGGTGGATGCCGCCCCTACCGCCGAAACCCTGCGCTTGCTCAGCCTGCCGGATGTCACCCGCTGGTGGTTTGAGAAGCTGATCGGCTTCGCGGAAGGCGCAACCCGCATCCTTCGCCCGATCAACAGGCTGGTTGGGCGGGGCAGCAGCATGCCCGATAACGGCGCATGGGGCGAAGTGCGCGCCCTGTTCGATACGCTGGACAAAGTGCGCGATCTGCTCACCGATCCCGAAATTGCCAGCATTCGGCTCGTCGTCAATCCAGAGCGAATGGTCATCAAAGAGACGCAGCGCACCTACACCTACCTCAACCTTTACGGCTACGCCACCGATGCGATCCTTTGCAATCGAATCATTCCCGACGAAGTGGCCGATCCGTATTTCGCCATGTGGAAAGCCAACCAGCAGGAAAATATCGCCTTCATTGATGAAGCCTTTGGCGAACTGCCGCTGCTCAAAGCGCCGTTATTCGGCGGCGAAGTGAGCGGGTTAGACAAGCTGCGCCAGCTTGGCGAGACGCTTTATAAAGATCGCAGCCCCGCCGAAAAGATGTTTGATGGCAAAACCCACCGCATCGAATCGCTGGCAGACGGCGCATTCATCTTGCGCGTGCCGCTGCCGTTTGCCAACAAGCAAGACCTTGATATGTACCGTTCGCGGGATGAGCTAACGCTGCGCGTTGGCCCCTACCGCCGCAACATCGTTCTGCCCTACAGCCTATGGGACTTAGAGATTGCCGATGCTCGATTTGAAAGCGCCTCCCTCAACATCAAATTCACCCGCCAGCCCGAACGGGAACGGAAAACACCCGAATCAGGCAGCTAAGCCTGATCTGAAGGCCGAAGAACCGGAATTCGTCGCCGTGTTGGAAGCTGAAGCGCCGGCCAAAGTTGCGCCTGCTGTCGAAGCTTCGCCGCAACTGCCGGCAGCGCCAATTCCAGATGTTGCCGAAGTTGTACAGCAGCGCCCATCATCCCTACGGATGGCGTGGCGCTATTTGCGCGTGCTGTCTTTTTTTGCGTGACTGTTCATTCGCCTGCTGTACTGGCATAAATTCATGCAGGCGTATGCTCCAGCGCGAGTAGAGCGCGGCAATATGAAACGCTGGACCGGTTATGCCCGTGAATTTCGCAAATTCGCGATCAGCACCGGCGGCGTGATGATCAAAGCCGGCCAGTTTGTCTCCACCCGCAGCGATATTCTGCCGCCAGAGATCACCAATGAGCTTTCCAGCTTGCGCGATGAAGTGCCGGGCGTGCCGATGGCGAAAGTGCGCGAGATTATCGAAGCCGATCTTGGCGCAATTTCTACCCGTTTCGCTCAATTCGATGAAACGGCGGTGGCCGCGGCTTCTATCGGGCAGGTACACCGCGCCAAGCTGCATAACGGCGAACGAGTCGTCGTCAAAGTGCTGCGTCCGAAGATCATCGAAATTTGCCATACCGATCTGGCCGCCATGAACGTGATCGGCCATGTTGCCATGCGCTTCAAATTCATCTCCCGCCGTGCTGATGCCGTCGCCTTGATCCATGAATTTGGGCGCGTGCTGCTGGAAGAACTTTCGTACCGCCACGAAGCGCAAAATGCGGCGCGTTTCGCTGAAATGTTCAAGCACGATCTGGGCGTTTATGTGCCGAAAGTGTACAGCGAGCATTCCTCTGATCGCGTGCTGACGATGGAAGATGTCACCTCCATCAAATTGGATGATTACGCGGCGCTGGAAGCGGCGGGCATCAGCCGTAAAGCCGTCGCCAAGCGGCTGTTGGATACCTACCTGAAGCAGATTTTTGAAGAACGATTCTTCCACGCCGATCCGCATCCAGGGAATCTTTTCGTCTATCCGCTGCCGGATGACGTCGCCAGCGAACCACAGTACGCCAAGCTGAACAGCGAAGGCGGCAAGCCGTTTTACCTGATCTTCATTGATTTCGGCATGACCGGAAAACTCAGCCCGCAGTTAGCCGATGGGCTGGTGGGTACCATTTCTTCCGTCGTCACCCGCGACGCCAAAGGCCTGATTGAGGCTTATTCTAAACTTGGATTCTTGCTGCCCGGCGCCGATACGGATCGCTTGGAGGAAGCCACCCGCGCCGTATTCGATCAGGTGTGGGGGCGCACGATGGAGCAAATGCGGGATATGAGCTTCGACAGCATGGCCGGCATCGGGCGCGAATTTAGCGATCTGCTCTATGCCATGCCCTTTCAAGTGCCGCAAGATTTCATCTATCTAGGGCGTACCGTCAGCATCCTCAGCGGCATGACCACCGCGCTAGACCCCTCCATCAACCCGTGGAGCGAGCTTCAGCCCTACGCCATGAAGCTGGCAACCACCCCGAACGGCGCGGGCAAAGCGACCATCAGCCCGCTGGTTGGCGGCTTGATGAACGCCCCCATTCTGCAAAACTTGTTCAGCGGCAACGGCGGGCAGGCGTTGGCGAGTCTTGCTGGCGGCTTATTTGGGCGCGCCGGCGGCATGAACAGCGGCCTTGTAGAGCGGCTGGAAAATGGCGATCTGAAGCTCAAGGTTGAGGCCGCGCCGCACTTGAAAAACCAGCTATCCCGCCTTGAAATGCAGCAGCGCAAGACGACTCGCGCGGTGCTGGTGGCCGGAATGCTGATCACCTCCACGCTGCTTTACACGCACGGCGACAGCGTTCTGGCGCTGATCGGCTACGGCGCTGCCGCGCTCACCTATTTAATCGGCATCGTCTGGTCAGAGCCATAATTAAAAAACAGGACAAGGCGTGCTTTGTCCCTACATCTACATTCCGATCAAGCTTGTAGGGCGCGGTGTACCGCGCCCGTTTTATTTTCCCGCCCCCGCAATCACCGCCAGCATCTCATCATGGATGAGTCCGTTGCTGGCGACAATTTCGCCCGCGCTGTACAGGCCGCTTTCTCCGCCGCTGTAATCGCTCACGCGCCCGCCCGCTTCCCGCGCCACTAAAATTCCAGCCATCACGTCCCACGAATTCAAGCCGCGTTCCCAGTAGCCATCCAAACGCCCCGCGCCCACATACGCCAGATCGAGCGCCGCAGAACCCAACCGCCGCAGATCGCGGCAGTACAGCAGCATATCATGCCACACGTTCAAATTGCCGATCTCGCGCCCATTGCGATCTGCCGAAAAGCCGCTGCTCAACAGCGATTGTTCCAGCATTGGCGTGCCCGAAACCTGAATCGGCGCGCCGTTCAACGTCGCCCCCATGCCCCGCGCTGCGCTGAACAATTCTTTGTAGCAGGGATCGTAAACCACGCCGACTAACGCCTGATTTTCCGCGTCTGCCAGCGCGATACTGATCGAAAAATGCGGCAGCCCTGCGGCAAAATTGGTCGTGCCGTCAATTGGATCAATGTGCCAGAAATAGGCCGCGCCCTGCACATCTGAACGCCCGCTTTCTTCGCTCACGATGCTAAATTGGGGGTATGCTTCGCGTAGGCGCGGCAGAATCACCGCCTCTGAAGCTTTATCGCCATCGGTCACCATATCCCGAATATTGCGCTTGGTACCGATATTCATAGGCTGCCGGAAATAGCGCATCGCCATTTCGCCGGCCAATATTGCTGTCTGTTCAGCATCAGCGCGAATTGCAGACAAATCCATTTTCTACGTCACTTTCTCAATCCGTTATGGTCTATGGTTAGCTTAACGGAGATATAGGATACATGGTAGCGCCAGAAAAGCCTGAACGCCGTGACCGCGCTGCACTTCGCGGGTTACAATAGGCATCCCTTAAACTTGTTAACCAAAGGACATGATGATGACTGCACCCTCCAGCCAGCAGGGGCTGTACTACGAAGACTATGAAATCGGCGTGAAGATGCGCACCCGCGGGCGCACCATCACCGAAGCCGATATTGTCAATTTTGCCGCCCTCACCGGCGACTATAACCCGATGCACACCGATGCCGAATATATGAAAAGTCACCCGATGGGGCAGCGCATCGCGCACGGCATGCTCTCGCTTAGCTATGCCGTCGGGCAGGCCTACCAGTTGGGCTTCATGGAAGGCACGGTTCTCGCCTTTCGTGGGCTAGAGATGAAATTCAGCCTGCCGGTGTTCATCGGAGACACGCTGCATGTAGATTTAGGGGTGGTCGAGATGAAAGAGGCGCGGCGCTTGGGCGGCGGCATGGTCACGCTGGAAGTCAAAATCATCAATCAGGATGGCAAAACCGTTCAATCCGGCACATGGACGGTTTTGGTGATGAGCAAACCTGCGGCAGAAGCGTAAATAAAATCGGGGCGGCCACTCTCACCCGCCCCATAAACCTATCTTGCCTGTAAATTGCCCCTCAGCTTTAGGGTGGCAATCTACACAAAAATCTCGTGTTCTACGCGCTCTGCCCCTAGATACGCCCGTTCCTGATCAACGATCTCAGGATCGAGCTTGGTATACAGCGCCTTCGGCTCGCGCAGCGCCTGCCCCTGCGCCAGCGCCCGCTTCTTCCATTTGCCCATCGCCGCGCTGCCGTCATAAACCAGCGCATTGTGAGAGCGCACAGCTTCGGCATACGTGGCAATATGCTGATCACCAAACAACTGGCCGTCATAGCCCAGATATTCATGTACCGCCTGCGCTGAAAATGGCAGGAACGGCGACAGCACGAGATTCAAATTGTCGATCACCCGCAAAATCGCGTATACCGCACGCGCTGCGTCTGTCGGATCATCCTTGATCGTCTGCCACGGCTTGCGCCCATCTAAATAACCGTTGGCCTCACGAACAACGCTCATCGCAGTTTGCAAGGCTTCGCGCAGGCGCACCTGCTCGATCAGGCTGCCCACTTCTTCAAATGCAGCCTCAGAGCGCGCGATCATCGCTTTGTCGGCATCCGTCAGGGTGTCAAAAGCTGGCACTTTGCCCTCAAAACGCTTGTAGGCGAAGCTCAGCATCCGATTGACCAGATTGCCCCACGCCGCCAGCAGTTCGCCGTTCACGCGGTTGAAGAATCCATCCCACGCAAAATCGCTGTCATGGGTTTCCGGGAACGTCGCCGCCACGTAATAGCGGATCGCGTCCGGTTGGTAGCGCTCCAGAATATCCGGCAGCCAGATCGCCCAATTGCGGCTTTTGCTGAACTGTGCGCCTTCAATATTCATGAATTCATTGGCCGGCACATCATAAGGCAGGCTGATGCCCGTCGCATCGTTATAAATGCCGTCAATGCCCAGCAGTTCCGCCGGCCAAATGACGGTATGAAAGGGGATATTGTCCTTACCGATGAAGTTGTAAATTTCAGCGTCAGGGTTATACCACCAGTTCTTCCATGCGTCCGGCTGATCGGTATGTTTCGCCCATTCAATGCTGGCGGTGAGGTAACCCATGACCGCATCGAACCAGACATACAGGCGCTTGCTATCCCAGCCTTCTATCGGCACGGGAATCCCCCAGTCAATATCGCGGGTGATCGGCCTGCCGCGCAGCCCCTCAGAGATGAAATTCCGGCTGAAGCGTACCACGTTTGGCCGCCAGTGATGCTCGTGTTTGTCCAGATATTTCAGCAGTTGGCCGCTGAACTTGCTCAGATCGAGAAAGTAATGCTCGCTTTCACGCACGATCAGTTGATCGCTGGGATCATTCTTGCTGTGCGGGGTGATCAACTGCGTGGCATCCAGTAGATTGCCGCAGTTATCACATTGATCGCCGCGAGCGTTCGGGTAGTGGCAGATATAACACTCGCCCTCCACATAGCGATCCGGCAGGAAACGGCGTTCTTTCTCGCTGTACAGCAGCGCCTGCGTCTCCAGATACAGGAATCCGCGCTCCAACAGCAAGGTGAAAATTTCCTGCGCGATCTGGTGATGATTTTCGGTGTCCGTATGCGTGAACAGATCGTAGCTGATGCCGATCTTCTGCTGCGTGAGCAGGAAGCGCTCATGATACTTGGTGAAAATTTCAACCGGCGAAACCCCGCGCTTATCGGCTTCTACCGAAATTGGCGTGCCGTGCGCATCAGAGCCAGACACCATCAACACCTGATTGCCCTTCAGGCGGTGATAGCGGGCAAAAATATCTGCTGGCAAGTATGCGCCCGCCAGATGCCCAACATGCAGATCGCCATTAGAATACGGCCACGCCACTGAAACATGAATGTATTTGCTCATTGCGGGTGCTTCCCTTTCGCCGTGTAAGCTAAACCGACCTCACCCCTAAATCCCCACCGTGTACGGAGAAGGGAGTTAAGTACAGCGCAACGGGGTGAGGTTGCGCGTTTTAACAACAAAAAAGCCGCCTGTCAGGGACAGACGGCTCGCGATTTACAAATTATGCAATAGGCGCGGCTTACTGTTGTCTGCCCTGACAGGGAGAGACGCGGTACATTCGCATCGAGAACACCACACCTTTATTCATGCTGCCAAGTATACGCAGAGGCATCGTTGAGTGTCAAGCAGAAGAAATCTGAAGGATGCGCTTCAAATAATGAACTCTACCTTATAGACTTAGGATTGTGCTATCATTCCCGCCTCTCTACACCCCTCGATCTTAAGGCTTAAAAGACCCCAACCACCCCTCTTTATGGGAATTTGACAGATGCTAAATCGAATGAACCAGGTATTTTTCGGTGCTGTACGCACACTTCGTGAAGAAGGGCCTGCCCAATTCATGCGGCGCGGCGTGCTCTGGATTCGGGGAACACGCCGGTTCCATATGGTCCCCATTGCATTGGTAGAACAAAATACAACCTCCACTGCTGGCGCGTATACTGTCACTGTTTGTACGCAGGCTGTAACGCCGCTCGCGCCGTTAGTCACCGTGATCATCCCCGTATACAACGCGCTCAATTATGTGAAGCAATGCCTTGAAAGCCTCATTTCTTCTCAAGTGGGAATCAGCCTTGAGATCGTTTTAGTGAATAATAATTCATCTCCTGAAACCAATGAATGGCTGAGCAGTTTCGCTAAACTCCATCGCAACATCACACTTTTACAGGTTAGCGATAATGCCGGCTATGGCATGGGCATGAATATCGGGTCTCGCTATGGAAGAGGGGAGTTTTTTCTGCTCTCCAACAGTGATGTGCTGTTCACAAAAGGCAGCATTCAACATTTGATTGAATCCATGCGCGCCGATGATTCTATCGGTGTATGCAGCCCCTTAACCAACTGTGTTGGCGAAGGCGCGCAGATTGCGCTGGACGCAAAAGATCTGAAACCAGACGAAGCAGAGGGCTATGCACGCCAGATTCAGAACAATAAAGAAGTCATTTTTGTTCCAGAACGGCTTGCATTTTTCTGCGTCGCCGTACGAAAAGTGATTTTTCGGCTTCTTGATGGCTTTGACCAACAATACGGTCTTGGCAACTATGAAGATGAAGATTTTGGGGCGCGTATATTCCTGCTTGGCCTGAAACTGGCAATTGCGCAGAATGCCTTCGTTTATCATCACGGCAGCAAGACCTTTTCAGAAAACAAGCTGAATTACAATGAGTTGATATTTAAAAACTTCATCATCTACCACAACCGGCTTGCCGAATATGCAACCGATAAAACGCTGCTGCGTTTACACAATCAAGTCAGGCCGGTACAAAGGGAGACAGCCGCTTCTAAGCCGCTCATCAGCGTGCTTGTCCGCACCCGCAATCGCCCGCAGAAACTCCATAACGCGCTGATGAGTTTAGCCATGCAGCGCAATTGCCAATATGAGGTGATTGTCGTCAATGATGGCGGTGAAGATGTTACGCCTATTATCCAAACCTTTGAGCCATTTTACCCGCTTCAATACATCACTTATGATGCCCCCCGTTCTCCAGGTGATGCGACCAATACGGCTCTAGCGGCGATGCGTGGACAGTATTACATCCACCTGGATGATGATGACATCGTATACCCTCATCACCTAGCCTCTTTCGCGCAAATGATTCAGCAAAACCCTGAGGCTTCTATCATCTATAGCCAGCATCGGCGGGTGTTGATGCAGGAAGATGAAGATCGGCTCATTCCTGTTCAATGTATTTATCCCGCGCCCTGGAAATTCAACGCAGATGAACTTCTCTATTTAAATTACATCGTCATTCATTCGGCGCTTATCCATCGGAACGTTGTTGAGAGCATCGGCCACTATGATCCTAAGCTAGAAATCCTTCAGGATTGGGAATATCTGATTCGCGCTTCAAGAAAATTCCCGTTCACCCCCCTTGACCGAATCACCTGCGAGTATCGCATTTATGCCGGAATCTCAAACTCATTAGTTTCCCGCCGTGAGCGAACTCTAAACGAGACGAAGGAAATCTTTGCGCGTTACCCCTCCTCTAACCCGGCCATTACCATGCAGCGCAGCGCCAACACCGCCGCCTTCCAAAAGCAGATTGCGTGGATCAAACAAATTCATCAGGATGTGGATCAAGGAAAAATAACCAGACAGCGCGCCAATGCCGAGATTCTCCATCAGGTGATGGGGTTCAAAATAACTGAAACTCCCGAAAACCTGCCAGTGTAAAACCACCGCAACAGTTGCGGTAAATGTCCTTTTCAGGGTATTTTCTGAGGTATATGTATCCTGATCCTGACGTTTCGCTGAGAGGTAGGCTGGCGTAATGCTGCGGAAAACAATCCTGATCTGCACGTTCGCGGCGCTGTTTGTAACTGCGCTGGCCGTCAACGCCGGTATCTCTTCTGCCCCTTCGCAGCAGCCTATACCTTCAATCACGCCGTTGTTTTCTAGTGGGCAGCCACAAAATATAGTCCCATTCGGCAGCAGTGGTGGCGGTGGATTTAGCGCGCAGGTGCAGGCTGCTGCTACCCTGCCTCCCGGTCAGGCTACAATCGGCCCACAGGCGCAGCAGGTGGTAATCACCGCAGTCCCCGGTACTATTCCCACAGTTGCCCCGGCCATTGTGATCACGGACTCTACCGCGCAGCAGTCAGATACCTTCCTAACCAACCTATTTAACAATGTCGTCGTTCCGGTGATCAATTTCGTCCTCACGCTGCTAAACGGCACAATTGTTACGGTATGGAATTTTGCGGGGGCGCAGGGCGGCTTTCTAGGGCAAGCGTTGTGCTGCATCGCTCCAGCTATATTTTTAGCCTACTGGTTTATCCTCCGGCGTTTTCGTCGCCGTCGTTAATTTATCTACGCTTCATCATGGTTGAAATTGAAACCCTTATATCCCACATGCTTTTGGGAAGGATCCCTGATGCTGTATAGACTTTTTCTTGGACTATTCCTCACGCTGTTGGTGTTTGCTGCTCCGAGTTCCGCCCAAGCGCCAGTCATTGCCTATTTATATGATGCAATCACCAGCCGGTTGCTGCCTGTTAATAGTGTTGGCGCGGGTGAACCGCTCTCTCTGCCCCTCCCCGAAAACAGCTACGCCAGCGCCTTCGATATGAGCTTCACCCATGATGGCAGTATTGTCGCCTACTGCCCTGTGAATTACGGGGTTGCAAATCCTGATGGCAGCAGCGCTGCGCCGCCCAACGCGCGATTGCTGGTACGTAATTTAAGCGCCAGCACAACGACGCTGGATCTTGATCTGGGGGCTGCTATTGGCTGTCGTCCTTTTTGGCGCGATGATGGCGCTTTCTTAGCCGTTGGTATCGTGCGCGCACTCCCCGGCGATATTCAAGCCGCACAGTTACAATCATCGTGGGAACTGCTGATCTTGGAGCCGTCCAGCGGTGGCACGCTGGCGGCGCTGAATATGACCAATGCCGCTGGCATCACCATGCCGCCGGGCAATACCTTCATGCCGCTGGTCAGGCGCTTTAGCGGTACACAGGTTACGTTTGGGGTGCTGCCCTATGCCGCCGGAGGTATCGCCAGTGTTCCAGCTTTAACATGGGCAATAGACAGCGGCGCGCTCACGCCTGATGATCCTTGGGGGCAGCCCACACTAGACAGCCTGAACGCTGCCGGTGAAATTGCTTGGCTGGCAGAAGATGCTTCGCGCCCCTCTGGCGAGCCATCCGGCCCGGTGCCGCGTTATAACGTATTACGGCTGCGTGACGGCGGCGGGGAACGGGTAATTTTTGCCGAACCGGCATGGACATTAATTGATGCCCGTTATATTGACGACGGTGCGCGTATCGCTATTCAATTGATGGCGCCATACGACCCTCAACGTGCGCTGGATGCGGCTGTTCCGGCGCGATGGGTGGCGCTGGATCGCGCTGGCATCGTCAGCGAATTGCAGAGCATCAGCGGATACACGCAGCTTCGCGGCGCACCCGGCGGCTATCTACTGCTGCAAAACAGCGCCGACGCCAGCGGGACAACGGTCACCACGCTGGACTCTGTAAGTGCCGCTGATGGCTCAATTTCGACGCTCTGGTCTCAAATGGGTGATTTAAGCGCGCCTACCGCGTGGGAATTTGCGTGGACATTGCCCGTCTCGCCAACGACATCGTTAAATCCATTTGCAGGGGTATAAAACGCGAAACGGTTCATAGTGCATCATGGAAAAAACCCCAACCAGAGGTAATTTCCCATGAGCACTATCCCCATCAGTAGATTTGAAGAACAGCTCGATGCGCTATCTTCCCACAGCCTTCAGCCATAGTGTCATATGTAGCCTATGCGCCGCCGGGAACAAACGTGCTGCCGATCACGAAGGTCATCAAGACGAAGACTACTGATAGCGCCGCTACGCCCGCAGCTAACCGACTCTTAAGCACATCATTAGTGATCGGCAGCCAGTAAAACAACAGGCAGAAGCCCAGTGAAGCCAGTCCACCTAGATAATGGATGTATAGTTGTAGGGGGCCAAGTCCTTGATCCAGCAGTTTAACCCCCAGCAGTACCTGAATGATTAAGATCACCTGAAAGAAAATCAGGCTAAGCTGCGCCCACATTGTAAATTTCTGTCGCTTCCATGCCGCCCAGCCTGTACCAAGGAGCGCTAATACTGACCCCAGCAAAGCTAATGCGCCCGCCACCATGTGTATGTTGGGTGTCAGAACCATTGAATCGATCACTGTATATCACCTTTGAGTTTATGATGCCGGTATGGGTTGCTAGTGGCATCTTTAATACGAATGAGAAGAGTATCTCTGATGTTTATTACAATGAATTGACAGTAATGTGACGATTTGATGACAGTTTTGGAGTGTCTAGATGACTCAGCGTATTCTCGTTGTAGATGATGAAACTTCGATGTTAAAGACCGTTCGTGCTTATTTGGAGCAGGATGGCTTCACTGTAGCCACTGCCACAGATAGCCAGACCGGTCTCGATTTAGCACGGACATTTCAACCCGACCTCATCATTCTGGATGTAATGCTGCCGGGAATGGACGGAATTAGTATGCTGCGTGAAATACGTCGAGAATCGAATGTTTACGTACTGATACTTACCGCAAGAGCCGGGGAAGTTGATCGGGTTGTGGGGTTGGAATTAGGCGCTGACGATTACCTGACCAAACCCTTTAGCCCTCGCGAATTGATTGCGAGAACGAAAGCCATTCTGCGGCGGGGGCGCAACTCGAAAGAGTCCGATCCCGCTTTGCTATTTCATCAGCTGCGTATTGATCTCGAAGCTCGCCGCGTATCGAAGCAGAACAGCGAAATTGAACTCACCCCCACAGAGTACGATCTGCTTTATACGCTGGCGCGCCATCATAAGCGTGTTTTAAGCCGTCATCAACTGATTGAATATGTCTGGGGTTACGACTATTTTGGTGATGACCGGGTGATTGATGTTCATATCCGGCGGCTGCGCATCAAGATAGAAGACAATCCGCAGGAACCTACCTATATTGTCACTGTGCGCGGCGCAGGATATCGTTTTGATGGTGGTGATGCATAAAATGAAATCTTCTGTTGCTTTTTATCGCCATATCGAAGGGCTATATTTACTCTCATATATTATTATTATTGGGGCTGAATTGCTCATCCTGTGGCTTTTCAGCGGCACGCCCGAAGCAAATATCCTACGCTATGTCGTTTTCTTCGGCGCAATTTCAGTCAGTCTGATCCTCGTTCGGCAGCGAATTATCAAGCCCATTCAACAAATGACACGGGCCAGTTTACACATCGCCAGCGGTAATTATCAAAGCCGCCTACCTTCTTACAGCAGTATCGAGCTTCATCAAATGGCGCAAGCATTTAATCAGATGGCAAGCTACCTTGAAAATGTTGAAACCCAGAGGGTGGCGCTCATCGGTAATGTTGCTCACGAGCTGCGAACACCCCTAACCAATATTCGAATCACTCTGGAAGGGTTGATTGACGAGGTGCTCACGCCCGATACCGAAACATTTCTTGATATGCAAAATGAAATCAGCCGATTGCAGCGGCTTGTGTATCAACTTGAACGGCTTTCTCAAGCTGAATCCGGGCATATTCCGCTAAAAAAACAGTTGCTTGACTATGCCCAACTGACAAAAACGATTTGCGAACGCCTATATGTGCAGTACGAAAGTAAAGGGGTTGATCTCATCACGACGTTTAACCCTGATCTGCCATTCATCCACTTAGACCCCGATCTCATTACACAGGTTCTCATCAATCTACTTGGCAATGCTTTGCAATACACGCCCCCCGGCGGGCGGGTAACAGTAGAGATTTATTCCGATGCTGAACATATGGTGACCCGTATTTCCGACACAGGAATTGGAATAGATCAAGCTGAGTTAACCAGTATATTTGAACGCTTTTATCGAGCCGATAAGTCGCGAGCGCGCAGCAGCGGCGGAAATGGCATTGGACTCACCATTGCTCGCCACCTACTTCTAGCCCATCACGGCGTAATTCATGCAGAAAGCGCGGGGTTGGGGAATGGATCCACGTTCGTTTTCACGCTGCCTTTGTCGTGATCTACCCCCGCTAAAATAGAGTAACAGGTTGGCAACCTGTACTTATCGCATTGAGGCTAGATCAATCGCCGCGCGCAGGCTGGCTGCTGCTTCATCGCTGTATTCACCGCGCATACGCCACAATACATCACCATCATCATTCATTAGAAATGCTTCCGGCATATCAACGTCAGGGATAGACAGTGTGTTCATAAAAGCCTCCTTATCCTCAAGGAACAGCATAATCGTGACTGGCTGCACATCCACGGGGACGGCCAGTACCATTCCCGCCCTTACCGCCGCGCGAATCAAGGGCGCGACCGACCTCATCACAGGGGTGCTGTAATAGGCGAACTGTGGGTATGCAGACGCGAGTTCTTGCGCCAATGGCAACCATGCCGCCAAGCGTACCGTTTGCGCTTCGTCAAATGGCATGAGCACCAGCGTGAGCGTACCACCGAAGTCGTCAGGCAAGTTAAAAGTATCACCGACCAAATTCGCGCCGCTCACCGTAGGAAAGCGCACACAATCACTATCGGCTGCCGTGATGCACGATTTCACTCCAACGCTGGATGATTCCGGGGCATTTGTCGCGGCAAGAATAGCCACTGTTGCGACCACAACCACCATCATAAGCCCGATAACTATTTTACGGGTGCGAAACATATTGCTTTTCTATCCTATCCCTTGCTATTAAGCCTATTTATAGCGCAGTTGGTCGGTGGGGCTACTTGAACCCGCGAAGTTCAATCGCTTTATAGGGGGCTGTTGAATGAACAGTCACCGTATGCCTTGTGAAAAGTGGCAGAAGCGAAAAATGCGCAATCATGCTTGAAAAAATCCACCGGGACAATAGAAAACAAAAACCGGCAGTTGTCATTCTGCCGGTTAATCTGATCTCTGAATGAGTGTGCAGGGGCGCCTGGATTCGAACCAAGAACGACTCTTTTGGAGAGAGTAATGATGCCGTTTCACCACGCCCCTAGATTGGGCTTAGTGTACACGACCCGCCTCGCGCTAGTCAACGGCGAATCGCTGAAACAAAACACCCGCTGTTAGGCGGGTGCTGGCATTTACTTGGTTTCGCGATAAACCACATGCTTGCGAACGAAGGGGTCATATTTCTTGAGTTCAAGGCGACCACTGTCGTTCTTACGATTCTTCTGTGTGTAGTACATATGGCCGCTTTCTGTGCTGCGCAGCTTCACCAGAAGGCGGTTGCCTTTTTTTGCCATGTTCCTTACCTCAAAATGACTTGTTTGATCGTTCGCTTTCTGAGCTTCAGACGAGATTTGAACTCGTGACCTCACCCTTACCAAGGGTGTGCTCTACCGACTGAGCTACTGAAGCAGAGTGTTAAACATTGAAAAGGTGTGGGCCGGGCAGGACTCGAACCTGCGAAGGCCTTTAGCCAGCGAATTTACAGTCCGCCCCCTTTGCCACTCGGGACACCGACCCTCTTTTCAATTGTGCTGCAAGAGCCACCAATGGGATTCGAACCCATGACCTACCGCTTACAAGGCGGTTGCTCTGCCAGCTGAGCTACGGTGGCGTACGAGGACAGTATACCACGACGCTGCCCGGTCACTCAAGGCGGGAATCATAAAGGCTTCCCCCCCGCTTTGTCAATGATCGAATACGCGAAAAAGTAAGCTTATTGCTGCCCTTACCCGTGCGGGGCGGTCAGTTCCAATTGAATGTTATCGGGATCGCGGAACGCCAGCACATAGATCGGTAGGCCCATCTCGCCAAGATCATTGATGGTGCCATGTTCAACACCGTTATCATCGAAAATTCCGACCGCATTTTCTAGAGCTTCACGGTTGGCTACGGTAAAGCTGACGTGATCCAGTCCAGCGCGGTTTTCGGTGAAACGATCGTTAGGCGGTACTTGCGAGACATCGTAGGCGGCATTCAGGGCAATGATGGTGCTGCCGTTCACCAGTAGGGTTTTTGGCCCTAGTTCTGCCAGCAGTTGAAAACCAAGAACGGCCATGTAAAAGGCTTTGGCGCGGGGCACATTGGTCACGGTGAAGGCGATGTGATGAATTCCGTTAAGATCAATTTTCTCAGCCATCAGAATAGCCTCTTAATATATTTGCCAAATATTATATCCGGAAGATATTTAGCGCAAATTACGATATCACCATGAGGTAACGTATATTTGACCTAACGAAAGCAGTCCGTTTTCATCGGTCATGCCCGGCGCTGATACGCGATTGCCAGTTGCCGAATCGTAAATAGCCAGCGTCAATAAGTAAGTGCCGGTGGTTGTACCCATCGGGATAACCAACTCACGGGTTTCAATGTACATCTCGTTGGGTGTCCACTGGCTGGTTTGAATAGCTGCCGGCGTCACCAGCGGCGGGTTATCATTTTGGGTAATAAGCGCACCGGATGGCGAAAGCAGGTATAAACCAACCGAGTAATCCTGCAGAGGCACACTATCAGCACCCCACCACAAGCGGATATTCACCCGTTCACCTTCGTGGCGAACCACCAAACTCGTTTCGCGCACGCCCCGCGGATCGTAAAAGTCGATTCCGTGAAAGCGCATGCCATTGTCAAAACCAATGCCGGTTGCATCAGGCGGCGCTTCATAGAGACGGAGTATAAAATCCCATGGCCCGATAAACTCGCCTGCCTGCCTGCCTGCCTGCACCGCCGTCATGAGTTCTGGCGTTTGTTCTCCATCGGTGTAGAGATACCACACCCGCCGAGTATTGTTTGGCTGAGTAGTAAGACTGATGCCCTGTGGGAAGTGCACCTGACGATAGTATTCAAATACTTCGGGCGGGTTACAGCGGCAGCGCGGATCAATGACCATGACGTCACCAGCCAACCAGCGATCAGCCAACCAATCAAACATTGCGGCTACTGGCACATCGGGAATACCATACCAGCTTGGATTGATCGGCGCGAACATCAGCAGAGCCAATGCGCCAGCTACCGCATATTGAGCAAGTTTTGGCAGAATCATCGCGCCGAGCGCGATCCACAACGCGAGGCCGGGCGCGATCCACCAACCGTAGCGCACTGAGAAAAACCCCAGCAGCGGGTTCAGAAAATATAAGATTACCGCCGCCCCGAATACCCATAGGAATAAGGCTAGCGCCAGTTGTAATGGGGTAAAACGCGGCTTAGATAGAACCGTGAGCGGAACAGCCTTCGCCCTAATGCTTTTGCGTATCACCCAGACCACAACTAGCCCGGAGGCAATACCCACAATAATTGCCCATAGCGTATACCAGACCCCGAAGAAATTACGATACAGCCCAACAAGTGCTTCTAGCAGAGGGGGTAAAACGGCCTGACTGATTACTTCTACACGACTGGTAGCCAAGCTGAATTTATCCAGCACTAGGGGGAAGGAAAGCACAACCAGCACCAGCGCGGGCAGCCACCAGTACAACCATTTTCGCGGATAGAGACAGAGAGAAACGCCGATTAACGCTGCAAGCGCAATCGGACTGTTCAAATATATCCAGAACAAGGCTGCCATCATCACGCCCAGCAAAATGCCGCGTAGCAGCGTAGGGCGGTCGAAATAGCGCAACATGATCCAGAACACAAGCGGAAGCAACGCCAATGTAATTGCCAGGCCACGTACATGCACACTGGCGAAGATCACGAATCCCAGCCCAGCAAATGCCGCAGCAGCAACCAGCCCCATGCGCTGATTTAGCAGGAACTTACCGCAGCGATATAGTGAAGCCGTGCCGAGCATCATGAACAACAGGGTAAAAAGACGCAGAAATTCTGGTTGAATGCCGGTAAAACCCCGCCACACGCCGAGCATCAAATAGTAAGTTGGCGTCCAATCATAAGGCGTCCAACGAATGATATCGGTAGGACTGCCTAAGGTTTGCCAAACCGACCATACCTCATCTACATCCATCTGGATCGTGCTTAACCACTGTAGACGCGAGGCAAAAAGCAGCAGCAGCAGTGCCGTCATAAGCCAGAGGGATCGCTGTGCCTCTCTTTGAGGCCAACGTGACAGTTTATCGGCGGTCATGTGAGAATAGCATCAATCAGAAACTCCCACCCCCGCGCGGCCAAAGCCGGGGATGATTTCTCAACTATAAAATCGGGGCGCATGCAGCATACGCCCCGATAAAACGCACGGATTGAAGTGTGCTACAACACTGGCGCGCCAGCTTCACGGTGAATGAACTGTCCGTTTCCATTCTTGCCAAACCACTGATCGCCCTCTACCAGCTTATTGCCCCGCTGGAACACCATCACCGGCTTACCAGTCACCGTATGCCCCTCAAACAGGCTGTAATCGCAGCGCATATGGTGCGTAGATGCGCTCAAAGTGTGCTTGGCGTTCGGGTCCCACACCACAATATCGGCATCCGAGCCTACGGCAATCGTGCCTTTTTTCGGGTACATGCCGAAAATCTTGGCCGGATTGGTGCAGTTCAGTTCGACAAACCGCGATGGCGAAAGGACACCCGTATTCACGCCGCCATCCCAGATCATCATCAGGCGGTCTTCAATGGCCGGCAGGCCGTTGGGAATCTTCGAGAAATTGCCTAGCCCTAATTCTTTGCCGGGGCGGCGATAAGAGGGATCTTGCGCTTCATAGGCCGCCCATTCGCCGTTGTGCGTCGCCGCCCATTCCTGCCACGGCCCTTTGCCGCCGTCGAACCAGAAATCACAGTGATCGGTGCTGATCACCTGAAGCGTGCCATCTTTGACCGCGCGCCACAACACCTGCTGATCGTGCTTGGTGCGGATTGGCGGTGAACACACGTATTTCGAGCCGTGGAAATTCGGCTGCGCCATGTGTTCCTCAACGGTAAGATAGAAATACTGCACGCAGGTTTCGCCCATCACCGGATAGCCCAGCGCCCGCCCGCGCCGAATAGCTTCTACCGCCGGTTCACAGGTCACATGAACGACATACAGCGGGCATCCAGACAATCCAGACATCACCGCCGCGCGGTTGGTGGCTTCACCCTCAATTTCCGGCGGGCGTGATGCGGCATGGTAGACCGGATCGGTCTTGCCAGCGGCCAGCAGTTCCGGCGTCAGCGTGTTTTCAACATCCCCATTTTCGGCGTGTACCATCACGATCTGGCCGTGTTTCGCCGCCACCTGCATCGTCTTGAACAGGGTCTTATCGTCCACCTGAAATACGTTCTTGTAGGCCATGAACAGCTTCAGGCTGGTGATGCCTTCGTCCACCATAGACGGAATTTCGTCCATCACATCATCGCGTAAATCTGTGACCGCCATATGAAAGGCATAGTCAATCTGGGCGGGCGCGGCTTTTTTGCGCCACGTCGCCAGCCCATCATGCAGGCTGCCGCCCTTAGGCTGAATCACGAAGTCAATATGGGCTGTCGTGCCGCCAAAAGCAGCGGCCTTATGCCCAACATCGAAATCATCGTTGCTGAACGTGCCGCCAAAGGGCAGATCAAGATGTGTGTGTACGTCAATCCCGCCCGGCAGCAAATATTTCCCCGTACAGTCAATCACCGTATGCCCCGCCGGATCGAGATCGCGCCCGATCAGCGTGATCACTTCACCTTCAACCAGCACATCCGCCCGTGACTGCTCGCCTGCCGTGATCACAGTTCCATTTTTGAATAGCGTACCCATGATAACTCCCGTTTAACATCAAAAAATGCGTGTTCATAAAAATCATAGGCGGCGGACAATCATCCAGCCCGCCGCCGCATCATCCCCTCTTTAACTTCTGACCGCTTCAGTCAGCTTCGGAATGATATGCTTCCCGTATTCCTCTACGATGCGTTCTTCTTCGCCGCACATCAGGTAGATGTTGTACTGCGTCACGCCGGCGGCTTCTAACTCCTTCAATTTTTCAACGTGCGTGTCTGCATCGCCTAGCACGCCGAAACTGTCAATAATATCGTTGGTGATGAACCCCAGATGATCCGCGTCCTTATCGGCGTGGTGGCGGTAATCGTAACCTTTACGGCCTTCAACATAGTCGGTCAGGCGCTGTGGTACATTTTGGCCTTCGGTGCCATAGCGCATCACCAAATCAGCCACGTGATTGCCCACCATCGCCGGGAACCAGCGGGTTTGTTCACGCGCCTTCTGCATATCGCCCACCCATGCCGGCGCCGCCGACATGATCCGGAAATTCGACATATCCCGACCGGCCGCCTTGCCCGCTTCCAGCGCCTGATCGCTGAACCATTTCACCAACCACGGGTCTGCCAGTTGAATGATCAAGCCATCTCCATGCCGCCCGGCAGTCGCCAAAGCCTTCGGGCCATATGCGGCATACCAAACCGGCAGATCGTAATTTTCAACCCAGGGAATCTGCGTGCTGGTATCTGCGCCATCCCATAGATAAGTCACTTCTTCACCGGCGGCCATCTTCTTCAGCGCTGATCCAAATTCGGCCATCGTCTCCACCGTCAGCGGTTTGCGCCCCAACACCCGCCGCGAGCTGTCGCCGCGCCCAATGCCCACGTCGAAACGCCCGCCGCTTTGCACTTGCAGCGTCGCATAAAGGCTGGCCGCAACCGACCATTCCCGCACGCCCGGATTCGTCACGCAGGGGCCGAAACGCATCTTCTCTGTATGCTCCATACACATGGCAATCGTCACATAACATTCGCGCCACAGCACGTGCGAATCAAAAAACCAGGCGTATGTGAACCCGGCAGCTTCTGCCTGCTTGCACAGCGCCACTGTGCGTTTAGGGTCAATATCGCCTTTGAAGGTGATCGCAAATTCCATAATATACGCTCCTTAAATAAATATGAGGGATGGTGCGCCATAATGCCCACGCGGGACACGACGATTTTGAGGCTAATTAGACATCCACTCTGAACGATCTGCAAATATGGGGGAGGGGGGGAATAAGCGGAAAGCATCGTCTAAAATCTAGAGTGATGCGCTAAATATATCTCCTACGCTTAGCATCTTATCGCGATATATCTGAACGCTAAGGCAATTTTTCAGCCGGATAGATTCAAACTCTGGCGGCAGGGAACTTAGATCATTGGCGCAAATTCAAGGTAGGTCAGTTCGCTGAAGATGCGCCGCCTGCCCCTTACTGACGTGTCATTTGCCCGGTGATACGGGGCATCATTCATGAAGCAAGATTGCAGCAAACCGAACGTCCGGCGGCACACAGCCCCAATCGCGATCATCAGCATATAAGATGAATCCTGAGCCGCGCTGTTTTCCTTATCAAGCGGCGCAAGCTGGCTTTGATAGCGCGCTATACCCAGCAAGCGTATCCGTGCCTGCTTCCGCTGCGCGGCTGTAGGCGTGCTGCCACTGTATAGCGCGGCCTGAATACAGTCATCGAGCCATTTATCATCTGGCAGTCTGCGATTAGAGGATGAATTAAGTTGAAAGACCGGGATACCCACGTGTGGCTCCGTTGAAACTCAATTCTGAAAGGGAGTCGCCCAGTTTACGGCGTAAATTTTCGCGCGCGTAATACAAACGGCTCTTGACGGTGCCAACGGGAACGCCCAGTAGTTCGGCAATCTCTTCAAGCGCAAGATCGCTCAAATAATGCAGGGCGATCACGGCCTGCTGGTTGAACGGCAGTTCGCTAATTGCCTGCTGTACTGAACGGATCGTTTCGCCCTGTTCAGCTAAATGCTCAGGCGCGTGCCATGCCGGACTCATGAGCTGATCCACCAGAGCTTCCAGCGAAACACGGCGCTTCTGGCGGCGCGTGATCCAGGTATAGCTTAGGTTAACCGTAACACGGTACAGCCAGGGCATCAGTGGTAAAGAAGTATCAATACGTTGTGCATACTGGTGAAGTTTAAGAAAACAGTCCTGAGCGATATCATCAGCAACGGTGCTATCGCGGGTGATCGCCATCGCTGTGCGGTACACTTGCGAATAATAACGATCAAACAGCACGCCTAGCGCATCAAAATCGTTCTCGCATAGTTTTTCAACAAGTGCAGCATCGGTTGGCGAAGCGGTATCTGCGGCATTCGCCTCTGAAGCATCCACCCTCAAAATCATTCTTCACTCCGTAAGAACTATAAACACCGCCCCTTGGAGAGTGGGCGGGATCCCTTCCCAAATAAGCGTCTCAACTATTTTGCAATAAGCCGTTTTAAAATCCATACAGCGTCCATTATGCTGTTTTCGTCCATTTTGTACAAGTGCTGTGCAGTTTTACACGCCTTCATTTGTGCAGTTTGAAAAATATAAAATGGTTTCATTTTATTAAACTGCGTGAGAAATCCCTGAAATGTGCCGTGGGTTCCATCCATTGGAGCTGGCGGCGCTTTGCATACCATCAGTGACTAAAAAAGCGCCCGTAGGCTTTCAACAGCG
>DAOTUZ010000184.1:0-50330 GCA_034437295.1 Anaerolineae bacterium | reverse complement strand
GCCTACGGCCGCCAGCAGCCATGTGCCGTAAGATGTGAGGATCGCGCCGAGCAAATCTTTAGGGGTACGCAGCCCCTCAAGTCCCGCCAGCACGTCATCGCCCAGCTTCATCACGATGCCTTTAATTTTCGCCGGCAAAATCGAAGCCACCACTTCCAGCAGCTTACGAAACCACAGCGGCTTGGCGGCGGCGGCGAAGAAGATCGCCAGCGCAATCGCGAACAGCGGCGCGGCGGCATTAGCCATAGATTGCAGCGTAGGATCGGGCAGATGCAGCATATTCAGCGAAATGACCACAAATGTGACCATCACCACGCCGTCAAAAATGCGTTCGGTCAGCGTGACCACCGTCGCCGGGGCAATTGGCACGCCCTGATTGCGCTGTAACAGCACGATTCGCAAGATTTCGCCTGCCCGCAGCGGGTAGATATTGTTGCCCATATAGCCGATGCAGGTCAGTTTCGTTAAACCCCACAGCGAAATGCGCTTGAGCGAACGCAGTAAAAACTGCCAGCGCCACGCGATCACCACGATAGCCAGCAAATACCAAACCGCCGCGAAGATCAGCAGTAGAATATCTGCGCTGCGAATTGCGTCCAGCACCGCCTGTAAGTTCAGCCCGCGTACCGAAAGGAATAAAAATACAGCGCTGATGCCGATGCCAATAAAAACGAGAAGGCGCTGCTTTGAGGTCATAGGTGACTGATTTCCATGATATGCCTGCGCATTATAATCCAGCGTGATCTGACGAGGTATCCCTTTTATACACGCCATCGCGCTAGTTTGCTTGTCCTGACTTTGTTTCAGTATTACACTTTACCATGCTGTTAGTAAGGAAAGGGGTTGTTGACGTGGATGAGAACAGGTACCCCGATGAGCCTGAATGGCTGGATGAATTTCGTGATCTTGCCAATCGTGAGCTGCAAGAAGGGTCATCTTGCGAGCAGGTTCACCCTGTTGTCGAAAGCTGGTATCACCACATGCTTCAGCAGCCGCCGCCGCAGTCCCGCGATTCGGTGCTTCAAGCGATGGCCTGTCTGGCAACCGAAGTGCTGCACAGCTCACCAGATGAAATGGTAGATGATATTCTGGCGGTGGTGGATGAAGACACATTGGTTTCATGGATTGAATACGTTTTAATGGTCGGGCGCGCCTTTGAAGGCGGGCTGCGCGATGGAGAGCTGGACGATCTATAATTCAGTATTGAATAGCTAGAGGAGAGAGGCGCAAAGTCTATGCGCCTCTTTTTATTCTCTCGGTAACGGGGAAAAGTGGCTGTCGCCCGCACAGGCGAATAGTTTTTTCCGGCAGTAGCCCCCAAACTGGCGTAGGTTAATTGACGGGACTTAACCGCTTTACTGCCACCAATTGAACCCATCAGGAAGGCGTTCGGTGCCGGGGCCGGGCGGAAGCTCTAGTGGCGGCGGCAGCTGCGGTATTTCAGGCCGTCTCCCAATACCAGCACGAACACCTTGCGTCGCCGCGGGCTGCCTCTTCGGCTGGCGCTGCCTGTTTAGCGCCAATGCGCCTAACCCTAGGAAGGCGGCGGCTCCGGTTATGATTGTGCCAATATAGGGAAGGGCAATCACCAGCGATAACAGAAATGCGCCCGTAAGCAGATAAATATAGGAATCTGTCAGCCTGCCTTTTGGATGGTATCCGCGGCTTAAAACTGCGCGCCCGATTGCTGTTGCGACCAGTGCGCGAGAGAAGAACAGCGCAATAAAATAGAACATCACCGCGCCGCTGAAATTAATCGCCACCATCACAAGCGTGATGATCAGTGTGACTTGCTCAACGCCCAGTAGTGAAATGACCAAGATGATCAGCAGACTTAAGAGAATAGCGATCAGTACCATTGGAAACGAAAGAATGAAGATCAACAGCCCCAAACCGACGCTGCTTAATGTTCGATAACGGATGATTGAAATTGGCCCGTTCACCGAGCGCGGCGCCAGCGTCACCACAACGACGCCAATGATCGCGAGCGTGAGGAATTCTCGTAAAACCTGCCGTAAATACTCGCTAATTGCGCTGCCAATGTCCTGTTGGTTGGCAATCACCGCGGCGTCAGTGATCACCTGTTCATAAACAACCGTGGTCACATGGCCGAGAATTTCACCCTCTGATGGCGAGCGATAGCGCAGCGTGCCGCCAATCCACCCCTCCGGCGTCACAATCAGGCCGGGCGTTTGCAATGTGACATCTGAATCAACTAGCTGAATTAATGTTTGTAGTTCGCCCACGCCGTTAGATTGGCTGTCACCTACGCTGGCGGTAACGTCCCCCCCTATTGGCGCTGCAATTCTTAGCGTCGTTCCTGAAAAATCAACATTCCCGCCAACCGTCCCATAAATCAGCAGTTGATAGCCAATAGCGCCAACGTTGCCGGGTACACGGGCATCAATCTGCGTGCTTAACGCGGCGCTGTAGACGGTGCTTAAAGGGCTTTTTAGGGTGGCGTCAGAGGTGATATGTAGAATCCCGCCGAAGAAAATCACATCTTCTGCAATTTCACCGCTAACCTCAAGTTTCCCCGCCGCGATCATCGTGCTGCCCTGCACCTGCCCGCTAATGGTGACGTTGACAGCAGTCCCTAGAATGTCGCCGCGCACTTCACCTGCGACAGTCAGCGTTCGGCATATAGCATACAATGTGCCATCTACGACTTCTTCTTCATCGATCTCACAATCGCCCCCCTGTAGAAACTCGCTAGCGTGCAGCGAGCCAAAGGGGATGAGCATGAATAGGCAAATGACGAATAGACGAAAGCGCATGCCAACTCCATAGCGGGCAAATTCATTGTCCGGTGATGATGTTCGTTGGATTGTATAGCGTTCAGGCGCTCATGGGAAATCTTAATTCTAAATCAACGATCCTTCGTTTATAGTGAAATTATTGCGAGATTGTTTTGTTGACAAAGCATTAATCTTTAAAGGGTTGAATCATGGTATTACTGAAGCGAACCGAACCTGCGCGAACGATGAACCCTGCACCTGTACCCATGGTGGATAATAGTATTCGCCTAACCTTACAAATTAGCGGGCCAAAGGGTAGAAACATTACACTTAAATTGAAAAATCGACTCTTGATCGGCAGCGGCAGCGCCCACTGGGATCTGGATTTAGACCTTGCGCATCTGGGTGGTATGCAAGCAGGGGTTTCTCGTCAGCATCTCGCATTCACTACCGATGGAGATATCGTGCTGGCGGAAGACCTGAACAGCGACTCTGGAACCCGCATTAACGGCGTCTTGATGCATCCTGAACGGAAAATTCGCGTGCGAACGGGCGATGAACTGGCCTTAGGCGATTTATTGATGACCGTTCGTATTGTGCGGGCAAGCTAAAATATTTTCACTCTTGAATGAATATTTAAGTGGGCAAAATTGTCGCATATTGCCTCACCCCATCACGCCTTTCTCCCTTTGCCACTCAGGGAGGAAAGTTAAGGGGTGAGGGCTGGAATCTCCCCTTTTTTCATCACATCCCCCATCACTTCTTTAACCTTTCCCACTCCTCCATTTCGCCTGTTTGCGGTCATATGCAAATAGTGGGTATAGTGTGGTAATTCTTAGGATGAGCTTCCTGACTAGCACAGAGTATGATGACGAGAAGTTTCTCTAATCGCGTATTCGCCGGAATATGTGGCGGTCTGGCGCGCTCCACACGCCTGAATGCGTGGTTGTGGCGCATCCTCTTTACAATTCTGACCATCGCCAGTCAGGGCGTTTTTCTGGCGATATATCTGCTCCTATGGTGGATTGTGCCGCAGGAATCGCTGGCTGCGCGCAGGCGTGGTTTCCCCTTCATTTTCGTGATCCTCATCATCGCCGCTGGCGCTGCTTTGTGGATCGCTGATCTACGTGGCTTGCTGCCTGCTCCCGCGGGTGTCAACTTGCTCTGGCCGATCTTGCTGCTGGCGCTGGCGATTGTCTATTTCGTGAAGCAAATTCGCACTGGCGGGGCAACCGCATGAAAAGCTTTCGCCGTACGAATCTTCTCTGGGGCGTTGTTCTTCTGGCAATTGCAGCCTTTGTGCTGGCGTATGCGCTAGGCTATGTTCCCGCCGGCGTATGGGATACGGCGCTGCGGGCTGCTCCGGCGCTGTTGATACTAGGCGGCCTTTCGATGCTTCTCCGCGGGCGTGTGCCTTTGGGTAGCCTGCTTTCACTGCTGCTCACGCTGGCGCTGGTTGCGGGTATCGCTGTAACTGCATTCAGCCAGCGATCCGGCCAGCAGCGTGATGATAATGTGGTGCAAATTGCTCAGGTGCTGGATCCCGGCGTAAATTTGCTCCGTGTTCAAGTAGATGCGCTGGCGACTGATATAGAAATTGCCCTCTCGAATGATCCTGCAAGTGGTGTCACCGGCCAATTTGTGGGGAGTTCTGAAAGTGAAGTAGAGGTTAATTTCAGCATCGGCGCTGATAATAGCGCCACACTGGCGATCCGCGAGTCACAGCCTGCCGGGCTGCCACGTCTGGATCGCATCGGGCGCGGCGCGTTGACCCTGAATTTGCCTGCGGGCGTGCCGGTGGATATTGAACTGGCCGGGCAGGATGGCGATGCTATCCTCAACCTCGATGGCCTTGATCTTGAGCGCTTGAACGCAGATGTGGCGCGGGGCAATCTGGCGGCAACGCTGCCCGACTACCAGCCGGTGTTGATCGGCTTGAATGAAATTAACGGCGCGCTGCGGGCGGGCGACGGCACGCTTACGCTAATTTTGCCACAGGCGATGCCCGCCCGCTTGCAGCTTGATCGCGGCGGCGGTGGCATTGATCCCGTTTACAATCCGGCGATATTCAATTATCTGGTGGGGGATGTACTCGAAAGTCGGACAATAGACCCATCGGGAAACTTTCTACAATTTACGCTGACGGCCCCGCGTGGTCAAATCCGCGTCGAGAGTTTGCCATGAGCGAAGGCATAGACTGGCATGGCTTGGCGAATTCAACTTTCAAACCGCCCGATCCAGCGATTGGATATTCTATCCGGCCAGCGCAGCTTGTTAGCGGCATGGCCGAGTCCCAAACAAGTTCACTATTTTGATCTTCAACATGGCACCAAATTAGATCATCTCAATTTGGCCGAGCCTGAATCGCCGGATCGTGATTTGCCGGCGTGGGCTGAATATCAAAAAACGCTGACAGCTCCCAATGAAGTTACACTGCCTGTGGTCAAGGGCAAACGCTTCACCTTCTATTCCAGCGCCAACCGTGCTATCCAACTGATTCAGGATGGCGCTGCCTTCACCCTCAACGTGAACGGCAGCGAATCCCCGTTAGAACTGGAACCCAATATAGAGATCGCCCGCATTGCGATGGATCGTACCGTTGGCTTGCTGGCTTTTCTGGATTATCTGGGGCGGGTGCATATCTATCACCGGCATCTGCGCGTCGGGATATTCGATACCAATCTTGCGATCAGCAGCGACTCCTTTCCTCAGTTAATCGTTGCTGATGGCGGCGCTGCAATTATGGTTGGCAACGGGCTGCAGATTGCGATTTTTGAGCCGGATGGGCGTATCAAACGGCGTTACACCACGCATTTCCCCTATGGCGTGCTGGCTTGTAGCCCAGATAGCAGATCGCTGGCGCTCAGCGATCTCGATTCCGGCGTAATCCGTATCTACAATGCCTCCAATATGCTCTTGACCCACCAGCGTTTCGCGGTAGATCTGCTGGCGGATGCAAAACGCGCCCAACTGCTGCCAGTCACCATCACCACCAGCGCCGCCATTAGCACGCTGGCAATCACCAATAAAGGTGCGCTGGCATTCTCTACTATGGGTCTGGTCTGCGTCAGCAATCTTTCCCGCATGAAGCTGATCAGTTAGTAAAATTCCTGAAGATCCATTGAATAACAGAGGGCAGAACCTCAAATCTAACGGTGAGTTTCGCCGCTGCGCTCCACCAGCGCCCGTTGGGGAAAAACCAGCCGATCAAGAGCGACCATTCCCCGGCTCAGCGCGAGATGGTTTGCGCGCTCAAAGTCGAGATGTAGATCGCGTACCAATTTGGCCTGCCCGCTGGAAGGCTCTAGCGAAAAAATTACGATAGTTGCGGCATATTCACCCACCGCCAGCACCAGCCATTCATCATTTTCTAGCGCCTTGCGCCCCAACCCTACAGATGGCAGTTGTGGGGAACGCCACAATGCCTGCAAAAGAGGCTGTGTCACATTCGGGTTTAACGGGTGGTGACCGCCAGCATGCACCGGAATAGTCTGATTGCGCGCGAAAATCGCATAAAGTATAGGCTGTGACTCAAAACGCGAGCGCAAGAATCCAGTTTGCCCTTGCGAACGGAGAACCTGCTTCCATGCCTCGCTCTCAGGATTGCGCTCCATCAGCTTTTCGATCACCGCGCGCTGTTCGCTGTATCGCTTGTAAAGCGCATGAAATTGGGCGCGGTTAATCTTCCCTGCGGCATATTCGTCCACCAGCAGTTGTATCTTCTTGCGCAGCGATGCCAGCGCCGATTTTGGATCTGTAGGCGGATCTGATGGTGTCGCTGCTGTCGTTTTGCGTAGATCTTCTGCGGGTGGTTCTACCGCGGGCAGCGTATAGGCAGGGCGAATCGGAGAGCGCATCTGTGCATTCGGATCAGGGGTTGATCGTTCAGATTTGGAGTTTTCGCTCACGCTATCCTCTATTGAAGGCGATATACTCCCTACCGCCTTAGGGTATACTATTTTTGTTCCTTTAACGATAGGACTTCAGGTTGCTTCACGTCAATCATTATGGCCTGTATTTTACGCCAGCTGTTCATCTCGATCTTCGCGCAGTGGCGGATCAATATTACATCCAGCGCGCATGGGAAGCCTTGGAGGCTAAATTCTCCGACCCCCAAACCCCAACCATTGATCGTGCGCTGGCGGGCGCTTTACTCGAAAAATTGACCGATCAACCCCTCCACACAGAGCAGGTCGCCTCGGCTTTTCAGCAAACTGTCGGTTTGCCGCTGCCTGACCACATGCTTGAGGCTGTTGGTAGTTTGCAAACGCGAATCCATACGCTGGAACTTGTGCGCGGCAGCCCCGCCATTTCGCCAGAAAACTGGGGGCAATCTGCCGATGATCTGACTGCGCAGGTAGATGATCTTATCAGAACCAGCGACTCTCAGGATTATATCGCCCTGCTATCGCTTGATGCCTTGAAACTGCTGGCGGGTCTCGTGCTTGAGCGTGAACGTTGGTTCGAAGAAGGTAAAACCGCTTTTATTCGCGCAGTTGAGGGGCAGTTACGCCCGCAGGGTTTCATTCAGCCTGCGGTGGAAGCGGATCGCCTCAGCCCCCTTAGCGCCATTGAGCGTCAGATACTGGCAACTCGGTCACTAGTGCTAATGGCGCAGGCCGCCAGCGCCAGCGCCAATCTCGATCTCTGGAATCATAAAGTCCGCGGCGTTTCGGTTGCTACTGCCGCCATGTACCCGATCTATTATTTCTATACCACCACCCAATGGAGTTGGGATGAGGCGTTAGCGCCCGAAACCGTTCAGGATGCCTTCAAGCGAAATGGCGGCTGGCTTGAAATGGCACAACAGCGCTTGCAGCATAAAGATATGGCGCTGGTGCTGGATGACTTACGCCCCATCTGGGATGCTGCTGGTGGCGGCATGACCACGCTCACTCATGGGTGGCCGTCAAAGCCAAAGCGCCGGGGCTGGTTTGGATAATATTCACAACAGAAAGATGATCATGTCAGCATATCAACCCGTTACCCCCGAAATTATAGCGATGCTGCAAGCTGCCGTCGGCGCCGATGCTGTGACCACTGCATCCGCTGAACTTCAGCTTCACGCGAAAGATCAATCCCATCATCCCGCGCATCTGGCCGACGTGCTTATTTACCCGACCAGTGCCGGGCAGGTTTCTAGCGTCCTCAAAATTGCCCATGAACACTGTATCCCCGTGACCGCATGGGGCGTAGGCACCGGCCTAGAAGGCAGCGCCATTCCAGTTTTTGGCGGCATTTCAATCTCGTTCGAGAAGATGAATCAGATCGTGAAGATTTATGCCGATGATTTTCAGGCCACGGTACAGCCCGGCATCGGCCATAAAGACCTGAATGCGATTCTTGCGCGGCAGGGGCTGTTTTTTGCCCCCGACCCCGGCGCCAATGCCTCCGTCGGCGGGATGCTGGCGAATAATGCTTCTGGTATCCGTACCGTGAAATACGGCGCAAGCAAAGATAATGTGCTTAAGATGCAGGTCGCCTTGGCCGACGGCACTCTGATTGATGTTGGCTCGCGCTCTGTGAAACAGTCCAGCGGCTACGATCTATTGCATCTTTTCGTCGGCAGTGAAGGCACGCTGGGCATTATCACCGAAGCAACCTTGAAACTGGTACCCGTCCCGTCGCTGATGAGCGCCGTCGTCGCCGCCTTTGAAACTGTGGAGGCCGCTGTTGAAACCGTAGTTGCGGTGCGTGGCAGTGGGCTGGATCCGGCGGCGCTTGAACTCATTGATGCCGCACACTGCCATATGCTGCGCGAAACTGAGGGCGTCGATCTCAGCGATCATCCAACCCTATTCATGGAATTTCATGCGGCTCATGCAGCCACGCTGCAAGCCGGCCTTGAGGCGGTGGAAGCAATTTGTCAGGAAATGGGCGCGCTCTCTTTCCGCGCCACCACTGACCCCACTGAGCGTACAAAACTATGGCATGCCCGCCATCATTCCTATGAAATCATGGTGCGTTCACATCCCAACCATCATTTTTTCATCATGGATGTTGCCGTGCCGATCAGCGCCTATCCTGCATTGATCGGCTATGTTGAACAGCTAAAGCGCGAAACCGGCGTAATTGCCTACATGATCGGTCATGCGGGCGACGGCAATATTCATGTCGAATTTCCCTTTGCCGATGAGTCCGAATACCGGCGCTGCATGGGCTTAAACGGCCTGATTATCGAGAAAGCGCTGGAATTAGGCGGCACCATTACCGGTGAGCATGGCGTAGGTATTGGCAAAGCTATTTACATGGCGAAAGAACACGGCCCCGCGCTGGCCGTCATGCGTGCCATTAAACAAACCCTCGATCCCAAAGGCATCCTCAACCCCGGCAAGCTTTTTGTCGGCTAAATAGGCACCTCTCCACAGCCAGCGTTCGCGTTGTGGAGAGGTGTGCCTAACGCATGACTGCTTTAACTTTGAACGCCTTTTCCCTACCTCTCCATCTCACTCACCGCGTGTCCATCAAACTGGACATGATCACCCGTTGTGCTCACCCGCGTATGCTCAATGTGCCGAATCGTGGCATTTAATTCCTTGCGCCGCGCTTCAACCAGCGCATTGACCATCCGTGTTTGCATCGCCAGCGCATCCGTCAGCGTATCAATCTTGCGGTGCAGGTCGGCAATTTCAACTTCATTCTTCAGGTTCACCTGAAAATCATTATCCGCTACTGCGCGATCTTTCGTCGCCTGTCGGTTCTGCGACATCAGAATAACCGGCGCTTGCAATGCCGCTAATGTGCTTAATGTCAGGTTGAGCAGAATGAACGGATACGGATCAAAAGCCCCGCCGCCCAATATTAGATTCCCGCTCATCCAGATAACCATCACCAGAATGAAGAAGATGATGAATTTCCAACTGCCCGCGAAGATCGCCATTTTGTCGGCCAGCTTATCGCCGAGCTTCGCGTTTTCATCAATCTCTTCATAAACGTCATCGGTCACGATTAAAGGACGAAGATCGCGGATCAGTTCCTGAGCCTCTGGACTCAGCAAACTATCTAGCTCTTCGATCTCTTCGATCAGGTCTTGAATCTCTTCTTCCGACTCATCCACTGGCACCGCCAGACGATTGAGAAGCAGATCGCTGTACATGGAATGTCCCTCCGTCACATGGAATGAATGTCCGTCAACGACGACACCCGCTTGCTGCAAATATGTGCTTGGGAACAGAGCCGTTTTCTTATAGTTGGATTTAAAGAGTTTCCCTGTGAGAACAGGGTCGGCGGCAGCTTTGTAGCGCCGCCCGGGGAACTAACCGGTGAGGCGCTGAAAATCGCTGCCGCCGCCAACTATAGGCGGTCTCTGTTCGCGACTACTATCAGCGTCCATCGAATCCTTCACTTGAACATGCAGGTCAAAAATGCAGTCTTGTGTTGACTGCTAATCACATCATAACGCCACTAAAAAGGGCTGTAAAGCATCAAAATAGCGCCAAAAATAAACGAATAGGCTGGAGTGGGGTACACCAGTCGTAAGCTTGATTTTTCCTCTATCAGCGGAGTGGGGAAATGCAGATTGAATGTCCCGCAGCGCGTATCACCCGACAGCGTAGATATCTACTTGCTGTCCGTCTGTGGTCACCAGTATTGAGCCTGCGCCCGCGGCTTCCTGAATCTCGTTAGCAGTAGTCACCGTTTGTGGCCTACCCGCCGCGCGGCGCACAACCGGTACCAGCGAAATACTTTCAGTTCCGGGCTGAAAAACCGCGAAAAAGTCTCCCTCGCTGAAGGGCATGAAGGTTAACCCCGTGGCGCTGCCGCGAAGAGTCAGCGTTGCCGTAATTTCTTGTGTGGTGGTTTCCATCAGAATCATCGCTGGCGCGTCTGTTAGCGCCGCCACTAGTTCATCTCTCCCCGCTGCCAGCGCGATCACCCTATCGTCAAGCTCAATGATACTGGTATCGTCCAGCATCGGCCCCCTTATCGGGGTTCCGACAGCGATTTGTGAAGACTCGTCGCCTGCTGCTAGCAGTAGTGTCTCTGTCAGCGCCGCCGCTGCA
Source organism: Anaerolineae bacterium (assembly GCA_034437295.1). GTDB lineage: Bacteria > Chloroflexota > Anaerolineae > Aggregatilineales > Phototrophicaceae > Flexifilum. Next base: position 39,589 of record DAOTUZ010000184.1, on the reverse strand, counting down.
ATGGCATGATCAGCCACAATGCTGGAATTAATTTCGCCTCTGGAGATCACCTGCATCAGCACAGAACCATCGCTCCCATATGCCGATGCCCAACCTCCATCTATGCTGGTGATTAGCTGTGATGGGTTGCTGAACATGTCATAAATTGCATATGGAATCCAGCCCTCACGGGCATTAGGCATCGCCAGCACTTGCAGCAAAATACCGTCCTCAGAGTCAACGATAATCAGCGCAAATTCGCCATCTTCATGCTTGATCCATGCGGTATCGAGTGGGGTGCCATCTAATTCAATAGTTTGCAGCAGTTCGGGGTTCTCTATGTCGGTGGTGTCATAGATATGAGCGGTATCAGTAGAACGATCCGCAACCAGTAGGCGCGTGCCATCTGCGTTCAGCCCCAGCGCCGCCACATCTCGAAAATTGAGGCTGGCAATTGGCGTGGCTGTTTGTTGGGCTTCAGCCCTGTTTGCGAAGGGTGCTGCGCTGGATACCAGTGATAGGCTAACCAGCGCAGCGGCGACCGCGAACCCGGCGAATCGCTTCATAGCAGTTGGCGGCTAATAGTCGTCATCATCGTCGTAATAGCTGTCCTCGTCGTCGTCATCCTCGTCGTCGTCGTCGTCGTAGTCATCTTCGTCGTCGTCGTCGTAGTCATCTTCGTCGTCGTAGTCGTCATCGTCATCGTCATCGTCATAGTCGTCGTCGATGTCAGCCTCGTCGATTTCAACGTCTAATTCGTCGTCCTCACCTTCATCCTCTTCAAAGCCGTTGGCATGATTCGAGAATTCCAGTTCAAGAAGATCGATCTCAAGTTCAGGATCATTGTGGATGCGGTTATAGCTCATGGGGTGTCTCTCTCTTGCCTCTGAATGGATACCCTGTTGGTCATTGTAGCGCAAAGCGCGCGTATTGTAGCAAGATTTTTTCATTGTGCTACGGCGAATTTTATTGCTAGGGAATGGTTTCGTTTTTGAAGTTACCCCTTTGAACCTGTCACGTACTTTGAACCATGCCGGCAAAATACCGATGTAAACGCTGGTCATCTGTTAGTTCGGGATGAAATGCTGTCGCCAACAAATGCCCCTGCTGTGCTGCTACAATCCGTCCATCATCCAGCGTCGCCAGCACCTCAACTTCTGGTTGTGCATGCTCCATTACTCCCGAAATGATCGGCGCCCGTATAAAGATGGCGTGGAATGGCGCATCTCCGATCTCGTGAATCTCTAAATCCTGTTCGAAGCTGTCAATCTGGCGGCCAAATGCGTTTCGATTCACTTTAATATCCATTAGCCCCAGAATCGGCTGGCGATCAATGCCGATGTCTTTGGCTAGAAAGATCATCCCCGCGCAGGTGCCCCACGTTGGCTTTTGCCGGGCAAACGCGCGCAGCGGCTCAATCAACCCGTATTGTGTGGCTAGTTTGCCAATGGTCGTGCTTTCCCCACCGGGAATAATGAGCGCATCAATAGCCCGTAAGTGTTCCGCAAGTCGCACTTGTACCGGCTGAATGCCAAGCTCTATCAGCTTCGACTCGTGTTCAATGAATGCTCCTTGTAAAGCAAGTACCCCGATCTTCATCTGTCTCTCTGCCCTGTTTGTTTGTTGTAATCTCCCCCCAATCGTCATATAGCCGCGTTTAATGGTCAATATCCATAATAGACATTGTTTGGCGTTGCGATCATTGTTTATTGTTACAAAAACCTAACAGGTATATGCTGTAAAACATCAACAGTTTTGGCTGACGGGGGGAAGCTCATGCTGTTTCAATGGATAAATTCTCGAAAAGTGCGGTTCGTTACAATAATTTTACTCTCTATGCTGCTAATTTTTGCATCCATTCCCATAACTGCACAAGAAGAACCATCACCTACGCCCGTTCTATCCCCGCCCGATCCTGTCCTGCTTCAAGACGTCTATGATCGTATCAACACAGCCCGCGCCCGTTATAACTTGCCGCCCTATCGTTGGAACGCAGCGCTCACCGTCGCCGCGCAAAATCAGGCCGAATGGCTTGTAGGCACGCACAGCCGCGCACACTTCCGCCCTGATGGCAGCAGCCCCAGCCGGCGCGCCTTATCCTCCGGATTTCCGGCGGTGAACTGGTGCTGTGGTGAAAATTTCTACATGAGCATTGATGCTACACCGCAGCTCGTAGTGAACTGGTGGATTGGCAGCGTCAATCATGTCGTCAATATCATGCACCGCGACTTCACGGATATCGGCATCGGTATGTCTAGCGATGGTTACCGCACCAGCTATGTGACCGTATTTGGCGAGCTGGCCGATCCTAACGCCCCGCCGCCAGAAGCTGCGCCGCCCGTAGAACCCCAACCGTTGAGCGCGCCGCCCGAAATACCCGCGCCCGTTTCCGCCGCCCAAAACTTACCATCGGGGCAGGTGATCTATGTTGCCTCCGGCGATACGCTTGCTGCCATCGCCTCCCGTCACGGCGTATCCGTGAGCGCCCTCGCCGCCGCTAACCAGATCGCCAACCCCAACCTAATTTACCCCGGCCAGCGGCTCATCCTGCCCCCGCCGTAAGGGGCGCTGCGCTCACCGTCTTAGCGTCGTGGGCATTAAAAAACCAGCGCCCTTTCCATGGATACAGAAGGATTTTCCCCGTACTATACTCAAGGGCGTAGGCGAAGGCTTTCACCCATCACTTCTTTGATCGGGAGTGGGGAAATAGCAGGATATGACCTTGACCTCGCCCCTGCCATGCCCCGCGTGGCCTCCCCTCTAACCTATCCGTAGGGACAACGCATGCCTTGTCCGTTTTCGGGATATTTCTTGAACATAACAGAATTTCCCGCTCTCAAACCCGCCCGTAGGGGCATCATGCATGATGCCCCATCTTTCCCCCCTCTCCATTGTGGAGAGGTGGCCGGGGGGTGAGGTTGCGATGAGAGGGGGCCGGGGGGTGAGCTTATCATCAGGCTATATCCTCGAAAGTCCCCATCACTTCTTTGATCCACCGCTTTGATTTTGTCGCCGCGCGGCGCTAATATCGCAGGCAGCACTCGGCGTATGCAGGAAGGTAGATTAGCCATGGCGCACCCTTTAGCAGGCCAACCCGTCCCCACAGATCAGATCATTGATGTGGCGGCCTTAGAGCGCGCCTATTATGAACGCACCCCTGATTTAGATCGCCCCGGCCAGGCCGTCAGCTTTGGCACCAGTGGGCATCGCGGCACCTCGCTTGATGGTAGCTTCACCGAGTCGCATATTCTGGCAATCACCCAGGCCATCTGTGAATACCGCGCGGCACACGGCATCACTGGCCCCGTATTCATGGGGCGCGATACCCATGCCGTTTCCTCGGTGGCGCAAATGACCGCGCTCGAAGTTCTTGCCGCCAATCGTGTAGAGGTGTTCATCCAGCGCGATAACGGCGTCACCCCCACGCCCGCCATCTCTCACGCCATCCTCACATACAATCATCGCCGTGAAACAGCATTGGCCGACGGCATCATCATCACCCCCTCGCACAACCCGCCCGAAGATGGCGGCTTTAAGTACAACCCCCCGAACGGTGGCCCCGCCGATACCGACATCACCGGCTGGATTCAGCGCCGCGCCAACGATCTGCTCTCAAAAGGTAATCTTGAAGTTAGGCGCACAGCCTACGAAACCGCGCTCAATGCCGAAACCACCCATCATCATGATTACGTGCCTGCTTTTGTAGACGATCTCGCCAATGTCATTGATATGGAAGCCATTCGCGCTTCAGGCATCAGCATCGGCGTTGATCCGCTTGGCGGCGCGTCGCTTGGCTATTGGGAACCCATCGCCGAAAAATACGGCCTCAACCTGACTGTGGTCAACAAACAGCTTGATCCCACCTTTAGCTTCATGACCCTCGATCACGACGGCAAAATCCGCATGGATTGTTCCAGTCCCTATGCTATGGCCCGCTTGGTCGCCCTGAAAGATGATTATGCTATCGCTTTTGGTAACGATCCCGACGCAGACCGGCATGGCATTGTCACACCCGAAGCTGGATTGATGAACCCCAATCATTATCTGGCTGTCGCCATTGGCTACCTGCTGTCGCACCGCCCCGCATGGTCAAACGCGGTTGCTGTCGGCAAAACCTTGGTTAGCAGTGTCCAAATTGATCGTGTGGTCAAGGCCGCTAACCGTAAATTGCTCGAAACCCCCGTAGGCTTCAAATGGTTCGCGCCCGGCCTATTTGATGGCACCGTCTGTTTTGGTGGCGAAGAGAGTGCCGGCGCCAGCTTTTTACGCCGCGATGGCCGCGTCTGGACAACCGATAAAGACGGCCTGATTTTAGGCTTGCTCGCCGCCGAAATCACCGCCGTTACCGGCAAAGACCCCGCCGCGCACTACCGCGATCTCGAATCCCGCTTTGGCTCAACCTACTATGTGCGTCTCGATACCCCCGTCACGTTGGCGGAAAAGGCCGCGTTGGGGAAACTTGCCCCTGAAGATGTCACCGATAGCACGCTGGCCGGCGATCCCATTACCGCCCGCCTGACCCGCGCACCCGGCAGCGATGCCCCTATCGGCGGCTTGAAAGTTGTTACCGAAGGCGGTTGGTTCGCCGCCCGTCCTTCCGGCACTGAAGATATCTATAAACTGTATGCCGAAAGCCTGCGCAGTGAAGCCCATTTGCAGGCCATCGTCAAAGAGGCCGCTGCGCTGGTTGCGCGCGCATTAAGCGCCAAAATGCATCAGAAATGACCCGTTTTCCCCTCAAATTTTGAGTCCATTTTGTTAGCAATATAGTTACCTAAAGCGCATTGAATTGTGCTAACCTGAATCTATATGTCGTTATATTGATGTCTGTTCAACCAGCATCAATTATGATCAAGAAGGATGAACATGATGCATATCGCCATCAGCGCCGATCATGCTGGATATTTGCTCAAAGAGCCGCTCTCAAAGCGCTTGGCCGCACTCGGCCATGATGTGCTCGATCTCGGCGGCGTCAATGACCCGGCCGACGACTATCCCGATTTTGCCGAAGCATTAGGCATCGCCATCCGTGATGGACGCGCCCAACGCGGCGTGCTCATCTGTGGCAGCGGCGTCGGCGCAAATATCGCCGTTAACAAAGTTCCCGGTGTCCGCGCTTCCATTTGCCACGACAGCTATTCCGCCCATCAGGGTGTTGAGCATGACGATATGAATGTCTTGGTCTTAGGTGGCCGTGTCATCGGCATTGATCTGGCGCAGGAACTGGTCACGGTGTTTGTTTCCGCCCATTTCAGCGGGGAAGCCCGCCATCAGCGCCGCCTCAATAAAGTGCTAGCCATCGAAACCCGCTTCCTATCTGAAGGCGAGTAACCTTTTAGCGCAGCCTGCCGAATAACGCCATATCGCCATCATCAGCCTGTCTCGCATTACGCCTTTTTGCGCGTGCGCGGCATAATACGCGGAATAAGAAACGCAGTAAGGATTATTGGAAATGTCAGCTCAAAACCCGTTAGTCATGTTACATGAATTTGGACAATCGCCGTGGCTCGATTACATCCGCCGCGACTTGATGAAATCTGGTGAATTGCGCCGCCTCATTGAAGAAGACGGCCTCAGTGGCATGACCAGCAATCCATCCATTTTTGAAAAAGCCGTCGCCACCAGCGATGAATACGATGATATCCTTGACTCATCCCCCGCTAAAGTCGGCGCCATGCACTTATACGAGCAGATCGCCATCCGTGATGTGCAGGATGCCGCCGATATTTTGCGCCCGGTCTATGATGCCTCAAACGCCCATGATGGCTACGTCAGCCTCGAAGTCTCGCCCGGCTCAGCCTACCATACCGAAGCCACGATTGAGGAAGCCCGCCGTCTCTGGCAGGCCGTGAATCGCCCCAATCTCATGATCAAAGTACCCGGCGCGGCGCAGGGTATCCCGGCCATCCAGCAGTTGACCAGTGAAGGCATCAACGTCAACGTCACCCTGTTGTTCGCGCAGCAAATGTATGTGCAGGCTGCCGAAGCCTATATCGCCGGCCTCAAGGCGCGTGTCGCCGCCGGATTGCCCATTGATCGCATCTCCAGCGTCGCCAGCTTTTTCGTCAGCCGCATTGATAGCAAAGTGGACAGCCGCCTCAATGCCCGCCTGAAAACCGCTGGCGCCGAAGAATCTGCGCTGCTCAACGATCTACTTGGGAAAGTCGCCATCGCCAATGCCAAACAGGCCTATCAGCGTTATCTGTCGCTGTTCAGCGGCGCCGAATGGGATGCGCTGGTTGCCAAAGGCGCGCAAACGCAGCGTCTGCTTTGGGCCAGCACCAGCACCAAGAATCCCGAATACCGCGATGTCATGTACATCGAGCAGTTGATCGGTCAAGATACCGTCAATACCATCCCCCCCGCCACTTGGCAGGCTTTCCGCGATCACGGCGTCGTTGCCGAAACCCTGACCGCAAACGTAGATCAAGCAGATGCCACCATGGACAAGCTGGCTGAAGTTGGCATTCGCATTGACGACGTAACCGATGAATTGCTGGCTGAAGGCGTCGTCGCCTTTGAAGAGGCCTTCACGAAAATGTTGCAGGCCATCGAATCCCACCCGAAACCCATTGGCGCAGTCAACCCGCTCGCGCTGCATCTGCCCGAAGCCTTGCAAAATGCCGTAGATTCCGCGCTCAAAAATTGGGCTGAAAATGACAAAGTACGCCGCATCTGGGCGAAAGATGCTTCTGTCTGGACGAACGCCGACGAAGCGAAATGGCTTGGTTGGCTCACCATCACCGAAACCATCCAGAGTGCGCTTCCTCAGATCGAAGCCGCCGCGCAGGATGTAAAAGCCGCCGGCTTCACCGATATTCTGCTGCTCGGCATGGGCGGTAGCAGCCTCTGCCCCGAAGTGCTGCGCCTCACCTTCGGCGTGTTTGACGGTTTCCCAGAATTGCACGTCCTAGACTCCACCGATCCGCAGCAGGTTGCCGCTTTTGAGGCGGCGGTGAATTTGCCCACGACCCTGTGCATCGTCGCCAGCAAATCCGGCGGTACGCTGGAACCCAACATCTTCAAGCAGTATTTCTTCGAGCGCATGCGTGAAACTGTCGGCGCTGAACAAGCCGGAAGCCATTTCATCGCCATCACTGATCCCGGCTCGCACATGGAAAAAGTGGCGCAGGCCGATCATTTCCGCCATATCTTCTATGGCGATCCCTCCATCGGCGGGCGCTATTCTGCGCTTTCCGCCTTTGGCATGGTTCCCGCTGCCCTCATCGGCTTAGACATCCGTAAATTCTTAGACCGCGCCGGCGCTATGGCGAAGGCCTGCGGTGCAGATATTCCCCCCACGCAGAATCCCGGTGCCGTGCTTGGCGCGGTCTTGGGCGTCGCCGCATCTCAGTTTGGCCGCGATAAAGTCACCCTCATCGCCTCGCCAGTCGTGGCCGATCTCGGTGCGTGGCTAGAACAGCTCATCGCTGAATCCACCGGCAAAGACGGCAAAGCCTTAATCCCCGTAGATGGCGAAGCCCTGATCGATCCCAAATCTTATGGCGCAGACCGTATCTTTGCCTATATTCGCTATCATGGCGCCCCCGATCCGGCGCAGGATGCGGCGGTCAAAGCCTTAAAAGCCGCTGGTCACCCCGTGATCACCGTCCATCTTACCGATCTCTACAATCTCGGCGCAGAATTTTTCCGCTGGGAATTTGCCACCGCCGTCGCCGGGGCGATCATCGGCGTCAACCCATTCGATCAGCCCGACGTTGAATCCGCCAAAATCGTCACCAAGCGCCTCACCGCCGAATACGAAACCACCGGCGCCTTGCCTTCCATGAATATGCTTTACGCCGATCCTGCATCCGGCATAAAATTGTTCACCGATGGCTTCAATGCCGAAGAACTGCGCTCCAAAACGACCGATCCAACGCTGGCAGGCTATCTGCGTGCATTTCTCTCGCAAATTCACGCTGGCGACTATTTTGCTATCAACGCCTTCATCCAAATGAACGCCGAAAATAATGCGGCGCTCCAGCAAATTCGGAACGCCGTCTTGAATGCGAAGGGCGTCGCCACCTGTCTTGGTTTCGGCCCCCGTTTCCTCCATTCCACCGGCCAGGCGTATAAAGGCGGCCCTAATACCGGTGTCTTTTTGCAGATCTCTAGCGATGATGCGCATGATCTCGCTGTGCTTGGGCAAGAATACTCGTTCGGCATCGTTAAAGAAGCGCAGGCGCGTGGCGATTTTGAAGTCTTAGTCTCTCGTAATCGCCGTGCCTTGAGGGTGCATTTAAACGAAGATACCGCCGTCAGCCTATCGGTGCTGATCGGCGCGGCGAATACAGCATTAGACGGATAATCAAGATGTCTGAAAATGTGATGGGTGCCGAAAAATATCATCTACAGGCGCGTGAAGGTGACGATCATGAAAGCGCCGTCATCTATCTGCACGGCGCGCATATCACCTCATGGATTCCCGAAGATGGCGAAGATCGCCTCTATATGAGTCGGCGCGCAGTATTTGAATCCGGCAAAGGTATTCGCGGCGGCATCCCCATTATCTTCCCGCAGTTCAGCACGATGGGCAGCTTGCCGCGTCACGGTTTCGTCCGCACCCGCCCATGGAAGCTGATCGGGGAAGGGCGGCGCGACGCCTACAGCACCGCCACCTTTGAGCTTGAAGATGATCCTTCAACCCGCGCCCTCTGGCCGCATCCATTCCGCGTTGAATACACCGTATTGGTCGGCGGCAGCGCCCTGCAAATGGAACTGCGCGTGACCAATTCCGGCAGTTCGCCTTTCAGTTTTCAGGCCGCCCTACATACGTATCTGGCCGTTGATGATATCCAATCCGTCAGCATCGACGGTCTGGAAGGAGCGCCCTATTGGGATGCCGTCGATAATTTCGCGCCGAAATCGCAGAATCAAACCCTGCTCCATTTTGCCGGCGAAATAGATCGCATCTATCTGGATGCGCCGGAAGTCGTCTCTCTCAACGAAGGCGAACGCGCCGTACACGTCGAAAAATTCGGCTTTCCCGATACCGTCATCTGGAATGCATGGCACACCGCCGCCGAAATTCCCGATATGGAACCGGACGACTATCGCCGCTATGTCTGTATCGAAGCCGCCGCCGTACAGCGTGCAATCACGCTGGAGCCGAATCAATTCTGGGAAGGCTCGCAAACCTTACATACATTTTCTAACGGGAGAGGATGAGATCGCTCATGCAAATTGGAATCTATGGTTTAGGCAGAATGGGCGCGAATATGGCGCTCCGTCTAGTCAACAGCGGCCATCAGGTTATCGCTGGTAATCGCAGCCCCGCGCCTGTCGAAGAAGTCGTCAAAGGCGGCGCTGTCGGTTCATCGTCATTAGAAGATTTTGTCGGCAAATTGAGCAGTCCACGCGCCATCTGGTTGATGGTTCCCGCCGCCGTAGTCGATTCGATGATTGATCGCCTGATCCCGCTGCTTTCGCCCGGCGATATCCTCATTGACGGCGGCAATTCCTATTATATTGACGATATTCGCCGCGGGCATGCGCTCGCTGAACGCGGCATCCACTATCTCGATGTTGGCACCAGCGGCGGCGTTTGGGGCTTAGAGCGCGGCTACTGCCTGATGATCGGCGGCCATCAACCGTCAGTAGAATATCTCGATCCCGTTTTCAAGGCGCTTGCCCCCGGCGAAGCCACCGCCGAGCCGACGCCGGGGCGCATAGACGACGGCCTCACCGCGCAGGAAGGCTATCTTTACTGTGGCCCGCATGGCGCCGGTCACTTTGTGAAAATGGTTCACAACGGCATCGAATACGGCATCATGGCTGCCTACGCCGAAGGCTTCAATATCCTCAAACATGCCAATATCGGCATGGCCTCGCATGCCGCCGACGCTGAAACTGCGCCCTTAGCCGATCCTGAACATTTTCAATACGAACTAGACCTCAAAGAAATTGCCGAATTATGGCGGCGTGGCAGTGTTATTCCCTCGTGGTTGCTTGATTTAACCGCGATCTCGCTGCTCGAAAGTCCCGGCTTAGACAATTTCAGCGGTGTTGTTAGCGATAGTGGCGAAGGCCGCTGGACTGCGCTTGCCGCCATTCAAGAAGGCGTACCCTCGCCCGTCTTGAATGCGGCGCTGTTTGAGCGTTTCTCATCGCGTGGAAATGCCACTTTTGCCAACAAAATTCTTTCGGCCATGCGTTATCAATTCGGTGGGCATCACGAACGAAAATGAAAACGCTATCAGAGCAGTGTTGCGCGTGCAATCGGGGAGATAATGGCGCATGAAATCTAAGCGAGTGTTAGTCATAGATGTTGGCGGATCGAATGTTAAGGCGCTGGTCAGCGGCGAAGAAACGCCCGTCAAAAAAGAATCGGGGCCTGATTTCACCGCTCAGCAAATGGTGGATACCGTCAAAGAGATCACCGCTCACTGGGAATACGATGTGATCACCGTGGGTACGCCTTCGGTGATTCGGCAGGGTCGCATCATCCGTGAACCGGTCAATCTTGGCGAAGGTTGGGTGGACTTTGATTTTGAAGCCGCGTTCGGTAAGCCTGTTAAGCTGATCAATGACGCCGCGATGCAAGCTATCGCGGTTTACGAAGGTGGGCGCATGTTATTTCTCGGCTTTGGCACCGGCCTCGGCAACGCTATGGTGATTGATAATGTGCTGGCGCCTATGGAACTCGGCCACTTGCCTTACCGTAAAGGTCTGACTTACGAGCAGTATGTTGGCAGCGCCGGCCTCGAACGTCTCGGCAAAAAACGCTGGCGTGAACACGTCGCCATCGTTGTAGATATGCTCTACAACGCTCTTGAACCCGATACCGTGGCCTTAGGCGGCGGCAACGCCAAACTCATCAAAGATATTCCGTCCTATGCCCGCGTCGTGCCCAATGTCAGCGCCTTCATCGGGGGTTTCCGCCTCTGGGAAGACGTCTCTCTCTAAAACCCCTTTACATGAGAGTCGTAGGGGCGCAGCGCGCTGCGCCCTTTTGAATAAAAGACTTTTGAACGTGAGACCGGAATAGCATATTTATAGGGGCGCCGAATATGGCTCAGGAGTAACCCTGTTGATTCATGTTTTTGACACACCAGCACAGCTTGCCAGGCAGGCCGCCGAACAGATCATCAATATCGCTCGCCAGTCGGTAGTGGAGAGGGAAACTTTTACCATTGCCCTTTCCGGCGGCAGTACGCCTAGGGAAACTTATCGCCTGCTGGCCGAAGAAAATCCGTATCATATCACGTTCCCTTGGCAGAAAACTCATTTCTTCTGGGGCGATGAACGTCCGGTGCCGCCCGATCACCCTGATAGCTGTTATCTCATGGCGCAGCAAACCATGTTCTCCAAAGCGCCTGTGCTAGAGGCCAATATTCACCGCATCAAAGCCGAACTGCCGCCTGAAATTGCCGCCGCCGAATATGAAGCCGAACTGCGCGCCTGTGATGCACTGGTACAGGAAGAGTTTCCCCGCTTTGACCTGATCTTGCTTGGTTTCGGCGCAGAAGGGCATACCGCCTCGCTGTTTCCCGGAACCAAAGCGCTGGCAGAAGAAAGCCGTTGGGTCATGCCCAATTGGGTTGGGAAACTCTATTCCACGCGAATCACCTTGACCGCGCCAGTCATCAATCAGGCTACGCATGTCTTGTTTTTGGTCACTGGCCGCGAAAAGGCGCTGGCGCTCAAAGGCACGCTTGAAGGCTTGCATGAGCCGGAACAAATGCCCGCCCAACTGATTCAGCCGCGTGGAACGCTCACCTATTTTCTGGATCGGGAAGCCGCAAGCGCACTTTCAACGGAGACTTTAACATGACCGTTTCTTCCCTCAAAATTGCGCCTTCGCTGCTTGCCGCCGATTTCTTGCACTTAGGCGATCAGATCGCCGCGGTAGAGCAGGGCGGCGCAGATCGCCTGCATCTGGATGTCATGGATGGCGTCTTTGTGCCTAATATCAGTTTCGGCATGCCCATCATCAGCGCTGTGCGCCGTGCGACCACCCTGCCGCTGGAAGCCCACCTGATGATCGCTTCCCCTGATGACTATATTCATGCGATGGCCGAAGCTGGCGCCGACTCAATCCTGATTCAAGTTGAGTCTGCCAAACATCTGGATCGCGCCTTAAACCTGATCAAACAGCTCAACAAACGTGCAGGGGTCGTCCTCAACCCGGCCACCCCACTGGAATCCATCACCGAGATTATTGAATTGTTAGATGTGCTGCTGATCATGACCGTGAATCCCGGCTTTGGCGGCCAGCGCCTGATTAACTACACGCTGGGTAAAGTGCGCCGCGCCCGTGAATGGCTAAATTTACGGAATCCCACCTGCGATCTTGAAGTGGATGGCGGCATTGATGTGACCACTATCGCCCATGCTGCCGCTGCCGGCGCGAATGTATTTGTAGCCGGAACCGCCGTTTTTGGCGCAGAAGGTGGCGCGGCTTCCGGCATTCAACGCCTGCTCAACGCCGCAAACCTTCCCCTTTCTTAACCGTTTGCGAGCAGGAAATGACGATGTTTCTCACCTAACCCCTTGTTATTTGTTCACTTTACCCTACGGTGTTTTGCGCGCTTTTGGATGATTTGTTAATAATCTACGCGAACAACGCGCTATACTTCGCCTTTCATGGTCGAACCCTACGTGAACGGGGCTTTTCAAGTGAGAACTACCCCGACGAGTTGGTTTAGAACTGTTGGTAACCGCCTGCTGGATGCTGCGCCGCTGTTAATTTCGCTGGCGTTGGCTTTTCTCATTGCCTCTGGGCTGCTGCTGGCGCTGAACGTCAGCCCCCTTGACGGCTTTTCTTCAATGCTGCAAGGCGCTTTTGGCAGCGAAAATACCATTGCCGAAACGCTGGTCAAAGCCACGCCGATGCTGCTGGTGGCTATCGGCATTTGTATCTCATTTCGCGGCGGCATGATCAACGTGGGCGGCGAAGGCCAGATGATCGCTGGCGCGGTAGCCGGCGTCACTGTGGCGCTGGCGCTTTCAACGACTCCCTCTATTGTGGCCGTTCCCCTCTCAATTCTGGCTGGTTTTACGGCTGGCGCGCTTTATGGCGGGCTTGCTGGTTGGCTCAAAGCCTTCTTCAATGTCAATGAAATTTTAAGCACCATCATGCTCAATGCTATCGCCGTTCAGATGATGAACTATCTGCTGAACGGCCCGCTGCTTGATCCCACAGAGGCGGGCGTAAACCATGTGCCGAAAACGGCGCGTATTGCTGAACAGCTTCAAATTGCCCGACTTTCAATCCCGCTGCCTGAAGGCGTCGCTGATCTTTTTAGCCTACAAAATGCCGAATTGTTCGCGCGCACACGCTTGCATTGGGGGCTGATCTTCGCCATTGTGCTGGCGGTGCTGGCCTATTTGCTGCTTTGGCGCACGACCATTGGCTACCGTATTCGCGCAGTAGGCGAAAATGAGCGTGCCGCCAAATATGCGGGCATTCGCGTGCGCTGGAATATGGTGCTGGCGATGATGTTTGCCGGGGGCTTTGCGGGTTTGGCTGGCGTGGTGCAGGTGCTTGGCCTGCAATATCGCCTGCAAACCGATGGCAGCGCGATGGGCTTCACCGCCAACGCCGGCTTTAATGGCATTGTCGTCGCTTTGTTTGGCGGATTGAACCCGTTGGGCGCAATTCCGGCCTCTATTTTCTTCGGCGGGCTGCTGGTGGGCGCGCAAAAGATGCAGCGCGATCTGGGCGTGCCTGCCGCCTTGATCACGTCGATTAACGGCCTGATTGTGATCTTTGCCGTCAGCAGCGAATATTTCCGCGCCATGATTGCGCGGCGGCGGGCGTTGGGCGGCGGGTCTATGCCGGGGATACAGGCGGTTGAAACCCGACCAAAGCTTCCTGAAAACCCGCCAGATGTGATCGGGCAGGCCACCTCATGAGCCAGAGCGAACAGGCACTTTTATGAACCTTCTTGACTCGCTTGGTACCGTTTTCACGGCCAGCGTAGCAGCGGCGACGCTGCGATTAGCCACGCCTTACTTATTCGCGGCGATTGGCGAAACCTTCGGCCAGCGCAGCGGCCTGCTCAATCTGGGCGTGGACGGCATCATGCTGATGGGCGCGTTTTTCGCCTTTTACGCCGTTTATGCCACCGGTAATTTGCTGGTAGGGGTGGCGGCGGCGCTGCTGATCGGCGGGCTGATGGGTTTGGCGATGGCCTTCATCAGCGTCACCCTCAAAGCCAAGCAGGGAATCAGCGGCATCGGCCTGTATTTATTCGGGTTGGGCATGAGCGAACTGCTGTTTCAAACGTTGGTCGGCACGCCTAAATCCATTGAAGGCTTCCCGCCAATTTACATCCCCGGCCTTTCTGATATTCAATTTTTAGGCATCGGACAAATTTTTTTCAGCCAGAATATTCTGGTCTATCTGGCATTTTTGAGCGTGCCAATTTCGGCGTTCATCTTCAACCGCACCAATTTCGGCCTGAAAATTCGCGCCGTCGGCCAGAATCCGGCAGCGGCGGATGCGATGGATGTCAGCGTGACTCGCATCCGTTACGCGACGCAGACCATTGGCGGGATGATGGCCGGATTAGCAGGGGCTGCGCTGTCTATCGCGCTGCTGGATGTGTTCCAGCAAAATTTGACCAACGGCATGGGCTTCATCGCGGTGGCGCTGGTCTATTTTGGCCGCTGGAAACCGCTAGGGGTCATGCTTGGCGCGCTTTTATTCAGCTTCGTCAATGCGCTTCAACTTCAGATCAGCGCCGTTGGTATTCAAATTCCGCCGGAATTTTCGACCATGGCGCCCTATGTCATTACCATCATCGCGCTGGTGTTTGCCGGTAAACAATCCGAGCGACCAACCGCGCTGACGGTCCCCTTTCAGCGAGGGGAATAGCGCACGTCTCTTGTGGTTTCGTGGGTGGCAGGACTCTTTGAAGGATCAGGAGGAGATAGGCAATGCGAAAAGGGTTACGTTTTCTTGCTGTAGGAGCGGCTGCGTTCGGGCTGGTGGGTTTACTGCCAGCGGCGGCGCAGGATGATGTGTTTCGCGTGGCGGCGGTTTCGCCTAGCGCAATCAATGACCTTGCTTTCAGCCAGAGCATGTTTGAGGCGCTGACCATGCTCGATGAAGAAATGGGCGACGCTTTTGAATTCACTTTTCAGGATGGCACGTTCGTCGTGGATGATGCGGCCGTTGCTTTGCGCGACTGGGCATCCTCCGGTGAATATGATCTGGTGATTGCACACGGCTCGCAGTATGGCTCGGTGGTTGAAGAACTAGCCAACGAGTTCCCTGAAGTGGCCTTTGCGTGGGGTACTGATGTCAACACTTTTGGCCTACCCAATGTGTCGGCTTACACGGTTGCTGCTGAACAGGGCGGCTATATCAATGGCGCGCTGGCGGCGATACTCTCTGAAACCGGCAATATCGGCGTGATCGGCCCGATTGAAGTAGGCGATGCCAAGCTGTATGTAGATGGTTTCGTCTCCGGCGTGGGCGCAACCGACCCCGATGCAACTGTGAATGTCACGTATATTCAGTCTTTTGGCGATGTGCCGCTGGCGACGGAAGCGGCGACCGCTTTTGTCAGTAATGGCGCGGACGTGCTTTCTGGTACTGCGCAGATGGTGGTTGGCCCGATTGGCGTCGCCCTTGAAAACGATCTGTTGTGGTTTGGCACACAGAGCAGCCAGGCGGAACTGGCCGCTGAAGCGGGCGTGGCATTTCAGGTTTACCGCTGGGATGTGGTGCTGCGCGATCTGATTGCGGATATTGGCGAAGGCACGTTGGGCGGCGAAAGCTATGTGCTGACGCTGGAAAATGGCGGCATCGAAATGGAAGTGAGCGAGTTCACCGGTCTGGATGAGGAAACACTCGCCACCGTTGAAGAAACCATCGCGGCGCTGTCTGAAGGCATTATCTCCGGCGAGATTGTCCCACTGCCGGAATTAGAAGCGACACCGGAAGCCACCCCGGCCAGCTAGGGTTGGTGATCTGAACAAGGGGGGCGATCTGCTTGGTCGCCCCTATAAACCCGCTTGTATTGGAGATGGGGTTGGGAATCTTGATCCCCGT
The DNA here is from genome assembly GCA_034437295.1 of Anaerolineae bacterium. GTDB lineage: Bacteria > Chloroflexota > Anaerolineae > Aggregatilineales > Phototrophicaceae > Flexifilum. Next base: position 23,604 of record DAOTUZ010000184.1, on the reverse strand, counting down.
TTTACGCTCATTTAGGACAGCCCATGTCTGAATTTGCTTCCCCGCTCGCCATTCGTTCGCTGGAAATGCGCGGCATCGTCAAGCGGTTTCCTGGAGTCACCGCGCTGAAAGGCGTTGATTTTGACGCGCGCGCAGGTGAAATTCATGCGCTGCTAGGCGAAAATGGCGCGGGCAAAAGCACGTTGATGAAAATTCTCTACGGCTTATATCAGCCGAATGAGGGCGAGATACTGCTGGATGGGAAGGCCGTTTCGATCAGCTCTCCGCACGATTCGATTTCGCGGGGGATCGGCATGATTCATCAGCATTTTATGCTGGTGCCTTCGCTGACGGTGGCCGAAAATGTGGCGCTGGGCATGAAGTCGAAGCGCGGGCCGCTGCTGGATTTGAAGCAGATTTCAAGGTCTTTGAGTGAGCTTTCGGAACGCTACAACCTGAAAATTGACCCTAAACGCCCGATCTGGCAGCTTGCGGTTGGTGAACAGCAGCGGGTGGAAATTGTGCGCGCACTCTATCGCGGCGCGGCTTTGCTGATTTTGGATGAGCCGACGGCGGTGCTGACTCCGCAGGAAAGCGATCATCTGTTTGAAGTGCTGAAGCGGATGGCGGCTGAAGGGCATGCGGTGATCTTCATCTCGCACAAACTTCAGGAAGTGCTGGCGATTAGCAGCCGAATTACGGTGCTGCGCGACGGCTCGCGGGTGGACACGATTGCCGCCGCCGGGGCGACGAAGTTATCGCTGGCGGAGATGATGGTGGGGCGTTCCGTGGTGCTGGAATATGACGTTCCGGCACAAATTGAGCAGGGGACGGTACGGTTACAGTTGGACGGCGTGAGCGCCAACAGTGAACGCGGCGATCTTGGGCTGCGCAGCGCCAGCATGGAAGTGCGCAGCGGCGAAATTCTAGGGGTGGCTGGCGTGAGCGGGAATGGGCAGCATGAACTGGCGGAGGTGATCGCCGGAATGCGCCCTGCTGCTGCCGGAAAAATCTCAATTAACGGCACAACTTCAACCAATGCTTCGCCGGAACTGCTGCGTAAACGCGGGGTGGCGTATATTCCTGAAGAGCGCATGATTGATGGCGTGGTGGCTAAATTCACGGTTGCTGAAAATTACGTGTTGAAAACGCATGGTCAGAAAGCCTATGCGCGCGGCGGCCTGTGGCTGAAGATGCGGGCGGTGGCCGAAGCCTGCCAAAAGGCGATACGCAGCTATGAAATTAAGACGCCGAACACTGAAACGCCGATTAAAAATCTATCCGGGGGCAATATTCAAAAACTGGTGCTGGCGCGGGAACTGGCCGAAGAACCGAGTGTTTTAATTGCGGCACAACCGACGCGCGGGGTGGATATTGGCGCGACGGAGTACATTCATCGCCGCCTGCTGGATGAACGCGCCAGAGGGACGGCGATCCTCTTGATTTCTGAAGACCTTGATGAAGTGATGGCGCTTTCGGATCGTATTATTGTGATGTATGAAGGGCAAATTGTGGGCGAGGTGGCGCGCAGCGCTTACGATGTTCGGCAGATTGGCGCGCTAATGGCGGGTGTTACCGCCGAGTCTCTCGAAAATTCAGCATAATCGGCCTATAATGACATTATGAAACTCTGGAATCATTACTTTACCCCCACACAACTTGATGAGGCATCGCGCCTGCTGGCACAGTACGCAGGCAATGCGCGGGTGATTGCCGGCGGCACAGATTTGCTGGTGGATGCGAGAGCCGCAGAAAATCACACGCCTTTTGAGGCGCTGGTAGACATCACCGGAATCCCTGAAATGCAGGGGATTTACGAAGAAGGCGATCTGGTTTATGTTGGCGCGGGCGTGCCGCATACCCATATCGTGAAATCGAAATTGCTGCGAAAAGAAGCGATCTGTTTGGTGGAAGGCTGCGGCGTGATTGGCGGGCCACAGGTGCGCAACGTCGCCACATTAGGCGGCAACGTGGCGCATGCGCTGCCGGCAGGCGATGGCACAACCGCGCTGGTGGTGCTGAATGCTGAAGCTGAGGTGATTTACGACGGCGAACGAAAGTGGGTGCCGATTGCGGAGATGTTTCGCGGGCCTGCTGAATCGCTGCTCGATCCTTCCCGTGACCTGCTGATACGCTTCCGTTTTCCGAAGCGCGGCGCGGGCGAAGGTACCGCTTTTGAACGGATCATGCGGCCTCAGGGCGTGGCTTTGCCAGTTTTAAGCTCCGCGGTGTGGGTGAAGCTGAACGATACCGGCGATGAGTTTGCGCAAATTCGCGCCTGCGTTGCCCCTGCTGGCCCGGTGCCGGCGCGGTTGGAAGCGGCGGAAGCTGTGGCCGTCGGGCAGCCTGCTGCCCCGGAAACTTTCGAGAAGATCATCGAAGTGGCGCTGTCTACGTTGAAACTGCGTACGAGTAAATACCGCGCAACGGCTGAATACCGCGAAGAACTGGCGGCGGTGCTGCTGCGGCGCACGCTGACCAGCGCGGTTGAGAGAGTAGCAGCGGGTTAGCAGAGGGGGGCGCAAATTACGGCGATTCACGCGATGGATTTGCGCGTAGCTGGCGAAACTACGGATGCCTCCCCGATCTCACCCGTGCTGAACGATACCTATTCCGACTGTGTGAAGAACATTTTTTGCCTCAATGCAGTCTTATTTCTGACGTAGGGATGGCCTCAATATTTCCCGCTTAGTTTACAGGTGGTGACAGCATGAGCGAATTACAAATTACGGTTAATGGACGGGATCATCGGCTGGAGATTGATCCTTCGCGCACGCTGGCACACTTCTTGCGCTACGATCTCGGCTTGATCGGGACGAAAATTGGCTGCGAAGAGGCAGAATGCGGCATCTGTACGGTGCTGGTGGATGGCGTGCCGGTCAATTCCTGCGTCTACCCGGCGCTTAAGGCGGCGGGCAAAACTGTGACGACGATTGAAGGGCTGGCCGACGGCGAAACGCTGCATCCTTTGCAAAAACAATTCGTGCGCCATGGCGCGGTACAGTGTGGCTTTTGCACGCCGGGCATGATCATGACTTCCAGCGCGCTGCTGGAAGAAAACCCTGATCCCTCTCGTGAAGATATTCAATACGCGCTGAAGGATACGCTGTGCCGCTGTACGGGTTACATCAGCATTATGGATGCGGTGCAATCGGCGGCACGAGAGAAGCGCGGGGAAGCGCCGCTGCCGGTGAACGATCCGACGGTGGATGAACCGATGGACGTAATCAGCCGTTCGGTGGAGCCGCAAGAAGTGTGGGATAAAGTGACCGGCGCCGCCAAATACACTGATGACTTCGTGTTTCCGAACATGCTGTTTGCGCGCACGCTGCGTTCGCCGTATCCGCACGCGAAAGTGCTGGCGATTCACACCGAAGCGGCGAAGGCGCTGCCGGGCGTGGTGGCGGTGCTGACCTATAAAGATGTTCCGGGCGAGAATTTGCACGGGCTGATCTACCGCGATTGGCCGGTGATGGCCAACAGCGTGGTCCGCTATGTGGGCGATCCGGTGGCGATTGTGGCGGCTGAGAAGCAGGAAATTGCCGATGAAGCCCTGAGCCTGATACAGGTAGAGTATGAGCCGCTTACGGTGGTGGCCGACCCAAAATTTGCCCACTCTCCCGAAGCGCCGGTGCTGCATCCGGAACACCCAACGGGCAATTTGCTGAAGCATATTAAAGTGCGGCATGGCGATATTGCGCAGGGTTTCGCGGAAGCTGATGTGATCATTGAGCGGGAATATCACACCCCGACCACTGAACACGCCTTCTTAGAGCCAGAATGCGCTATCGGGGTGCCGCCGGGCGTAGAAGGCCACGATAAGCTGACGGTGTACGTTGGCTCACAGATTCCGTATCAGGATCGTGAACAGGTGGCTAAGGCGATGGCGCTGCCGGAAACACAGGTGCGGATTATCGGCACGCTGATCGGCGGCGGCTTTGGCGGCAAGGAAGATATTGCCGGGCAAATTCACGTGGCGATGCTGGCGACGGCGACGGGCAGGCCGGTGAAGATGCTGTATTCGCGGCAGGAGTCGCTGGTATTTCACCCGAAGCGGCATGCGACGATCATCCGCATAAAGACCGGCGCTAAACGGGATGGGCGGTTGGTGGCAGTGGAGGCGGAACTTTACGGTGACGGCGGCGCTTATGCGTCACTTTCGGACAAGGTGATGACCCGCGCCACGACCCACGCCACCGGCCCGTATGTGGTGCCGAACGCCAAAATTGACTGCTACGCGATGTATACCAATAACACGCCCTGCGGCGCATTTCGCGGTTTTGGGGTGACGCAATCGGCGTTTGCGGTTGAGCAGAATATGGATTTGGTGGCGGAAGCGCTGGATATGGATCCCATCGCTTTTCGCCGGATGAACGCGCAAACGGTGGGCATGACGACGGCAACCGGCCAACTGCTGCGCGAATCGGTGGGGCTGCTAGAGACGATTGACGATGTACAGAAGGATTTGACGGCACACCACAACGGGCGCGGTTTCACGTGGTCATGGCGCGAAGGCCGTAAAGCCTACGGATGGGGCATCGCCTGTTCTTATAAGAATACGGGGCTTGGCGGGGGCGCGCCGGATAAATCGGAAGCGGAAGTTGAAGCCTTTGACGATGGCACGTTTGAGGTGCGGACTGCGGCTGCCGATATGGGGCAGGGCATCGCCCATGTGGTGGCGCAGATGGCGGCGGAAGAACTGCACGTGCCTTATAACCGCGTCAAAGTGCTGCTGTGCGATACCGATTTGACGCCCAACGGCGGCCCGACGACGGCATCACGGCAAACTTTTGTGACTGGAAATGCCGCTCGTTTGGCGGCGGGGGCGCTGCGCGCGGCGATGACCCAATCGGCGGCGGAGATGCTGGATACCCCGCCGGACAGCGTGCGCTACGAAGAAGGCCTGCTGCGCTTCGATGAGCATAAAGTGGAATATGGCACGATTGCAAAATGGATGAAATCCAACGGTATTCAGCCGCGCACTTTGCAAGAATACTGGGCGCCAAAGACACAACCCTTAGGCACCGGCGGGGATATGCACGTGGCGTTCAGCTATGCGACACAGGCGGCGCTGGTGGAAGTGGATATGGAGACCGGCGAAATTCAGGTTAAGAAAGTGCTGTCCAGCACGGATATTGGCCGCGCGATCAACCCGCTGATGCTTCAGGGGCAGATTGAGGGCGGGATCGTGATGGCGATGGGCAACTGTTTAACCGAGTCGTTCATCCTTGAGGACGGCGTGCCGTGGTCGCGCCTACTTTCGCGCTATAAGATGCCGGGGATTAAGCTGACCCCAGAGATCACGTCGCATCTGGTGGAGCATCGTTCTTCTGAAGGGCCGTATGGCGCGAAGGGCGTGGGCGAAATTCCGTCAATTAACACCACGCCGGCCATTTGCAACGCGATCTACCATGCGACAGGGGTGCGAATCTTCTCGATCCCCGTGGATCAGGATGCGCTGCTGCGGGCGATGAAGAATAACCGCCATGAAGTGCATACTGCATGGCATGATGTGAAATAGCGCGCTACAACAGCGGCGATTCTTGAACGGGTGCAATATATAGATTGCGCCCGTTTTTTATCTGCACAAGCGGAAACGATATTTTTGTAACCATGCCCACTCGAAAAAACTCTCGGAAGCGGAAGTCTCACAGCGCAGGGCTGCGCATGCTGAATTTGCCAGATCACATGCTGCAATTTGAGGTGATCTACTCGACGCGGCGCACGCTGGGAATCACTGTGAATGGCGAAGGCAAAGTGATTGCGCGCGCGCCGCAGGGGATTTCGCTTCAGCGGGTTGATGGCTTCATCAGCGAACATTCGGATTGGATACGCAAACAGCAGCGCAAGGCAGATGAGCGCAAGCAGATTTTGCCGGCCAAGCTGGCGTATGCTGACGGCGAAACGCTGTACTTTTTGGGGAATGCTTACCGCCTGAAGGTGATGATCGGGCGGGGCGGGGCGGGGCAGATACAGGGCGAGACGGTGATTGTGACCGTGAAAGCGGCGGGCGATACTGCGGCGGTGGAGCGAGCGGTCATGCGTTGGTACCGCCAACAGGCGGACATCGTGTTTGAGGAACGGCTGGCGCTGCACTTTGCGCGGGTGCGGCATTGGGGGGTGATGCCGCCGCCGCTGGTGATTCGGCGGATGAAAACGCGCTGGGGAAGCTGCACCTCAAAGGGGAAAATTACGCTGAGTTTGCGGCTGATGCAAGCGCCGATTGCGCTGATAGATTACGTGATCCTGCATGAGCTGTGCCATTTGCGCGAGATGAATCACGGGGCGGGATTCTACCGATTGATGGCCGAAATTTGCCCGAATTGGCGGGCTTTGAGGGCTGCGCTGGCGCAGACGCCGACGAATTGGTGACGTAAAGGGGATTGGACTGCCTGAAATGAATAAGCCGACACCATCACGGTATCGGCTTAAGCGACGATTGAAAGCGGCGAGGTAGTATTACCAACCGCGATGGGCGATTTTCTCTGATTCGGACATGCTGGAAACGTTGATGCCGACCATGGCTTCACCGAGTCCACGGCTGACATTGGCGAGAATTTCGGGGTTGTTGAAATGGGTGACGGCTTCAACGATGGCCTTGGCGCGCTGGGCGGGGTTGCCACTTTTGAAAATGCCGGAGCCGACGAATACGCCGTCTACGCCTAGCTGCATCATGAGCGCGGCATCGGCGGGGGTGGCGACGCCGCCAGCGGCGAAATTGACCACCGGCAGGCGGCCCAACTTGGCGGTTTCAACGACGAGTTCATAGGGCGCCTGAATGTCTTTGGCGAAGGTGTAGATTTCATCTTCGTCCATGGTGGTGAGGCGGCGGATTTCGCGGAACATCATGCGGGCGTGGCGAACGGCTTCGACCACATCGCCGGTGCCAGCTTCGCCCTTGGTGCGGATCATGGCCGCGCCTTCGTTGATGCGGCGCAGGGCTTCGCCTAGGTTACGCGAACCGCAAACAAACGGCACTTTGAACTTGAATTTATTGACGTGATTTTCTTCGTCGGCGGGGGTCAGGACTTCGCTTTCGTCAATATAATCAACGCCGATGGCTTCGAGAATTTGCGCCTCAACAAAATGCCCGATGCGGCACTTCGCCATGACGGGGACGCTGACGGCATTGATGATACCATCGATCATATCTGGGTCGCTCATGCGGGAAACGCCGCCATGTGCGCGAATATCGGCGGGGATGCGCTCCAGCGCCATGACGGCTACGGCGCCAGCATCTTCGGCAATTTTCGCCTGTTCGGGGGTGACCACATCCATGATCACGCCGCCTTTTAACATTTGCGCTAGGCCAGATTTAAGCCGCCAAGTGCCGGTTTCGCCGCTGCCATTTGTATGCCCATTGGTTGATGTCATTGGTAAAAGCCTCTGATTTTAGATTATCGGTGCAATTAGGTTACAGGGTATGCTGCCGCGGGGCTGCCTTATATGACCACTTATGACCAATATTTTAGAAAAGTGGGCAATTTTCCCCTGCTGCGCGTTGATGAAGATTCTGCACTAAGATAGACTTTGAGGATAGACTGAGCTTACCTGTAGGTGAATTGATGAATGCTAATTTTACCCCGCCGACGTTGATTATCCTTGCGGGCGGCGCTTCTTCGCGCATGTGGCCGATACACGAAAAGTCAATGCTGCGGTTTGGGGCAGAGCCGCTGTTGATTGCGCAGTTACGCCGCTATGAGCAGTTTGGCTTTGATGAGGCGATTGTGGTGGCGAACCCCGACACCTATGCTGAAGTGACTGCCGCGATACCGGCATTTGAGCGGCTGCGGGTGCGGGTGACGATGCAGCTTGAGCCACGCGGGATGGGGGATGCGGTCTTATGCGCGGCGCCATTTTTAGGCGGCGGGCAGCAGGCGATTTATATCACGCAGGTGCATGATGTGGTGGAAGACACGCTGCATGAGGATATGCTGCTGGCGTACCGCATGGATTCAGGCAGCAGCTATCTTGCGGGTATTGAGCTAAAAGACTATTTCCCCGGCGGCTATCTGATGGTGAATGAGGATGGGCGAATTAGCGGGATTGTGGAGAAACCGGGCGCGGAAAACCGCCCTAGCAATCTGGTGAATATCGTGGCGCATGTTCACGCGGATGCCCCGGCTTTATTCGCGGCATTGAAGGCAGAGTATGCCAGCGCAACGCAGACGGATGATCATTATGAGCGGGCGATAGCGCGTTTGATGCAAACGCAGGTTTATGAGGTCATTCGCTATCATGGCAGTTGGGCGGCGCTCAAATTTCCGTGGCATGTGCTGGATGTGATGAACGCATTTTTAAGCCGGATTAACGGGCAGCAGATTGCCAGCAGCGCGTTTATTGCGCCGACGGCTTCGATTGTGGGGAACGTGTTTATCGGTGAAAATGCGAAGATATTCCCCGGCGCGGCGGTGGTTGGGCCGGCGTATGTGGGGGCCAATACGGTCATAGGCAACAATGCCTTAGTGCGCGGATCGATGGTGCTGGATCGCTGTGAGGTTGGCTTTACAACTGAGATTGCGCGCAGTTATGTGGCGGAAGGGGTGGCAATGCATGCCTGCCGCGTGCTGGATTCGGTCTTGATGCCCGGCGTGAATTTTTCGGCGGGATGCACAACCGCCAATTTGCGGATCGATCATGGCGATGTGGGCAGCGCGGTGAAGGGCAATAAGCTGAGCAGCGGGCGCAATAAATTTGGCGCGATCATAGGCGAGAAGGCCTTTATCGGGGTGGATGTGATGACGATGCCCGGCGTCAAGATTGGGGCGCGCGTGGAAGTTGGGCCGGGAACCCATGTGCATCAGGATATTCCGGATGATATGCGCGTCTATGTTAAACAGACGGTTGTTATGACCGAAAAACTAAAGGCAAATAAAGGGTGAAGATGATGGAACTTGAGAAGCCAGCAGCAAAACCGATCAATATTCTGGTGATTGTTGCGCATCCGGATGATATTGAATTTGGCGTGGGCGGCAGTGTGGCAGTGTGGACGGCGGCGGGGCATGAAGTGACGTATGTGATCGCCACTGACGGTTCAGCGGGATCGAACGCGAAGGACGTGGACATTGGCGCGCTGGTACGCCAGCGGGAGCTGGAGCAGTTGGAAGCTGCCGGAATTGTGGGCGTGCATGATGTGCGCTTTCTAGGCAACAGAGATGGTGAGCTTCAGCCAACTATCGAACTGCGTCGGGATTTGACGCGAATTATTCGGGAAGTGCAGCCTTATCGGGTGGTGATTATGGATCCGACGGCGGTGATGATCAGTATGGAATCGTCGGATTACATCAATCATCCAGATCATCGGGCTGTTGGTGAAGCTGCGCTGTACGCAATTTTCCCAAGCGCCGAAACCCGCCCGATTTTCTCTGAACTGCTTGATGAGGGGCTGGAACCGCATCACTTTCAGGAAGTCTACATTGTGCTGACCGACAAGCCGAATTTGGCGGTAGATATCTCGGCGGTCTGGGATCGTAAGATCAAGGCATTGCTGGCGCATCGCTCACAGGTGGGCGCCGAAGTTGCCGACATGGTGCGTGCATGGGGTGAGCATACTGGTAAGGAAGTGGGCGTGGCGCTTGGCGAAAGTTTCCGGGTGATGCGATTCCCAGAAGCTGAAAAGCCGGATGAAACGGTTGGCTAGGACAGATAGGATAAAAACGGACACCCGTGGCAGGGTGTCCGTTTTTAATGAGGGGGCTGCTTAGAGTTTGTAGATTTCACCGTATTTGCTGCGAATGTAGCTGATCCATGCCTTGATGCCCAACCCTTCGCCAGTGACGCGGTGGAGCAGCTCATCTGCTGTGAATTTGCTGCCGTGCTGGTAAACGTTCTCTGTAAGCCAGTTTCGCAGCCCTGCGAACTCTCCCTGAACAATTTCGTCGGGAATTGAGGGGTTGGCGCGCAGCGCGGCATTGTAGAACTGGGCGCTCATCAGGTTGCCCAGTGTGTAACCCTGAAAATAACCAAAAATACCGGCATACCAGTGGACATCCTGAAGCACACCATCGCGGTCATCGGGCGCAGCGATGCCAAGATCGCTGGTATAGCGGCCTTGCCATACTTCCGGTAAATCCTTCACTTCCAGCGTGCCATCCATCAGAGCAAGCTCGAGATCAAAGCGGATCATGACATGCAGGTTATAGGTCACTTCGTCAGCATCAACACGGATCAGAGAGGGTTTAACCACGTTGATCGCCTGATAAAATTCATCGGGCGAGACGGTATTGAGTTGTTCGGGAAATTCAGCTTGAAGCTGCGGGTAATAATGCGACCAGAAGCCACGACTGCGGCCTACGATGTTTTCCCACAAGCGGGATTGGCTTTCATGTACGCCTGTGGAGGCGCCACCACCCAGCGGCGTGCCGTCAAATGAGGGCGCGATACCCTGTTCATAGAGGGCATGGCCGGCCTCATGCAGGGTGCTGAAGAGGCCATCGCCCAGATAGGTTTCGTTAAAGCGGGTGGTGATGCGAACATCGCCGCTGGAAAAGCGGGTCATGAAGGGGTGATGGGTGCGATCTTGCCTGCCGCGATCAAAATCGTAGCCGTAGGCTTTGATGATTTCAACACCGAAGGCTTCCTGCTCTTGCTCTGGGTAGAGCTGATGCAGAGGCGAGTCATCTACGGCTCCGGCAGCGGCGATAGCTTTGACGATAGGAACCAACTCTGCGCGAAGTTCGGCAAACACGGTACGGATGGACTCTGCGCTCATTCCGTAATCTGAGAAGTTAATTAGCGGATCGGAAATATGCTGGTAGCCGGGGAAGCAATTTGCCATCTGGCGGAACAGATCGAGTTCTTTTTCGAGCATCGGCATTAAGCCTGCAAAATCATTGGCTGGCCGAGCGCGAGTCCAAGCATCGTACAGGGTGGAGGTTAACTCGCTGATTTCACCGACGAGGCTGGCGGGTACTTTCACTGCGCGGTCAAATTCACGGCGCGTCACGCGCACTAGCGCGGCATTATCGTCATCAGCGGGGCGGTCGCCTAGCGCGGCTTCGAGTTGATCGAGCAGGTTGCCTACTGCGGGATCGGTGAATTTTTCATGCTGTAACTTGTTTAGGGTCGCCATTGCGCGGCCACGCTGCGGCGCGCCTTTGGGGGGCATGTAGGTAGACATATCCCAGTTCAGGACTGAGGCTGCATGGGTGAGATCAGCGACTTCGTAAAGGCGATTTTTTAGATCATTGAGCAGACTTTCAGGCATTGATTCCCTTCCTTGCTTCATCTAGATAGATGAGATCAATTCCGCTGTACAACTAATGTCGCAACTTCGCTGTAATCGGAAGTATCCAGAATAAGAACAGTGTCGTCAACTATGATCGCAAGCAACGATCCATCTGGGCTGAAAGCCAGATCGGTTGCCACGGATGTGCTTTCAGCGCCTGACCAACCGGCGATCTGGGTCAATGAGTCAGGATTGAACACGCGCACAACGGCATTGGGTACCCCTTCCGCTGTCACAATTGCGCCGGTGATGGGATCAAATGCTAGAGCATATATCCGATTGCTAGTGGATGACGGCTGTCCACGAATTAGAGAATTGTATCTACTAAAGCTCTCTGAACCTTCGGGGCGTGTATAGGTGCGTAAACTGCCGACAAAATCGCCAAGCACGATCATGTTTGCATCGGCATTGAAGGCTAAGGTGGTGATAGGTTCGCTGATACGGCCATCTTCAAAGCCGATAAGGTTTTCAGAACCCACTTCGCCAACAAACAAATAGCTATGCAACTTGACGGGGGGTGTTCCGGTTATGGTTGGATCATTGGGAATGTAAGCAGAACTTTCCACAAGAATAGTTCCCGCCATCCATGCGCCATCACCGCTCATTGTCATTCTGTGAAAGTGGTAGTAGCCACTTTCGTTCGAGAGTGGAGGGCTAATGGAAAAGAAAAACCCATCATCGCCCAAAGATTGTGCTACGAATTCCGAATTTCTGTCATAGGCAATCATGCTGCCGTCAGTGCTGAACTGAACCCATGAATATGAACCTGTTGACATTGTTCTTGCCAACGCTGAGATTTCATCTCCGGTTGAGATGTCAATCAGCAGGATGTTGGCGCGATCATCTCGCCGCGCTATCGCGGCTTGGTCGGGTTCCTGAGGGTGAAATGCCAGTGCTGGAATTGTGATGCCTTGTAGAATATGTGCTGGTGGTTGCGCCCAATCGCTGGTGTCATAAACATATATACCATCATTTTGGGTAGGCACAGCGATCAACGAACCGTCACTGTTCCATTCGATGCCTGTGGGCATCGGTAAACCGATATAGGCGGGGGTAGGGGTGGGGGTTGGGATGATACGCTCAACGAAATACACGCCGTCCAAGCCTTCTGCAATCCAGCCATCAACTGTGGTAGTGCCGGACGTTACGATGGAAATTCGCCACCAGTTGATGCCTTCAATACATTCCGGACCTTCCAGCGTTGTGAAGGGATACTGCGGATTTAATGATGTGATCGCTGCGCCGCTGGTTCTCGGAGAAAAACGTAACCGTATAGGTGTGTTTGATGTCACTATGCCATTACTGCCCACCTGAAGGCGTGGTTCCATCAAACATTCGTCACTTATCGGCTCAGCGATAATTGGCTCGGTGAGATAGGTGCCATCTACGCCTTCAGCCGTCCAGCCTTCGAGACGGCCTACTGAAATTCGCCACCAGTTGATGCCTTGAGCGCAAACCGGGCCTTCGAGAACGGAGAAGGTATCCAACGGCTGGATTTGCCCGACTTGAGCGCCGCTGGCGCTGGCAGAATCGCGCACGCGGCTGGGGGTGGTGGTGGTGAGGCGGCCTTCTTGCCCGACGACAAGGCGGGGTTCTAAGGCACAGTCTGTACCTCCGGTATTGGGCTGAGGGGTTGGCGTTGATGTGCTTGTATCAACAACAATAGGTTCAAGGAAGTATTCAGTATCGTTTCCTTCAACTGTCCAGCCTTCCGTGCCTTCAAAACTTACCTGCCACCAGCGGTAGCCGCCGCCACATTCTGGCCCGCCAATGACTTCGAAAACGCTGCCGCCTTCCATCAGGGATACTTGAGCGCCGGATGTGGTTGGCGCAGAGCGAACACGGTTAGCGCCGCCAGGCAATACGCGCCCTTGATCGCCAATGACCATTTCAAGGGGTGTGGTGACCGGGCAGGCCGAAGAATTTTGTGCTTGCACGAAGCTAAATGATGATGAGATGATTGATATGAGTAAAAATGCGGGGAACAGGTACTTCCGATAGTTCATTGATTTTTCCTTAGGTAGGATAAAGAAAGTAAATTTCGGGAGCGGTGGGGGAAGATTACACAGTCTAAAATAAATTACAATTGATAAGCGTTATATATAAGATTATATATTTGAGGTATTACAGGATGATTGGACTTCCCGATTCTGAGGCGTTTAATCGTATTGTCTGGGAAATTGCGCGGCAGGTTCCTGCGGGGCAGGTGACGACCTTCGGGCAGATTGCCAGCATGATTCCCGCGCCGGAAGGGGTTGATTCGGACGGTTACGGCAGGTTGGCGCCGCGCTGGGTGGGCGATGCAATGAACGCGGTATCGTGGAGCGATGATAAGACGATACCGTGGCATCGGGTGATTAACAGCAAGGGGATGATCAGCCTGCCGCCGGAAAGCCAAGCGGCGGCGCTTCAACGGGCGCGGCTGCGGCACGAGGGCGTTGAATTTAATGCGCGGGAACAGGTGGATTTTGACCAGTGGGGATGGGAAGGGCCAGATGCCGCGTGGTGCGCGGATCGGGGGTTGGCGATGCCGAAAAGCCTGCGGTCAAAACCTGACGATGGCCATCAACAGATGAGCTTGTTTTAAGAGGTGGGCAAGCCAGCGGCTTACCCTTAGCGGAAGTGGAGATTGTTCACTCTTTCGGAATGGGCGCAGATCAGCGTATTTTTTGGCTTTCGAGATCAATATGCGCAAAAGCATCAGTCACGTTACTGGCGAGGTGAATGATGTTCTTGATTTCATTTCGCAGAAAATTGGCCTCCTGCATTCGCATGAGAATATCAATGACCGGCGTATAGAAATCATCCTGATTGAGCAGCACTAAGGGGTGCATGACCATGCTTAGGGCGCGCAGGTTCATAATTTCAAACACTTCATCGAGGGTGCCGATTCCGCCGGGCAGGGCGATGAAGGCATCTGCGCGGTCTTCCATCATGGCTTTACGATCACGCATGTTGGCGACAACGATCAGCTCATCGGCGCTGCGGTAGGTCACTTCCCGATCAACGAGTGCTTGCGGGATGATTCCGATCACCCGCCCGCCATGTTCTTGAACGGTGCGCGCAATCTCACCCATCAGGCCGATGGATGCCCCGCCGTAAACCAGCGTATCGCCACGACTGGCAATGGTTTCGCCAAGATCACGGGCTACTTTGAAGAATGCAGGATCAATTTTGGGGCTGGCGGAACAATAGACGCAGATATTCATCTTGGCTTCCGTAAATATGGGCTGGAATAACGATAGTTATAGCTCACATATGATTTTTGAAACAGGGGAGATAGGGGAGTGATGGCCGTCAGTTCAGGGTTCGTCGTGACGAATTTGTTGAAGCTGCGAAACAAATCAATCTGAGGATGGGTTTATCCAGCCGCAGCTTCCAGAGTTTCCCCGCGCAATCTCTGGATGTCCCGGATGGGCGCATCACCAAACAGGCTTTTGTATTCCCGATTAAAGTGCGCGGCATCATTGTACCCAACCTGATACGCGGCGCTGGTGGCATCAAGCCGTTCACCAAGCATAAGACGGCGCGCTTCCTGTAAGCGCAGGCGCTTCTGAAATTGCAGAGGACTCATCGCCGTCACCGATTTAAAGTGTTGGTGAAAACTTGAAACGCTCATCCCCAGTTCGCGTGCCAGATCCTCAACCCGAATGGGCTGATCATAATTCTGACGCAGGCGCTCAACAGCCCGGGCAATACTTGAAGTGTAGCCGCCTGAAATGCTCAGATGGCTGAGCCTAGTACCCTGATCGCCGGCAAGCAGCCGATAGATGATTTCACGTTTAACCAGCGGCATCAGCATTCGCGTGTCAGCAGGAGAATCGACCAGCCTCACAAGACGTACAATCGCATCCAACAACTCAGGCTCTAATGGGCTAACGGCGGTGGCTTCTACATGAGCGCTGCCTGAATGGATGACCTGACCCGCTTCAATCATGACGGAACCCACGAGCGTAGCGTCAAGCTCCAGCCTGAGGCTGAGATAAGGTTTCTCTCTGGATGCCTCTGCAACCTGACTTACTCTGGGCAGTTCAAGCGTGGTGAGAAGATAGTTGAAAGGATCATACTGATACCGATTTCCCCCTACAAAGACAACTTTGCTCCCCTGTGCAATCACACATAGAGACGGTTCCAGCACACTATGCAGCTTCTCCGGCAGAGCTGAAAGCCGGGCCAGATGCAGCCCCGGAAGTGGTTGACAGACACCATCTTCGCGTATCACCTTTGTGATGCGCTCAACCAGTTCTTCACGACTCGCTTGCAAACGCAGCAAATCCCGATCTATTTGCTGATGATTGACATTATCCATGAGACTCTCTATTCCCGGCACATTTGAAGATCAAGCGTATTATACAATTCTTCAAGGTAATTTTCTTAATCACGCAGGATTCTTGGAGAAATGTTCAATCATCGCGGATTATTCTACAATCCCTAACCTTCGTCTTTACATATAATCATCAACATATAGCGTAAACGAGCGAAAGGTTAAAACGATGTTTGAAGGAAACCCGCTTCTCGTCCTGAATAACGGCATCCAGATGCCCGCATTGGGCTTTGGAGTTTATCAAAGCAGCCCAGAAGAAACTGTCGGCGCGGTCAAAACCGCTGTTGCCACCGGTTACCGCCACATTGACACTGCCGCCGCTTATATGAATGAAGAACAGGTTGGCGCAGCGATCAAGGCAAGCGATATCGCCCGCGCCGACATCTTCATCACCACCAAGATGTGGATTAGCGATTATGGCTACGATACAGGCCGGCACGCCATTGAGCGTAGTTTGCGCAAGCTGGATACCGATTATATAGACCTGTACCTACTCCATCAGCCGGTTCCCATGCACTTTGAGCGCACGATTGCGGCCTACAAAGCTGCTGAAAGCGCACTCGCGGAGGGGCGTATCCGCGCTATCGGAGTCAGCAATTTCAGCCCGGAACTGCTGGAAAGCCTGATGGCGCAAACGGAGATTATGCCGGCGGTCAATCAGGTTGAAGTTCATCCTTTCTTCACCCAGAAAACGCTGCGGGACACCCATACGAAATACGGCATCGTTACGCAAGCGTGGTCGCCTATCGGCGGTGTTAATCGCTACCGGAGCGATAATGCAGCGAAGATTGGCGATCCGCTTCAGCATCCAACCATTGTTGAATCTGCGGAGAAACATAGCAAAACTCCAGCGCAGATCATTCTTCGCTGGCATATCCAGAACGGAGTCTGCGCCATTCCTAAATCGGTCAACCCGGTTCGGATTGCTGAGAATTTCGATATTTTCGATTTTGAGCTGACAGCCGATGAAATGGCGGCGATTGAAGCGCTTGATACAGGTATGCGCGGTGGGCCAGAACCGGCATCGCTTGATCCCGATAAAATGTCTTTCCGTATTCAGGATTGATCGATATTTCGACAGCCAATTCGGTATGCAAGCAAGATTTGAGTGGGCATCCCAACACGTATACCCGCACGATCGTCTGTGAAATGGAGGATAGGCAATGACTAAAATTCTGATTGTTGGCGCGAATGGTCAGGTGGCGCGGAATACGATTCCGTTTTTCCTGAAACAGCCCGATGTGAAACTGACCTTGTACTTACGCCGCGCAGATCGGCTCAAGAACCCTGACCCAGAACGGGTGACAATTGTTGAAGGCGATGTCCTTGATCTGGAAACCCTAAAGCGTGCCATGCAGGGACAGGATGTTGTGTATGCCAACCTCACCGGGGCGATGGAGCCAATGGCGAAAGTGATCATCAATGCGATGCAGGCGACGGGTGTAAAGCGCTTGATCTTCATCAGTTCGATGGGGATATACGGCGAAGTACCGGGCGAGACCTACCGAAGCATCCTTGACCCCTATCGGGATTCGGCGGCTGTTATTGAAGCCTCTGATCTGGACTACACCATCTTGCGCCCTGGCTGGTTTACCCATGAGGCTGAAATTAACTATCAGATCACGCAAAAAGGGGAGCCTTTCAAAGGGCATGACATCTCCCTCAACAGTCTGTCAGATTTGATTGTCAAACTGGCACTCTCGCCCGATATGGAAGTCCGGCACAGTCTGGGTGTCAGTCGTGGGTAACGAACAGAAATTTCGTGAGACACGAACAGCACAGGAGGAAAAGCGATGCCAAACGTAATTGTCTTAATTGGTGCCGGTCTGATTGGACAGGCGATTGCACGGCGAGTGGGTGTTGGAAAACATGTGATACTTGCCGATCTTCATGAAGCTAATGCCAGCGCAGCGGCAGAAGTCCTTGCGAATGCAGGCTATGAAGTCAGTGTCGCAACCGTCAATGTCGCCTCGCGTGATGATGTGCAGCGGCTTGTCAAAACAGCGTCGGAAATTGGCGAGATTACCGGGCTAATTCATGCCGCAGGAGTATCCCCATCACAAGCATCCCCGGAGACGATCCTCAAAGTCGATCTGTATGGTACAGCGCTCGTGTTGGAAGCCTTCGGGAGTGTCATTGCTTCGGGAGGCGCGGGAGTGGTGATCGCCTCACAGTCAGGGCATCGGCTGCCGCCGCTTAGCATTGAACAGAATCAGGCGCTGGCGATCACCCCGGTTGAAGAACTGCTCAGTCTGCCGTTCCTTCAACCCGATCAGGTCAAGGATTCGCTGCACGCCTATCAGCTATCCAAACGCGGAAACTCGTTACGGGTTTTGGCGGAAGCCGTTCGCTGGGGCAAGCGTGGCGCACGTATCAACACCATCAGCCCCGGTATCATCATCACCCCGCTTGCTAAAGACGAACTCACGGGGCCTCGCGGCGAAGGGTATCGCCGCATGATTGAGGTGTCGGCTGCTGGTCGTGCTGGTACGCCTGATGAGGTAGGAAATGTTGCAGCGCTGCTCATGGGTCCAGATGGCGGCTTTATCACGGGCAGCGACTTCCTCATGGATGGTGGCGTGACTGCCGCCTACTGGTATGGCGAACTGGCTTCTCGATAAACGACGGTGGTTTTCCAGACAAAAGGAGGAACTCAGATCATGAAAATTTCAAGAAACGGCTCTCAGGCTTCATATAAAGGGCCGGCAGATTGGTTTACCGGAACGGTGCGCGTTGATCCGCTGTTTGATCCGATTGAACCGGGACACTCAGCCGGTGCCTATGTAACCTTTGAACCGGGTGCGCGTACCGCGTGGCATACCCATCCGCTTGGGCAAACCCTGATCGTAACCGCAGGTGTTGGGCGGGTACAACGCTGGAGTGGCTCCGTTGAAGAAATTCGCCCCGGTGATGTTGTGCAATTTGAGCCGGGTGAAAAACACTGGCACGGCGCATCGCCAACAACCGCAATGACCCATCTAGCCACGCAAGAAAACCTAGATGGTCATGTTGTCGAATGGATGGAACACGTTAGTGACGAGCAGTACCAACCCGAATAAGTGAAAGGAAATGCAACCATGACAGACTGGACAAGTGATGAACTCAATCGAGTTGGACAGGCTGAAGAGCTGGATATTTCGTCTGTTCAGGCGGATGGAGTCATTGGAAAGGCAACAACCATCTGGGTCGTTCGGGTTGGAGATGATCTCTATGTTCGGCCTGTGAACGGGCGCAGCGGCGCATGGTTTCTTGGTACGCAGATGCGCCATGAAGGCCATATTGAGGCAGATGGCATCAGCAAAGATGTGGTTTTTGTGGAAGTAGATCCAGCGAATGCGATCAACGATGAGATCGATGCAGCGTATTGGGAAAAGTATCCGCAACATTCAGAGTACGTTCCGCCGGTTCTGACACCTAAAGCGCGCGCTGCTACGATCAGGCTTGTACCCGCTTAGAAATCACAGTAAATCAGTAACCAGAAGGTAAAAGGAAGTAAATTGATATGCGAGCTACCATCATGTACGGCGCAGGAGATGTTCGAGTTGTGAATGTCCCTGATGCTCAAATCAAAGCGCCAACGGATGCCATCATCCGAATAACCTACGCCAGTATCTGCGGCAGCGATCTCTGGCCGTATCGCGGTTATGCCGAATTTGACGAAAACGGCAGCCCGATGGGACACGAAGCCATCGGAGTGGTCGAAGCGATTGGTTCTGAAGTTCATCGCGTCAAAGTGGGCGATCTCGTTGCCATGCCCTTCGCCTTCTCGGATAACACCTGCGTTCACTGTCAGGAAGGTATTCACACATCGTGCATTCACGGCGGCTTCTTCGGTTCGCCTGATGTCGGTGGCGCTCAGGCTGAAGCACTTCGTATCCCGCAGGCAGATGGAACGCTGGTTAAGTTAGCGGGTGGGAACGATGGCGCAGTGATGGCATCTCTACTTACGCTCACCGATGTCATGGGAACAGGGCATCATGCGGCAGTTTCCGCCCGGGTTGCGCCGGGTAAAACAGTGGCGGTTGTAGGCGATGGCGCAGTTGGGTTATGTGGTGTAATTGCTGCCCATCGCCTTGGAGCCGAGCAGATTATCCTGTTGGGTCGCCATGATGGCCGGATTGCGCTGGCAAAGGAATTTGGCGCAACAGACATTGTGAGCGAGCGAGACGAAGAAGCGTTTGAACACGTCCGCAAACTCACGAAAGGCTATGGGGTTCACTCGATCCTTGAGTGCGTAGGCACAGATCAATCCATGCAGACCGCTCTCAGCATCGCCCGCCCGGGTGGCGCGATTGGTCGTGTGGGTGTTCCGCATGATGTAAACATTCCCGCAGCTTCTCCCACCTTTTATAGCAACCTCACCGTCAGCGGTGGCCCTGCGCCAGTCCGCGCCTACATTGAAGAACTCATCCCGGATGTTCTTGAGGGCAAAATCCAGCCGGGTCGTGTCTTTGATCGGGTCATTGGTCTGGATGAAGTGCCTGAAGGATATCGGGCGATGGATGCACGCGAAGCTATCAAAGTCATGGTGAAGCTGTAAGGAAAGATACGGAGGTTATGAGGAATTACCATGTTTTCAAACAGGAATCAGAATGATGCCCAGAATAATACTCAGGCTAACGACCAAATTGAACCAACCGAAGAACAGACAGCCGCGCCGGCTAGCGCGAGTAATCTGCCAGACGGCATGACCGATGCCGAGGCTGAAGCTGCTAAACAGGCAATTGAAGCAAGCTCGAGGCGACAAACCAGAGCCATGATTGATGGTGATATCGCTACTATGCGCGAGCTGTCGATGCCGGACACAAACGCCACGCATATCACCGGCTATGCACAGCCGCGCGAAGAGTGGTATAGCCAGATCGAGTCAGGCTATTTTGACTATCATAGTGTCACACCGCATTCGACGGAAATCACATTTACCGACAGAAACACGGCGACTGTGGTTGGGCGCAGTACCGTTGATGTCACAATCGGCGGCTCACGTGGCACCTGGAACTTAGAATCAACCGCCACTTGGCATCGTCAATCTGATGGTCGGTGGCTGGGTGGTAATTCAAAAGCTGAAATGTATTAAAAACAGGGAGGAAATTATGACTAAAAAAGACGTAATCGTAATTGTCGGTGGCGGCAATATTGGCGTGGCGATTGCCCGTCGGGTTGGCACAGGCAAGACTATCGTACTGGCATCACTACATACGGAACGCGCCCAGTCAGACGCCGATGTACTGAATGGTTCAGGTTTTGATGTTCAAGTTGAGCAGGTCGATGTGTCCAGCCGGGAGTCAGTACAACAACTGGCCGATACATGTACAGCGCTTGGCTCAATCACAGGTGTTATACATACCGCTGGCGTATCGCCCGTGCAAGCAACGGCCGAGACAACGCTGAGGGTAGATTTGTACGGCACAGCGCTAGTACTCGAAATATTCGGCAAGGTGGTTGCACCTGATGGCTCAGGCATCGTGATTTCTAGCCAAGCCGGTTACATGGTGCCGGTGCCGGCCGAAAACGAAAAACTGCTAGCCGAAACACCGACCGAAGAACTGCTTGGACTATCGATTCTCAGCCCCGAAGCAATTCCGAATAGCGCCGTTGCCTATGGTATCGCCAAGCGTGCCAACCAACTACGTGCTCAGGCCGAAAGTGTCAAGTGGGGTGACCGCGGAGCGCGGCTTAACTCGATCAGCCCGGGCATCATTATCACTCCCCTCGCGCATGATGAAATGACGGGACCAGGAGCCGCTAGCTACCAGCGGATGATTGACAACTGCGCCACGAAACGTGTCGGTACAGTCGACGAAGTAGCAGCCACGGCAGCATTTTTGATGAGTGATGAAGCAAGTTTCATCACCGGTAGTGATATATTGCAAGACGGCGGTGTTATTGCTGGAATCAAAGCCGGACGCATTACTTTGGATTAAAGGGGAGGCTCATGTTCAGAACGAGTGACGCTGTAGAGATTGTATATCCCGTGACACTCTCGATAACGGTAAACGGTTAGCTGGCTCTTGCGGGTCGTACGAAACTCGAAGGTTTTTGCCCACTCCCGGGTCGTCTGTGATTATCATAGGAGATACTACCATGGAAAAACGTCAACTTGGAAACAGTGGTCTGGAAGTCTCGGCGCTTGGTCTCGGATGTATGCGGATGAGCTTTGGCGATGCGCCGATTGGAACCCGTCAGGAGATGATCGAGTTTCTTCATAAATCCGTTGATCTCGGCATTACCTTCTTCGATACAGCAGAGGTTTATGGCCCCTTCACGAATGAAGAACTGGTAGGTGAGGCGCTGGAACCCTTTAAGGGGCAGGTGGTGATTGCCACGAAGTTTGGGTTCAAACACGATGGGGAAAAGGGGCCGCATCCGTCCGTGGGGCCGGACAGTCGTCCAGAGCAGATTAAGCGAGTGGCTGAAGCGTCGCTCAAGCGCCTTCGGGTTGAAGCGATTGACCTGTTCTATCAACATCGCCCAGATCCAAATGTGCCGGTTGAGGATGTCGCCGGGGCTGTGAAAGACCTGATTCAGGAAGGCAAGGTCAAACACTTCGGCTTATCTGAATCCGATGCGCCAACTATTCGCCGGGCGCACGCTGTTCAGCTCGTCGCGGCGCTGCAAAGCGAATACTCGATCTGGTGGACATCCATTGAAGACGAAATCCTGCCCACCTGCGAGGAACTTGGCATCGGACTTGTGCCTTATAGCCCACTGGGAAGAGGATTTCTCACCGGCAAGATTGATGAAACTACGGTATTCGCTGATAACGACATCCGCGCGCGTAATCCCCGTTTTACGCAGGAAGCGATTAAAGCCAACCGCGCAGTAGTTGATCTGCTGAAACAGATTGGTGCCGCGCATCAGGCAACGCCGGCGCAGATCGCGCTGGCATGGCTGCTGGCACAAAAGCCGTGGATTGCTCCGATTCCGGGCAGCCGTAAGCTTGATCGGCTTAAAGAAAATATCGGTTCAGTTGACATCATGCTGACTGAAGCCGATCTGAAAGCCATCGCCGATGCAATGGAGAACATAAAAGTGATTGGCAGCCGATACTAGAACGAGACTAACATGGGGGCGTACCCGCGCCCATGTTACGATTCAATTCCAGTAATCGTTCCTATTGTGGAGGGCGCTGGATGATACCGGGAGAAACCGTGAAGCTCACCGCGTTTTGCGCTAGAGGCTCGACAGGCGAATCAAGCTCTGGTGGATCTACCCGGCAAGGTCGCGGCAGAGAAACAGGTTACTCCGGCTCAAATTGCACTCGCCTTCCTGAAGCGGTGCTGAAGCTGACCGGGCGTTGAGTTAGAAGCAAGCGAGGATATATGTCTGTGCCAACTGTACACGACTTCCCTGAGCAAGAACATGAGGTTACATCTTTAGAGCTGTTCTTCGACCTTATCTTTGTATTTGCTCTCTCGCAACTTGCGCACCATTTGCTGACTCATATGTCGTGGCGTGGGGTGGGTGAAACACTGGTGATGCTCATCGTTATATTCCTAGTGTGGTTCCGCACCAGTTGGTCAGCCACCATGATCCCAGCCGATCAATCACGGACTCGATGGATGATGTTAGCGGTCATGCTGCTCGGCCTGTTCATGAACGCATCAGTGACAAGCGCATTCACCATCTCCGGGTGGGCATTTGTTGTTTCGTATCTGCTGATTCAACTGGGGCGAACCTTCTGGACATATTTCAATGCGCCCGATCCTGCCTACCGGGAGCATTACCTCCGGGTTCTAATCTGGCTTATTCCTACGATCCCCTTTTGGATTGCAGGTGCCGTGACAAACCCAGATATGCGTCTGCTGTGGTGGGGATTGGCCGCTGGAATTGATTTGATAGGTACGTGGCTTGCACACCCTATTCCTAGGCGGGGCCTCCATTCTGAGAATCTCAGTTTCGACGCGAGCCATATGTTGGAGCGATGCCGTCTGTTCCTGCTGATCGCTCTGGGTGAAACCATAATCGAAGCGGGTGTGGCTATTTCAGAGGCTCCAATAACGCTCATGACGCTGATCACCGGGACAGCTGCGTTAGTCGGAACCGTTGCGCTATGGGCGTTAAACTTTGGACA
>DAOTUZ010000183.1:0-6397 GCA_034437295.1 Anaerolineae bacterium | reverse complement strand
GTTCGGTGATAGTTCTCAATATTCCAGATCTATTAGATTTGGTGTTAGGGATGTAACTTGGCTAAACGGCTCACATGGCATATTCATAAACGATATGTTGTTGAACTCTTCTTGATCATTCTTTTTGCATTATTTGCTACGCGGGCATATCAGAATTTTGATCCAGCGTTGACGCTTCCTGGCATTGAAACGCAATATCTTACAAATTCGGCTGTCTGGTTAGAGGTTTCATTACGAGAGTATGGCTATATCCCTTACTGGCAGCCTTATCTTGATCGTGGGCAGCCTTCCGTAGCCGAAGCCTATTCTTTTCTTTTGAATCCGTTCAGCTTTTACCCCATTGCCGGGTTTGGTGCCGCTAATGGCCTTAAAATTAGCGTCATTCTAAGCTTTATTGTGGTTGGTTCTGGTGGGTGGTTTCTAGGTTGGTCACTGGGGTGGTCATCCCCTGCGCGATTACTTTTAGGGGGGCTGCTGATCCTTAAAGGTACGATGCAGGGGG
This sequence comes from Anaerolineae bacterium, assembly GCA_034437295.1. Taxonomy (GTDB): domain Bacteria; phylum Chloroflexota; class Anaerolineae; order Aggregatilineales; family Phototrophicaceae; genus Flexifilum. The sequence continues at coordinate 5,895 of DAOTUZ010000183.1, read as the reverse complement.
ATATTGGGACTACTTATTATCAACTGGGTATTAGTCAGGCATTTTTTCCATGGGTATTTGCCGGTGCAATGGCGGTTGTCTGCCGGCCAAAACAGAGATGGCCGCTCGTCCTCTTGGCTGTTGCCGTTTCGTTAACCTATTTTAGCGGCAATATTTATCATACGCTGTCTGTTATTTTAATCACACTTCTGGTATGGCTTGCATACGGGTTTTCTTTCAACCGCAAGACACCTCAACTCAAGGTTGACATTCCGCTTTTTCGGAGGTTCCTGTTTGCTGGCGCAATAACGTTAGGCATCACCGCTGTCAGTACAACGACGGCTGTTTTGTATTACGGCTTAGCGCGCGGCCATCAAGATGCGTTATTTGAGCCAACGCGAGAATTGCTAGATGGTCTGCAACAATTTGTGAACTCTACACCATCTTATCCCTTGAGTTACGGCTCCTTATACAGCTATTCTGCACCGTTATGGTTTGTAATATTTTTTCTCATTTTGTTTCCGCCAATTAAGCGATTTCATCGCCCTGCGTCAAGCCTGCAAGGGCTGCGTTTCGGAATCATGCTGCTTGCTGGTTTTGTTTTATTCTTTACCTGGGGGACTGGTGAAAACCCTATCCTGAAGTGGATGTATGAAAATCTCCCGCTAATTGCGCGCTGGCGATATTTAGAGCGTATGTTTGCGGTTGCCGCATTTTATCTCATTGTTTTATTAGCTTATCGTGTAGATGGTTTGTATCGGGCTTTGCTGATTCACCCCGAATCTGACGGTGAATCTCAACCCCATGTATGGGGTCGTTATGCCGTGAGGGCGGGCATTTTTGCCCTGTGTGGGTTAGCGATCTGGGAAGTTCATTCAAATCGGTTTAGTTTTAACGATCTTTGGCTGCATGAACCTGATCGTAATGTTGAGACTTGCGTTCGGTGGTTGCGCCAACAGCATCCCGATGAATTTCTTTCGGTTAGACGTTTGAATTATGACATTCTTACTGTCTTTATTGAACAGCAAATACGTAAAGAACAGATCGGCGCTGCATACGATCTAGGCGGCGTTACATCTACCCTTTATCCATATGACCTTACAAGGTTGCTGCCAGAATACTATATTGTGAACTGGTCAGAACCCCCCGATGATATGCGCGCTCGCGGCTACCTGCCAATTGAAGAAAGCCCACAATATTCACCTGAAGATCCAATGCCATGTGTATGGTACTACCCCGATGCGGTCAGCTATGCTTTCTCTATACCCGTTGATGATTTACAAAGAGCGCCTTTTCCATTAACAGGTGAAATGACAACCCCCGTTATGTTGCTGCGCCGGGCGCCTGACATAATCACACTGGAGGCAACCCCTTCAGCGGATTTACCTGTCGCTGTCGTTGCGCAAGACATTGCCTATCCCGGTTGGGTTGCAAAAGTAAATGGCGAACCAGCCCAACTTGAGTCCGTTGGTGAACTTTTGGGCGTTATCTTACCGCCCGGCGAAGCGCCTGTTTTGGTCGAATTTGAATATACGGCGCCAACCCTCAAGATTGGTGGCGTGATTACCTTGTTTACAGCCTTCTTGTGTGTAGTCTATTTGTTGAGGCTTGATACGATACCCCGGCGCATCAGAATGCGGAGAAATGCGCCAAGGATGGCATCTACTGCAGCGACGACCTCTCTATTGCCCGAAAGCGATAACACACTCGTTTTGTTGCCCGCTGAAATTTCATCAGACGTGGTTAAGATAGCGCCGACTCTCTCGTATCCAACTGCTGCCAAACCTACCGTAATACGCACGATCAAGCCTATTCAATATCCAGATCATGCGCCGCATCCAACGCTTGAAATCCATGTGCCTTCAGGCCGGCATCGGGTTGTGCTGCCGCCTAGCGATGAACCATTAGTGGTGGAAGTTGTTGTTGAGAAGCCGCGTTGGTCGGGGCTAAATGCAGCGATCTCGATCCTTTTTGCCGGGCTTATCGGTGCAAATGCGGTGCAGTGGCTCTCTTCTATGCGGCGTAAGAGGCATAAGTGACGTTTGCGGGCAGATAGATCATAAACAACAGCTTAATAGGCATCATTTATGATCTTCTAGTTTTATTATCTCGTATAATCAGGATGAGTGACGCCCTGAATTGTAGCAAAGGAATATGGCATGGTTCGTTCACGCTTTGGCATCGTGCTTTTTAGCGGCCTGTTCACCCTAATCTTCTCTGTATCCACCGTATACGCCCAATGTGCCGATTTCGTGCAGCAGGCGTTGGGGCTGATGGCGCAAAACTGCGCGGCTATTCCGCAAAATGGCGCTTGCTACGGCTATAATGGCGTGAATGCGAGTTTCGCCGTGCCAGTTGCATCGGATTTCTTCACGCGGCCATCGGATATCGCGCAGATTGAGCAAATGAGCCGACTGGCAACCCTGCCTTATGATCCCGCCACCGGTGTTTGGGGTATCGCGGTGGTCAAGGCGCAGGCCAATATCCCCGCAACGCTGCCCGGCCAAGCCGTGACCATGGTGCTGCTGGGCGATGTAAACCTGCAAAATGCGGCGGATGGTATGCAGTCTTTCATCGTTCAAACTGGTATCGGCCAGCCTTCATGCAGCCAACTACCCCCATCATCATTGACGGTTCAAGGGCCGCGTAATGTGCATGTGAACTTGAACGTGAACGGCGCAGATTTTTCTATCGGCTCAACGGTGAATTTCCGCGCGAATGATAATGGTGGGCTGCGCGTCTCTACATTAGATGGCCGTGTGACTACCGGCGGTGGCATCGTTATTCCGGCTGGTTTCAGCCGTGTCGCTGCCGTAGATGATCAGGGCATAATCATTGAAGAATCGTGGTCTGAAGAAGAGATTATCACTGAAGAAGAGATGTTCCTGCTGGAAAGTTTCGAGGATTTACCGGAAGAAATTCTAGGCTACGAGATTGATGTACCGGATCTTGATGAGTTAGCAATGCTGGATGTGCTTGATTTTGATCTTATAGGTAGCATAGACCCGTATTTGCTGGATGCGCTGATTGACGATTTTATCGCTAGCGGTTTAGACCCCGTTACACTTGACGGACTTACACTGGATGATCTTGAACTCTATCTTCAGGACAATCTCGATTATTTCGATGTTGATGAAGCATTTATCGCAGCTATGGCTGAGTCATTTGATTTGTCCGATGATGAGATGGCGTTCCTAGCTGACGATTATGGCCTTGATCTCGATCTGATCATGGCGGATTTCAACGATGATTACGATGCAATGTTTGAAGCAGACTCTGATGAACTCTTTGGCGAAGATCTAGTCAATGAGGACGCCGTTGATTTAGAGGGTGATGGTGAATTTACGGAGTTTGACGGCGGCGAAGAAGCCGTTGATTTAGAGGGCGATGGTGAATTTACGGAGTTTGACGGCGGCGAAGAGGAAGAACCCTTCACCGATGAGGAACCAGAAGTTATTGTCGAAGAGGGCGATGGCGAGGGATAGGTTTAGGCAGCAGATTTTTTGCTGGAGCGCTCCGTAATCACGCCTGCCGCCACGCCGCATAAGGTTGCCAGTATCAACCACAATTGGTTGGGCAGGCCGTGTGCAGCCACCGCGACAACCGAAGCGACCAGCACCGCCGCTAACGACGGACGGTTCTTGATTGAGGGGATCATCATGCCGATGAAGGTGGCGCTCATGGCAAAATCAAGCCCCCAGCGCGCCGGATCAGGTACGGCTGAGCCGAATTGGATTCCGATAAACGTACAAATCTGCCAGTTTACATACATGAAGATGGCGGAACCCAGATAATAGTAATGCTTATAGGGTGATGGGGCTGGCTCTTCATAATGTTTGATCACGATTAAGTAAGTTTCGTCGGTCAGCCAGAAAGCCAGCGGCAGCACCCAACGTTGGGGTAGATGTTTCACATAAGGCGCTAATGATGTGGAATACAGCGCATGGCGCACATTCACCACGAATGTTGTGAGCCAGATCACCGGCAGCGATGCCCCCCCGGCCACCAACCCCACACCGACGAATTGCGATGATCCTGCAAATACGAATAACGACATCGCTTGTGCCGCCGCTGGAGATATCCCACTGGTGATCGCCAGCGCGCCAAAGATGATGCCGAAGGGGATAGCGCCGATTACCATTGGCACCGTCGCCTTAGCGCCGCCCCAAAATTCGGTGCGGCGGGTAGGTAATTGGCTGGAAACGGCTAAGGTCATCGTGTCTATTTGCATCGTTTTTTAGAGGGTAGGAGACGGGTTATAACAAGATTTTATCTTCACAGATTGTACTGGCGCACTACTGCGCAAAGATAGTGCCACGCCATAGCAGAATCAAAACAGGAGAGCTTTCGCCCTCCTGTTTTGGGAAGAAATACAATCCTATTCCGCAGCTTCTACGCTTGCGGTTACAGAAATTGAAGAATAGCTGTAGTCGCTGAAATTGAAGCGAACGTCGCCATCTTCCGGAACTTCGAAGGTAATGCTCATGCCGGTTACATAGGTGGCGCTTCCGTAGGAAAGGGTTGTATCGCCTTGCAAAATATCAATGTTGGGCGAGAACTCCCCATTCGCAGTGAGCGTCAAGGTCAATGTTTGGCCTGCTTCTGCCGTATACATTGCGGTGCGGTTATTGCCCGACGATGTGAAGTTCAAAGTGAGCGGGCCGTCGTTAAATGAAGGGACTTCAGCGCGTTGCAGCGTCAGTTCAAAGCTGGCCGCTTCGTTGGACGATGATCCAACGATGATGGTATAGGTACCTTCACTGGAAATCACGTAATCGGTGATTTCGGGGTTGTTGCCAGCGCCGCCATCTTCGTCGGAAATTACGCTGTAACCATAAGGATCGTTCAAACTCAAGTTCGTGTCGGATTCGCTATCGACAGTGATATTGATAATATCGCCAATATCAGCCGCAAAGGTGAAGAATGTCTGATTATTGCTGCCAAGCTCGCTCATGACAGTTTCGCCAAAGGCAATCTCTTGCAGCGAAATCAGATCCAGCGACAGGGTATAGGAACCGGTGGCCGCACGGCTAAAGCTGGTGGCGGTGATGCGATACTGACCATCGGTGGGCAGCGTGAAGGGGCCAATACGCGCATCTAGGTTGCCAGCCGCATCGTCGTTGGATGCGATTTCGAACCCGTCCTGATCATACAGGTATAGATAGGTGTCGAAATCATCCGAAATCATTGTCACGGAGATGCTGTCGCCAGCGCTGCCGGTGAAGGCGTAGATTTGTTCCGTCATGGTTTCGGTTAATTCGCCGTCAACCGCTTCGCCAAATTCAATCACATCCAGTTCGATGGCCGCAAGTGAAAGTTCGTATTCACCGATGCTGACCGAACCGCGATGATAATTGCCGTAGCTATCTACCTGAATGATATAGTCACCGTCAGCAGGGATGGTGAATGTGATCTTGGAGTCTAAACTGCCAGCCCCGTCATCGTTAGTAGCGAGTACGTTTTCGTCAGCGTCCAAAAGTACAAGATAGCTGTCAAAATCTTCAGACTGGTGGATGATCGTGATAGCGGTATCGGCTTCTGCGGTGAAGATATAATAGGCAACCGGCGCGTCTTCGGTTAGTTCGCCGGTCACCGTATCGCCGATTTCGATGGGAGTAGCAGCAAGGCTGATCGGGCTAACATTCCCAACTTCTTCTTCTGCTTCCTGGGTTGTCTCTAATGCCGGTGTGCCTTCGGGCGTAGGTGTTGCCTGGGCAAATGCTGCCGATGGAAGCGCAATAGCTGTAAGTAGGAGGGTAGCATATAACCATTTTCGCATTTGTAATACTCCTTGGTGACGCGAAACATTTATCTGAAATCCACTATAGCATAATTTTAAGATAACCACTGGCACTTTTGTGATTATTTGGGCTGCGATGGTAGAACGTAGGGAGTGCGTTCAATTACGCTATAATG
>DAOTUZ010000182.1:0-25246 GCA_034437295.1 Anaerolineae bacterium | reverse complement strand
ACTTGCCGGGCTGATCTTCGTTGGGTTAACGCTGAATCTAGAGAAAATTCTTTCATCTCCCGCGCTGCCAGATCGTGCTGCGCAGGCACTCATTCAGTTTATTGTGGTGCTGTTGATCTCAATGACGCAGTTGATCCCTGAACAAACCTTACAAAGTTTTGGCCGGCAGGTGCTGCAATTCTCCCTGATTTCTTCTGCCCTCATTCTGTATCTAGATATTCGGATGATACGGCTTAGCGAGCCTGCGTTTCGCAGGACGAATATCCTCAATCTCGTGCTGAACATACCGCCGATGGTGCTGTTTGTTCTCGGCGGCATTCAACTGCTGGCTGATGATATTTCCGGCATGGATTTTCTCGTGAGCGCCTTCACGTGGTGCTATATCAAGGCGGTGATTGACGCATGGACGCTGACGGTTGAGATCAACCGCTGATCCGATTCTTCAGCCGCTTTTCTACTGCGGCAGCTAGAGATCATCACCCCACCGCGGGAACGGCAGGCAGAATCATATAGACGATTTTATCCATAGGTTGTGATCCCAGTACAATTCATTCAGTGAACCCTGAAGATTCACTTCAGCGCCGCAATCCAGCGCATATTATGAGCCTTCACCGCATCCCACGCCCATACGCTGTCTTCGCCGCGATTTGTGTTTTCGCCCTCGCGGTCATTCTTTTTATCTTTGTCGTAACTCCAGCCCTCGCCTGCCTGTAGATTAACTACGCCATACGGATCGTCAATCACCAAACCATTTTCGGTTACGTCCTGCATGCGCACAATATGCCCGCTGATGCTCATCATCACTGCATAGCCTTCGCGCAGTTTCGGATCGACATTTGCCATGTACCAATCTTTATCTTTCTTCAAGTCATAGCCTAAAAATTCTGCGGTCACGCCCAATTCTTTCGCCACGCCGCCCCAGCCTTCAGCAGTGGTTCGTGCAGGCAGCTTCTTTTCAACGCGGATGTCTTCCAGCGCATCTTCATATTGCTTACTCGGATCGGGATTTGCTACGCCCAGATAGGAAAGCGCCATCGCCAACGACGTGAGATTGCACATCACATCGCCAATATTCTTACCGCCAGACGTAGATTCGTTATCGCGCTGGCTGTGATATTCAACTTTAGCTTGCAAAGCTTCGTACAGATTGCCCCGCATCTGCTCGTCTGTGACCTCGTTGATCAGCTCTCGCGCCCGTCGAATTTCGTCAATGCTCAAGCGTTCTTGCAGCATAAGTTGATCTAGCTCGCTGGGTTGAGGCGGTGCTGGCTGATCGGGGGTATTTTCGTCCGGTGTTGGCTGTGCAGGTTGATTTCCGACGATATCACTAATCTGATCCCACCATTGACCGGCAGTGTCTCCGATGCTGTCCCACATATTACTTAACCCACCCACAAGGTCGCTGATAATTCCGCCTTGCTCAGGTTGGGCTGTATTTTCACCTTGTTCAGTCTCAGTTTCAGCGGCAGCGGGCTGAACAGCAGCAGCTGTTTGCGCGGTTGGCAGCAAACGGGCATAAGTATTGGGGCCAATCTTCCCATCAACCTCAACCCCATTCTGCGCCTGCCATGCTGCCACTGCGCGAGCCGTATCCTCACCCATGATACCGTCATCATTCACGCCAACCGCATGTTGAATCTGCTTGATCACATCTTCACTGTAATGCCGTGACTTATTGTATTTAACAGCGCGAGTGAGCTGATCTTCGCTTAAACTATCGGTTGCAGTGGTACATTGAACTATAGGGTTGGCGGTCATGGCTTGCTGCGACAGCAGCCGCTGTACAGCGCGATTGCCCACTGTCCGCTGCAAGTTAAAAACACTATGCGGGTACAGCGAAGATTGAGATCGCTGAGGTTGTAGATCGACGCGACTAGTCTGAGTGAAGGGGGATGTAGAAGGGCTTGACTGTTTGCCGCGATGGTCACTTTGAGGAGTGCTTGATCCTTTGGTGAACATAGACGGTGTATCCGCTAATGATCAATTTGTAGAGATTATTGTGGTGCATATCTATCTTTCGCGCAAATTGGACTATAGCGCAGCTGCCCGTTCCCGCAGCCATTCGCTAATGGCTTCAACGTCAACCTTGCCCTGCGCAATTTCCAGCACATAATCGGCATCTCGCGCTGGATCGTAATTCCAATGGTAGCCATGCCGTTCCAGCGAAAGCTGCGCTGCGCGAACCGCCGTGCGTTTATTGCCATCCGCAAAGAGATGATGATAGGCCAGCGAATGCAGCAGCGCGGCGGCTTTGTCTATCGGGGTGGGAAATTGCGGTTCTCCAAACAGGACAATATACGGGCGGCGCACGGCAGAATTTAACAGGTGAATATCGCGTACGTAACTTTCATCGTCTGTGACCTCGTTGTTGATATCAATAAGATCATAAGCCGTGATCGGGGTGGGATCACTGATGTTGAAGCTCATCCAACAGCCATTTCTGATCGATCAAAATCTGGTGGATAGCGGCAATATCACACGCTTCATCCGGCTCCGGCGACTGCGGGCATTCCTGAAGCATGAACCATGCCGCCAACGCCGGAACTTCCATCCGGTTTTTCGCCACCGCGATAAACATATCGAGCGCCTCCGCCTGATCCCAAATTACGCGCTGGCCGTTCACCGCAAACATGAATACCGCCGCCACCGCCGCTGTGCGCTTATTGCCATCGGTGAACGGATGATTACGCGCCAGCGAATGCAGCAGCGCCGCCGTCTTTTCGCGTAACGTAGGGTAGGCATCCTCGCCAAAGGCGCTGGCAGCAGGGCGCTGTACGGCGGCTTCCAGCAAATTAATATCGCGTACCTTTTGCTTGCCGGTCATGATCTTGTCATTATCCAGCACTGCGCCGTTGATGTAGATCAGTTCAGAGAGGGTTAAATAGCGCAAAGAGCTGCCCCTAATTTCAATTAGGAAAAAATCGCTCGCACAGCGTAGGGTGATGGCTGCTTAGTCTATATACCCTAACACGCGCAGATGTTCCAGCACCTTTTCATCCTGTTCGGCTGTCTCGCCCGATTCGGCGTCCGGCGCAAGCAGTCCAGCGGCGCGCTGTAAGGCAGCGGCGCGGGCTGGTTCGCTCTTAATCAGGTTGCGGGTCTCAGCAGAATCCAGCGCGATATTGTACAGCGCAATCGGGCGATCCCCGCGCAGCACCAGCTTAAAATCGCCTTCAACCACACAGCGGCGCATTTCCCGAAGCGCCATTCGCTCAATCACTGACGGGTTACGATGCTCTAGCACATTCAGGAAGGTATTCACCGCGAAGGCTTCCGATGTAATCGGCTGCTCCATAACAGGGTTCGCCAGAGAACGGTCGGCAAACGGCGCTTCATCGGGGCGCGGCGCCGCCCCTGCCAGATCGAGAATAGTCTGGTACAGCCAGCGCGTCGAAATATTCTGGTCGTTATCGCCCCCATGCGCGAAACGTTCCCCTGCAATTGCCAACGGCACATGCGTCAATTCCTGATGCACGCCGAAACCATGCCCGAATAGATCGTGATCGCCGTGTGATTCGCCGTGATCTGCCGCAATGATCACCGTGGTATTTTCCAGCGCGCCGGTGGCTTTTAAGTGCGCCAGCATGCGCCCCATTTCCTGATCCTGTGCGAAGATTTCCGCATCATAAAAATCAAACAGCGCCTGCTGCTGCCAGTCGGTCAGCGGCGGCTCTTGCGGGCTTTCCCATCCGGCGGCATCGGCATTAAAGCGGCGTACAAACTCGAATGCTCGCTTGTCGCGGCGCAGTTCCGGCGCAATATGATCCAGCGCATCCTGCGGCGGCACATAGGGCGTATGCGCGCCCATCAGGTTCAAAAAGGCGAATACGGGCTGTTCTGCCCCGCCAGCTTGATGGGCATCCCAGTATTCGATGAAATCGTTAATCGAATTTGCCGTATGTCCTTTGAAATTAATATAGCGCGTCCAGATTGGCACGATGGTCGGATTCAGCGCCAGCCGGAACAGCGTATCTGACTGCGCGAACAGGTTGCCAAGTTTACGCGCAGTAGGGCGAAAGCGGCGTGAAAATTCACGGCGAAGCCAGGGTTTTCGGGAATCGCCGGGGCGGTGGGGTACGGCGCTGGCATAATTAAAAAACTCATCAAACCCACGCTGTAAGCCATGGTTGACCACGCCCACCAACGGGTTATTGCAAAATGCCAGCGTGTGGTAGCCTGCCCCCTGTAGGCGTTCCGCCAATGTTGGCACGTTTGCACTCAGCCGACTGTTAGACTGTGTGACGTGATGTTCAGACGGCATCAATCCGGTGAACATAGAGCCATGCGCCGGAATCGTCCACTGTGCGGACGCAATCGCGCGGGTATAGCGCGTGCCAGCAGCGGCGAAAGCATCGAAAGCTGGCGAAGTTTCACGATGATGGCCGTAGGCTGAAAGCCGATCACGGCGCGTCGTATCCAGAATGATGAGAATGACATTGGGTTTCATAGGAGCGGTGAATTTAATTTTTGTGTGCAAACAAGAATGGGCAATCCTAGCATAGACTTGCGGCCGATGATATGAGCAGATCGGAAAAGCCCGTTCATACAGGCAGCGCCGTAGGCTTCACACCTACGGCTGTAATGCGCCTGCTGAACGAACCTTTAACGCGGCGTAGTTATGGGCAGCGCCAGCGCTTAAAAATTACAAGGCGATTCTAGCACTTCACCGCCGGTTGGAACGCCATCTACGAAGGCAATTTCACTGGCGCGGTAGTTGGCTACAGACGCCAGCACTTCTTCAGGGGTTAGTGCCACATTTTGAACATGAAGCGTCCAGTCAATCTGCTCCACGTAGGCGCGTTCTTGCCCCTGCGCGTTCAACCCCCCATTGATGAACCACAGATTGAAGTTGATAGACATCGGCACTTCAGGGAAAAACTCACTGTCATGTTCGCCCAGTAGTTCATCGTCTACATAATAGGTGATGGTATCGTCTACCACTTGCATCGTCAGCAGGTGCCAGCCATCTGCCAGCGAACCCTGTCGTGTTGAAGAACTATTTATCGCCAGCCAGTTCGGATCAGGGCGGAAGGTTTCCCAACTGGTCGCAAATAATGTGTTCCGGGGCGCGCCCCAACCACCATTGGGCAGATATTCAAAATCAAGCTCGCTGTAATCGGGATCTAGCTCAAATGCCAGCGGGCTGATTGCGTAAAACGTCTGTACAATTTGGTCACCATCTAAGCCAGATTCAGGGGCGTCGCTGAAGCGTACCAGCGCGGCGTAAGTGCCTTCTAGGAATTTACGCTGCTGGCAAAACTGAGTTTGCGTGGTGTTTGCTTCGCGCCCATCGGTGGTGGAGATCATTTGCATCAACCGGTTGCCTTCTTGATCAGGATCGTCTATGACCGTAACGCCATCTGGATTCCAGAAAGCGCCGGGAACGCCCGGCCATCCTTCAGCCGTGCGCACGATCCAACCATTATCGGTGAATGCGGGATCATCGGTGCCTGTATAGCTGAAATCATCGAAGAAGATGCCTTCGGGAAATTCAGCGAATGGCGTAACTTCCTGCGCCATTGTCACGCTGCTGATCAGCATGGCAGCGATTAAGATAAAGCCTATTTTACGCATGTGAACTCCTTTAAGAGACATGAAGCGCCAGAATTGTCCTCGTAAATACGCGACAATTCAACCATGCGGTATAGTTAAAACACTTCGTTATCCATACAGGAAGCCTATGCAACCACTGCATGTCGCCCTAATTCAACTGGCCTACAACGGTAGTCGTGAAGCCATGATGGCGCAGTATCGCGATCTTATCGCGCAAGCTGCCGAACGCGGCGCACAGTTGGTGTGCCTGCCTGAATTTTCGCTCACGCCCTATTTTCCATCCTCAACCGATGCTTCCGGCTTTGCGTGGGCTGAACCGTTACGCGGCGGTGCCGCCGATCAGTTTTTCGGTGGGCTGGCGGCGCAGTATGGCATCAGTATCATTTCCAGCATCTTCGAGCAGGATGCAGGTGGCTATTTCGATACGGCAGTTGTACATGGTCGCAGCGGGCAGATTATAGGCTCCACCCGCAAAGTGCATTTGCCTTATGGCGAAGGCTATCACGAGCCGTACTTTTTTGAAGCAGGCAGCAGTTTCCCAATACACGATCTAGGGGGCATTAAGCTGGCCGCGCCCACCTGCTATGACCAGTGGTTTCCGGAAATGGCGCGTATTTCGGCCATGAACGGCGCTGAATTTATTTACTATCCCACGGCCATAGGCAGCGAACCGACAGACCCGCTGATGGATACCGCTGAAATGTGGCAAACCGTGATGCGCGGTCACGCTATTGCTAACGGCGTGTTTATCGCAGCGGCCAACCGCGTAGGCATTGAGCAACCGGTCACATTTTATGGCAGCAGCTTCATTGGCGATCCTACAGGTAAGATTTTGGCGCAGGCAGGCCGTGACACCACAGAAGTGATTGACGCTGTGCTTCAACCCCAAATTCTTGAACACTGGCGCGAGTTATTCCCACTGCTCAAACAGCGCGTCCCCGCGCATTATTCTCGTTTACTAGAGCCGTATGAGGGAAATTCATGATTGATTATCGCTCGTATGATCAAGATCATATGTGGTGGTGGATCAGCAGGGGTAGCTGCGGCTTTGGGTGCGCAAACGGCAGTAATCGAACGCGGTGTGGGAAGCAGGTACACCATTGAGCATCAGTTATAGGTTATTTCAGTGGGCAGATTTCCCGGCGCTGGCCGCCATGTGGAATCTAGCAGAGGTGGCTGATGGTGAGCACAACATAATCACTGTTGAAGAGATGAAGCATCATTGGCGGGCTGATGGCACAAACGCCGAAGAGAATGCCTTCGTTGCTCTCAGCGAAGGCGTGCCTATCGCTTATGCTCGCAATCGCCCGATCACCGATCTTGTGTTACATCGCGCGCGCGGTACGGGGCGGGTGCATCCCGATTTTCGGCGGCAAGGCATTGGCACACGGTTGGTTGAGCTGGCAGATGCACAGTTTGTTGAACGTGCGCGGATGCTGGTGGATACGTCAAAACCCTTGAGCGTACAGCGTGTCGCTTCTCACAACAATCCCGGTAATGTTGCCCTGATGGGGGCTGCGGGGTATACGCATTTACGTAGCTTCTTTGAGATGAAAAAAGACCTGACTGTGCCGGACGCCCTTTCGATGCCAGCATGGCCGCAGGGGATTGAACTGCGCCCATTTGACCGGGAGCGTGATGCCTTCATCATATACGAGGCACAGAAAGAAGCCTTTCGCGATCACTTCAATTCATTTGGTGATGAATCGTTCGAAAGCTGGCGCAAAGATATGATTGATTTTTCACGCTTCGATCCTTCGCTGTGGCTGCTGGCATGGGAAGGCGATCAGCTTGCAGGCGCGTCGCTAAATGATATTCCCTCACGTTATCAGTTTCAGACGGGCTACGTTGATTCGCTGTTCGTACGCCGCCCATGGCGCAAGCATGGTTTGGCAACGGCGCTTCTGCGCAAGAGTTTTTCCCTCTTCGCCGCGCGAGGGCTGAAAAACGCGGCATTAGGCGTGGATACGCAGAATCGCAGCGGTGCGCTAAAAATTTACGAGGGTGTAGGTCTACAGGTTACGCAGGAAAATATGCTCTTCATTCGCTATCTACGCGGCAGCGCAGAAGACGATCTTTTCTGATCAACGTGGGAATACAGTTACAGCGCCCCACCATCCACATCAATTGCCTGCCCGGTAATGAAACGCGCTGCATCGGAGCATAAGAACAGCACCACCTGCGCCACTTCTTCATCGGTGCCGCGCCGCGCCTCATATTTTGTGGTGATTCTTCACTTATGCCATGGGCGGGTTTCAGATTGCCGGGGCAAACCGCGTTCACGCGAATATGCTGCGGCGCAAGCTCGCGCGCGCTTTGCTGCGTCAACCCGATCAAACCGGCTTTGCTAGCGACATACGAGATGCCATCGGGCAGCGTGCGCCCATGCCCCGTGTTTGAGGCGATATTCACAATGGAACCACCGCCTTCATCAGCCATCACCCGCCCGATCAACTGTGTGCAGAAGAACGCGCCGGTCAGGTTCACATCTAAGATTCGCCGCCAGTCCCACTCATCCAGTTTATTAAACGGGCCGTCTCGAAACACGCTCGCGGCATTGATAAGAATCGTAATACGGCCAAACGCATCGCGGGCGTTTTCGATCATTGCGGCGGCCTGAAAGCGATTGGAAATATCGGCCTGCCACGCAATCGCCCTGCCGCCTGCTGCCTGAATTTCTGCGGTAACGCTATCGGCACTGTCAGGGTTGAGATCATTCACGCAAACCGCTGCGCCGGATCGTGCTAACGCCAGCGCACAGGCACGGCCAATTTCTGTGCCACCGCCGGTAACGATAGCAGCATGCGTATTTAGATTAACGTGGAATTGCGCTGTAGGTTCAGAAGCCACGTGGTCATTTCCTTGCGTGCGCGCGGGTGCATAGTGCCATCATCCATCAGCAGCATACTATCGGCGTCAGGGGCAACGAAAGCATCCGCGCCATAGGGGTAAGTCTTACGGTGTGCCAATGCTGGCATCGCTGTATATTCTGGCGCGGCATTCCAATCACCAGCGCCAGAAACCAGCAGAACGCGGGTGTCTATTGCCAGAATTTGCCGAACATTCAACTGATTTGAGATCAACAGCACGCCTGCCGGGCGCTGCACCCGCGCAAATAGACCAAAGCTGTTGCCAAGAAGCGCGGTGCCTGCGCCAAAGGCCAGAATCACCACATTTTGCCGCCGAACGGCTTTCTGCTCAAGCGCAATTTCGTAGGCATTGACAGCGTCCTGAATGGTGCTGCCACGCGCACCACCGCCGCTGCGCCCACTGCCCCGCCTATCCCATCGAAACATCGCATACCGGGCTTCAAGCGCCATCTTGGAAAAAGGCGCATAGTCTTCGCGGGACGGCGCTGCCGCATGATGAATGATAAAAATCAGCGGGTAGGTCTGCCGTTTCTGGTCGCTTTCCGGTACATCAATCTGTCCCGCCAGATGCACAGCATCTCCGGCGAATACGACTTCATGAGAATTAACGGATGCCGTCATGAGGTTTGATGCCATCTGTTCCCTCTGGAAACAAAGCTGAAGGACGATCACCAAACAAGTTGCAATTTTGAGGAAGAAAATCTTTTTAAGCGGGAGGCCATTATAATCATTCAGCCATGGTTTATACAAGGTTTATACGTAATTACATTAGGGCAAATGTAATTAAACTCTCATCCTGCCTCTTATCCACAGTCCACCTCTTTCCCCCACACTTGCGCGTAAAGACAGTGGATCGTCAACAACCCCATAGCTAAAGCTAGAGGTTTCCGGCTGAATATTTTTCGATGATGCGAGAAATATGGTTGAGGGTTAAGATCGAAGATGACAGTCCGCTGAAACTCAGTTCATTGCAAACGATAGTCAAGAGGGCTGCTTATCGAAATAAGCCGCCCTCCGCTTTTATGACAGATTCTCAGGTTGCTCCAGATCTTCCGGTCGTGCCAGCGAAGTACCCCCCGCCCGTTCACGCTCAGAACGCGCTTGCAATGCGTCACGCAAATCAACCTTCGCCAGCTCTACCGTCGCATCTTTCTCGGTCAGCAGTTCTTTAGGCACAGGGATACGCTTATGCGCCAGATAATCCACTAGAGCATCGCTAAAACTGCGCGTGGTCACTTCTTCGCCGTACTGTTCCACCATTTCGCGCAAGTGATCAATCATCCAAAGATACAAATCGCCTTCGGTACGGCGCGTATCATTGTTGAGCACGTTATATTTGCGAATCAGCGTAATTGCCGGGCGATATACTTGGTCATACCAATCGGCGGCAGCATCTTCCAACGGCACGTCCTGCCCCCGCTCCGAACTGAGGACTGCCTGATGCACATAAATATGCCCCAGCAGATCGTCATAGCGCGATGTTTCGCTTAACTCAATCGCCTGATGATGCGGGCGCGTATGCTTCAAGCCGGTCTGTTCTAAAAATGTTGCATAGGCCGTCGCAGCATCCAGATCCTGATCCGTCATATCCGGCGTCATACTGATGGAGGTGGGCAGTTGTGTCACATGCGCCTGAATCGTACGCGAGCCTAGCTGCCGGGCAACCGAAACCCGGTGATTGCCATCGCGCACAAAATAGACATCCCCTACCTGATACAACTCAATCGGTGGCAGTCCGGTCATACCGCTTGCCTGAGCGTAGATTCTGCTCCATCGCTCCTGCATTCCAGCATGTTTAGGCTGAAAATTGCGGGTGAAATCCCGGTAGCGCCCCACGCTTCCAACAATCTTTTCAAGCGGAACTTCCTGCAAACCCTTATAGTCTTCTTCGCGCAAACGCAGCCGCGTGCGCACATCTTCAAAACTCAGAAGTTCTGCTGGCTTTCCCCGTATCAAATTGAACAATTCTGCCCAGAAGCCGCGCATACGCGCACCCTGAAATACGCTTCTGCCTTCCGCATAGTTCAATTGGTCAAATTCGTCAAACACAAATGACTCCAACGTTTGCTTACTGCAAAATGATCTTACGCGCAATATGGCTGATTGCGCGATCCAAAATGCACAGACATTGTACCCATTTGATCATCAAAGATGCTGATGATAGGGTTAAATTTTATGTGTTTACAGGTTAAGCGTGTGAAATTCGTTGTTTTGCAACAGGTAAGTCGTAATGCCTTAGGTCTTTTTTTCAATCAAATCCTTGTACAATGGCGCAGCTTTTTGGAGCATTACGGGAAGGCAGATAGCATTCCAGCATATTAAGCTGAAAGCTGTCGCTAGAATGAATGCAGCATTGTGAACAATTGTGAAAAACTCATTAAATTTACGGTATTAGTACTCATGTCCCACCCACCTCATGGCGGATCATCGCCAATAATAAAAGCAGACGTTAATTTGGTATACAGGCTTAATACTGCTTTATGTCTGCACATGCAACAACCACTGGTGAATACGCGGTTTTACAACCCGTCATTGAAGAACAGCACGCCCTGCGCGCGCTGCCCGCAACCCCGGCCAGTTTATTCGGAACTTTTGCCATGCGGCTAGCAGTTATTATTGTGCTTGTGTTCATCGCTGGATTAACAGCTGCGGTTGCGCAAGCGTACACCTTTGCCAATGAGTCTACTGCTGCATTGAGTGAACTCCTGACCCCGCCCGATGGCTGCTCGATGCCCTGCTGGCATGGCATTCAACCCGGCAGCACCACGGTGGCAGAAGCCGCCATAATTTTGCAGAGGCTTCCATTTGTGGAGGATGTGCGCGTTACCTCCAACATGATCTCATGGTGGTGGAGCGACAATCACCCTGCCGTATATGTACAAACAGGCCGCGCCTTTGATGGCCGCATTGAAACTGCGATGATCAATGGTGAAGATCGCGTCACCAGTATCGTGCTGCAAACGACAATGCCCCTTGGGCAATTGGAACTGGCGCTAGGCGATCCTGATTCACGCACCCTACATACCGTTCATCCCGACAATGATCGCCAGTCAGATGGCGTGGTGCATGTGGCGCATTACGGCAGCGTGGATGTGTTTAATATCCTCACCTGCCCAATGGACATAGTGGATTTCTGGAATTCCCCGGTTTATGTGGCTTTCGGCACGCCAAATCTGGCCTTTGAAGGCGAAGTATTCCAGAGTGAGACGCTGCCAGACTGGTTCTTCCGCGATACCGCGCCGGGCTGTGCAAGCTAAAAACGCTTAACATTCACGCTGAATGCTAACCGCAAAGCCTCTCCCTACGATTAACCGGGGGAGAGTTTTTCATTTACCCTCTATCAGGGTTGAGCGGTGCGACTCGCTATCACGAAAGGGGCAGGCTTATTCGGCCGGCTCACCCTCACCTATGGACTGAATTAGCGTGATGATCGCCAGTAACTCTGACGGCGTATTCTGATCTTCAGCGGTGATCATTCGGCTGCCAGCAGAACCATCCACCGTCAAATAATAACGATTGCCCTGCGTGGTTGGGCCTTCACCCACAAATATGCCCTGAATGTTGAAGAAATTAATCTGCTCTATCAACCCGCGTAAAGCTTCAAGCGTGGCAGAGTCCATCTGAATAGGCTGACCATCCCGCAGCGCCGTTCCATCACCGTTGATAGTGATGATGGTTCTCTCACTACTTCCAGCCGGGCGCACTTCCAGTTGTACCAAGTTTAGTTCAAGCGGCTGCGGTGGCTCTTCTGGTGTGCCAGAAGTATCCATATAGCTCAATACCCCCGGTGCTGGCACGGTAATTGTCTGTGCGATGATGTTCAGCATTGAAGGTGTTGCGTTCAGATCAATCGCCGTGGTTTCTTCGGGGGTCGGCGCTTCCGTTGGCGCAGGCGGCTGCCCGCCGCAAGCGGCAAGAAATAAACAGGCACAGATGATGAACAGGCTGACAAATCGCATCACTCGATCTCCGGGATGATTAACGCTTTGATCTTAGCATAATCCGGCGGCCAATAATCGTAAAGCCAGCTGCTGCGAACAGAGCGGCGCAGGGCAACAGTGGAAGCGCATACCGCTGCCAATCCAGCGGGCTAAGCAGCAGCGTGCCGGCTGTCGCCGCCGTCCATGCGCTCAAGCCAAGTGTCGGCGCCCAATCACGGCGCGGGCGCCAGCGCGGCACATACAAGCCAACCATACCCACCAGCATCGCCGCGGTCAGCGCCAACCCAAAAACACCGCCCGATGGATAGCCAGCCAGCAGCGAGCCAGTATAAGCCTGAATTTCACGGGTAATCGGCTCATAGTTAGCCCAGGCAGGCGCTTCAAAAAACTGTGGGGGGCGCATAAATGGGTTGGTAAAAACGCCTAGAAAACGATCCTGAACTGGCATCGGGCCATCTGAGAATGTAATCACCTGTGAGTCGATCAGTTCTTGCCGGATGTGCAGCAGATCGCCAATACGCCCCGCCGGATCGCTCCATAAGGCGGGCGAAAGCGCGATGAAGCCTGCGGCGGTAACCAGTGCCGTCAGAATTAACGCCGCTGTCGCCAGCAGCATACGGCGCGGCTTAAAATGGACACCTTCAGAGATGAACACCCAGCCCAGAGCGCCAACGACAAACGGCAGCGCGGAGTGTTTGCTAGCCAATGCTAACGCACAAGAAACGGCCAGCGCAGGCCATAAGAACCAGGTGGTTAAATTCCGCGCACGCCTTGCCGCTAGGATTGCGCCGATCAGCACCGATAGCAAGCCGAAGAACAGCATCGCCCCTTCCTGTACGGCACGGCGGCCATTCAGCAAGATCACGGGATGCAGCGCAAACAGCCCGGCGGCAAGATAGGCCGTCGGACGGCCCCCAATGTGCCAACCAATGCCGAAAATCACCGGCACGCTCAATGCCAGCAGCAGCGCTGAGGTATACCGTCCAGCCAGCAGCAGCGATCCTGAAGGCATATGACCGGTTTCAACGTTGAAATCGTAGTCCAGCCCCCAATCCCAGCCGGGGCGCGGCATTAGCTGATCCCGCCCGATACCGATTAGATTTCTGGCGAAACCCACTAAATAGCGATGGATAGTGCCATTAAGAATACGAAGCTGGTTATCGTCATCTATGAAATAAGGCGGCCCCTGCGTCAACGTGGCGAAATCACCATCGACAAACGCCGTCTCAAAATCACGACTCATATAAATTTGCATGGCTTCATCACCATGAAATGGGACATTCGCCACGCCTGCCAGCACAAACAGCATCAGCGCGAGGAGATAGAGAAGGTCAAACAGCGGCAGCCAGCGCTTCATTCGGCCATCTTTGATCATCTTCATGGCGCACAGCTAACTGGCAGTTCGTTTTCAAACAGGTTGGTGAAACTTCCGTCCAGATTCTGGCTGTACAGCCCATAGCGCACCCGCGCCGCCTGCGTATTTATAGGCAGTTGAACCCTATAAGTATCTCGTATCTGTTCACCTGCTTGCCATGTCGTCAATGGACGCAAGCCATAGACCGGCGCCGACTGATCGCCCTGTCCAATAAGATTGCCATCGGCATCCAGCACGTGGACAAAAACGCTGAGATCTTGTGTTTGCGTAGTTTCTGCCGCCCATAGCACCAAGAGTATCAACCCTGTAGGGATACACTGTACTTCCGCCTGCGCGCTAATTCCTGCCGCATCCCCAGTTGTAACTGCGGCAGTCTCCAGTTGGTCGGCAATTTGCACCCAGCCCGGCGCTGGCGAGGAAAGGTACACCGGCGCGCCGATCCGATCTTCCCACCACGTCAGCGGCTGATTGTAAAACGTGTAGTCCGGTGTGACCAATTCACCCTGCCCCAGAATTGCGCGATAATCGGCTTTATGATCTACCAGCGTCAAGTCGGGGCGAATGCCTTCAACATCATGAGCGAAGCCAGCGGCGAAATAGCGCGGCCCCCATGCGATCATCACTGTCGCATTTTCCGGCGCAGCTTCAAAAAGGGCTATCGTATCCAGTCCGGTATGATCGCCAGTTAATTCAGTGATGAACTCGCGATTCATACCCATCTGCGCCGCGCTGTAGATGGTCGCCAGCGCAGCAATCACGATAGGCGCCAATAACTTGCGGTGTCTCGATGCGTTTCGCTCTACTAAATCTAAGATTGCCAGCCCGGCAAACAGCCAACCAAATGCCAGCGGCAGCGAAATCATCAATAGCAGCGCCACCAGCAGATCGCTATACAGCAGACAGTGGAAAATATAGGCGCTAATGCCTAGAAGAATAAAGGCTATTGCCGAGCGCCGGGTATGGTTATGCCAGACGCCAACAACAAGGCCAATCACGCCAGCGATCACGCCAAACGGAGTCATATCCTCAATCACGGCACCGGTCACACGGGCGATATTGGTGACCAACGCCGCCAGCGTCTCCGGTGCGCCGATGAAGCGATCCGCTTCGCGCCCCCAAAACTGATCCAGCAGCCCTGACAGGGTATCTGGTTCCCCATATGCCCACGCGGAACCAGCAGTTTCGCGCAGCGGTAGGTAGGCATAGGGGATGAAGCCAATCAGCCCTAACAGCAGGCAGACTATCAATATTCCAGGTAATTTGCGCCCCTGCGCGCGCAGCGCCGGCCACATCGCAAACAGCAGCGCCGGAATAGCCAGCGCAAGCGCGCGATGATGCGCCACCGCTATCCCACCCAGCAGCGCAAGCGTAAATAAGCGTGTGCGATCGCGCCCGCGTAAGCCGAGCGCAATCCATAACAGCGCAGCCAGCAAAAACAGGCCAAACGAATAAATTTCTGTGATCACCTGATGCAGCCAGACAAAACGGGTCAGACCGTAGGCTAGAATCAATAGTGCCGCCAGCCATGCCCGCCCTGAAATATTCAGCGCCAGCAGAAAGATCACGCCAAGCGCCAGCACTCCCCAGATCAGCGAAACCACCGCCGGGGCTGCCGCAGCACTCATTCCTAAAACCTTCAGTAGCGCCACGAGCGCGCTTCCAGTGATTACGTAATGTGGGTAACCTGTGGCGTGCAGCGTACCCCAAACATTCAAAACCACCTGTGTTTCGCCCACATCAATCATAAATAGATGATCCGAGCCGTTGGGGATAGTTTGCAACGTTGGCAGATATGCAAATAAAAGCAGAAGCAGGGCGGCGCAAAACGCGCCAATCGGCAAGAGGCGACGAGCGATCATGGTGACGGTAAGGATACCACATGTCTTAACGTCTCTCAGAAAGATGCGCTATCCTTAACCTATCCTATCCATCTCAAATATCGAGGAGTATCCACATGCTAAAAATTGGTGATGCCGCACCTGATTTTGAACTGCTAAATCAAGACGGCAACAAGGTGAAGTTGAGCGATTACCGTGGCAAAAAGGTGATTCTATTCCTCTACCCGGCGGCGGGTACGGAAGGCTGCACTAAGCAAGCCTGTGGCTTCCGCGATGAATTCCCGAAGCTGGAAACGCAAAATGCGGTAGTACTGGGGCTTAGCCCGGATACGCCCAAAGACCAGCTCAAATGGAAGATCAAGGAAGGTTTGCCCTATGATTTGCTATCGGATCCCGATCATCAGGTGATTGAGGCGTGGGGCGCGTGGGGCGAAAAGACCATGTTTGGCAAACCATATATTGGCGTAATTCGCTCACATTTCGTCATTGACGAGAACGGTAAATTTTCTGACGTTCAAATTGGCGTAAGCCCGAAAGACAGCGTTGAACGCGCGATACAGCAAATTGGCGCGATGTAACGCCAGTTCATTTTCAACGGCTATCCGCCGTCTTTGCCAATATTCACGCCTTCGGGCTAGAATTAGAGTTTGCGCACAGAACTCAACATGTCGGAGTAGGGCATGGCTTACGGCCGCTTGGACGTATTCTTTCCCGATGGCATTATCAAATCGTTCCCGCTGAACGACGATAATATTTCGATCGGCAGGTCTCCGGGAAACACTATTCCGCTGGAAACGGATACCATCTCGCGGTATCACATGAGTTTCTCGCGGCGTGATGGCGAGACTATCATCACCGATCTGGATTCGGCCAACGGTACCTTTGTAGACGGCACCCGGCTGAACCATGATATGCCGCGCGTTTTGCATGGCGGCGAAGAAATTCTGATCGGTGAATTAATCCTGCTGTATCACGATGTGGACGAAAATCCCACACGCCCGGTAGATGTTCCCGAAGAACAAACGCGCCATATCGAAGCAGTAGAAGCACGCTTCAGCGTCACTGTAGAAGCGCCAGAATTTGCAATTTCACCCGGCGCGCATACATCTGCCCGCGTTCTGGTGGCGAATCAAGGCGAAGAAAGCCAGCGATATATCATCGAGGTCAGCGGTGTTCCTAAGGATTGGATACGTATAGATCGGCCAGAAGTTGAAGTACGCCCCGGCGAAACTGAAGATGCGATGATCAGCTTTAAGCCGCTGCGCCGGCCCGAAAGTACACCCGGTGAATACGCTGTGCGTGTGCTGGTACGCCCGAAAAATCAACTAGAACAGCAGGTGAGTACCGAAGTGCCGCTGCATATTCTCGCGTACAGCGGCTTTGGCATGGCGCTAGAATCGCGCCAGACGCGCGCGGGACAGCCGTTCCGCCTACATTTACATAATCAGGGCAGTGGGCCGCTCATGTTGAGCCTAAGCATTCGCGAGCCGAATGCCGTGGATGGCAGCGGCGCGTTGAAGTTTAATATTCCAACTACACAGATCACGCTGGCGCCTGGTCAGCGAGCTGTGCTAGCGGGTCAACCCAGTCCCCGGCGATCTCGGCTCACCGGTGGCGCAGAACAACACCCGTATGACCTGCTGGTACGTTCTAACGATCCTTCGGGGTTCCTGGTTTCAACACGCGCTTACTTCATAGATCAGCCCTCACTACCCCGCTGGGGTTTGTTTGCCATGGTTGGGGGACTGGTGGCGATAGTGGCATTCGCGGCGGTGCTGCTGCTGGTGCTGCTCACCCCACCGCCGGCGCCAGAAATTCAAAATTTCACCGCGCCAGCCATGGTTGAACAGGGGCAACCGCTGCTGGTAAACTGGACTGCGCGCAACGCCAACAACATCACGCTGCAAGTCAATGGAACACCAGCAGGCACGTTTAACAGCGAAACAACTACCGCATCGCTGAATACCGGCGGGCTAGAAGGCGCAGTCAATGTAGTTTTAGTCGCCGGGAATGGCAGCGCCACTGCTATCGCTACCGCTGTTGTATATGTAGATGCGCCGTTTACGGTTGCTAATTTCATGGTTGCGCCCCAACCGTTGATGCTTTATGTTGAGCAGTCCATCACTGTAAGTTGGAATGTGCCGAATGCCACGAGCGTTCGATTGGTTGCCAGCGATGATGTCATCGGGCCAATAGATCTATCGTCACAAGGCGAGCAAACTTTCACGGCGATCATTCGCAATCCCAATCTCACCTTGCAGATCATGGCAGCGAATGCAGCGGGAGAAACGGTTCAGAGCCTACTCACGGCGCAAACCGTCAGCCCAATCTGCCTCACGACAGAACAAACGCTGGTTTATGACGCGCCAGGAACCACCGCTAATGTCATTTCGACGGTGCCGGGAGGGCAGCAAATCATCGTGAGCGCGCGCGATGCTTTAGGAACGTGGCTGCGTGCCGAATTGGTCGGTGGTGTGTATGGTTGGGTACAGCGTGTGGGTTTGGAATGTGCGCCGAATTTCAGCCCTGATGACCTGATTGTAGACGTCAATGCGCCGCTGCCGCCCACCGTGACCAGCACGCCAACGCTGGCTACTGCAACGCCAACAACAACGGGTAATTTTGCCTTAACAGCAACAATCATGGCGCGCTCACGCACCCCTGCCGCAGTGACGCCACAGATCACCGCCACGCCCATACGCGCCGAAATTAACGAACCGCCGGCGCCGGCAGGCAGCCTTCTTGAACCAACCGCGCCAACCCCAACCTTCGCAGGCTGAGGAATCAAAAACCCGCTTCCATGTGGAAGCGGGTTTCATGTTTAGTCAAAGACTAGTTATTGACGACGGTAACGGCGCTGGCCTGCTTACCCTTTTTGCCGTCAGTGATCACGAATTCAACCTTGTCGCCTTCGTTCAGAGAGCGATAGCCAGTTGACTGGATTTCAGTGTAGTGAACGAACAGATCGGGGCCTTCTTCGGGGGTAATAAACCCGTAGCCTTTTTCACTGTTGAACCACTTCACTGTACCTTGTGTGCGTGCCATTTGTACCTATTCCTCCAAGGAATTTGTGGTCTGCTTTAGCCTTGAACTACACAGAATTCCAAAATTGCGAGGAAATCTAGCAGGTATTTCTAAAAAACGCCGCGTTTTACCGCGATGTTTTCTTCTGGCTTATCAGGTGTCCAACCACAACACCGATGTGGTTGAGGCAACAGCGCCCCACTCTTACCACATTGCATAATAATAATAATCGAGATTTTCCATGATTCCAGAGTCAAAATTCAAATTGGGGATACAAATTTTCCTGATGCTTATCTCCGGCCACCCTACCCCTCAATTACAGGGAAGATTCATTGGTTCATCTGGAAGCGCACGGGCCAGAATACTGCATGTAGACGCAACAGATTATGGAACTCAAGAGTCAAAAAATACGTCAGAAAAGTGATGTTAAAATTGTTACCGATAGAATCTGAAAGAGGCAGCTTGTGAAGTGGGTGTTAAAAGCATTGTTCTGGATCCTCGCCTTTGCCATTGTCAGCGGAATAGTGGCGCTAGCGGTGCTATATGCGGCGACACGGCCAACGCTGCGGGTGGTATGGCAGAACTGCCAACCGGAAACGATCACCTACGATCGTGATGGCTATTGTATAGCCGTGATCGAGCGCGATTTAGACTTTTCCGGATGGCCTCTGTATCTGGATCGGCGGCATGCCATCGTTGTCACATGGGGAACTCAGACGAGCTACGGCCACATGATAGATTACAGTTTCACTTATAACAGCAATCTAGAGGATTATATCAACCAGTCGCAGGCGGAATGGGCGCAGGATGGCGTAACCTTTGTGGAGCAGGACGGTCATCGCCTCTTTTTCCCATCCAGCATATTTACGGGAGGGCGTTAATCCAGCGAAAGCGTGGCGCAGAAGGCATTAGGGCAACTTGCCGGAGCGCAAAGCAGGGGCTACACTCCAAAGATCTCATCCTCTCCAACTGCTCTCCGGCCAACGGCAAAGGGGCGTTCGTGAGATTGCGAAAACACAAGGGAGCGTCACCCCATGATTGACCGCGCCGCCGAGATGAAATCCGTTGCGGATCAGGTCTTGATCTGTCAGAAATGCACTCTTTCTAAAACCCGTACTAACGCCGTGCCGGGATATGGCGATATCAACGCCGAAATCCTGTTCATCGGTGAAGGGCCGGGTTTTCATGAAGACAAGCAGGGGCTGCCTTTTGTGGGGCGTTCTGGCGATTACCTCGATAAGCTGCTGGCGATGATCGGGCTGAACCGTAAGCAGGTATTTATCACGAATGTGGTCAAATGTCGCCCGCCGGAAAACCGCGATCCTACACCTGATGAAATTTTTGCTTGCAAATCATATTTGGACATGCAGGAATCGTTGATTGACCCGATGGTCATCGTCACGCTGGGGCGTTTTAGCATGGCGCGCTATTTCCCCGGCGGCAAAATCACGCAAATTCACGGTAAGCCAAAATTTGATGAGCGCGTGGCTTACTATCCGCTGTTTCATCCCGCGGCGGTGCTGCGCAACCCCACACTTCAGGAAACGATGGCGCAGGATGTTATGCGGATTCCGCAAATCATTGAAGAAGTGAAAAAGCGCCGCGCTGGCGATGAAAACACCAGTACACCACCCGAAACGGGAAATAAGCCCGACTCGCCAACGCAGCTTTCATTATTTTAAAACACCACTGGGCAAGTCTTACGAAATTGAAGGACAAAATCGGTTAAAGGTCACAATTATGGCAAAATTCTACGAGTCTATCAGCGATGATTTACAGAAATTCATCCTGAAGCAGAAGATGTTCTTTGTGGCGACAGCGCCGCTCAGCGCCGGTGGGCATGTGAACCTGTCGCCCAAAGGGCAAGACAGCTTTCGCATTCTTTCGCCCAACCGCGTCGCTTATCTAGATTTGACTGGCAGCGGCAATGAAACGTCAGCGCATTTACTGGAAAACGGGCGCATCACCTTCATGTTTTGCGCCTTTGAAGGCCCACCCAATGTCTTACGTTTGTATGGCGAAGGCCGAACGATCTTGCCAGATACACCGGAATGGGATGAGTTTAGCCCACTATTTACGCTCATTATGGGCGCGCGGCAGATCATCGTAGCAGACATTCATATGGCGCAAACATCATGCGGCTATGCAGTCCCGTTTTATGATTTCAAGGGCGAGCGTGATCAACTGCTGAAATGGTCAGAACATCGGGGTGAGGCAGGTCTGGCGAAATACTGGCAGGAGAAAAATTTGTGTAGTATTGATAAGCTGCCAACGGCACTAGGAGAAGGCGGGGGTGGGGGAAGTCTATGAAACGCATGCTGCTTTTAACAATATTATTTGCTGTACTTCTACCCTTAGCCGCTTTCCCCATCGCGGCGCAGGATTCCGGAACGCCCATGACCCGCTTTCTGGAGGCGAATGGCGCGGTAAGCTGTGAAGAATCGCCTAATTTCCAGTGTGTTGAGATCGCGGTACCGCTGGATCACACAAACAAGGATAACGGCGAAAGTATCAACATCAGCTTCGCGGTAATTCCCGCAGGCAACCCCGAAGCGCGCCGCGGCATGTTTGTAACCGTTGTCGGCGGCCCCGGCTATTCAGGGCTGCATGCTGCCGATGTGTACTCGTCTTATTTCTACCCCGAAGTATTCGAGAATTTTGATGTTGTGTTTTTCGATCAGCGCGGCATTGGACAGTCTGAGGGCGTGCGCTGCGATCAGGAAGCGCTAGCCTATTACACCGCAGACACGCCCGATCAGGAAGCGCTGCTGAACGCCGCCGAAACTTTCGCAACGGACTGCATCGCCGCGATTGACCGTCCCGATCTGCTGCCCTATCTAGCCACCACGCAGGCCATAGAAGATCTTGAACTTTTCCGGTTGGCAGTGGGCGATGAGCAGTTCTGGTTATATGGCGAAAGCTATGGCACGCAATTTTCGCAAACATATACCGCCGCTTACCCGGAGCATGTTGCCGGATTAATCTTAGATGGCGTGGTAGATTTAACGCTGGAAGGCGTCGATTTTTACGCGCAGCAGGATGCTGCTTTTGAAAATGCGTTGACCGCTTCACTTCTCGCTTGCGCTGACGATCCAGCTTGCGCGGCTGAATTTCCAGATGGCGCGCCCGATGTATTCTTCTCGAATTTTCAAGCGCAGTTGGCCGAAACGCCGATTACGGTAGATTTTCCGCTGGCTGATGGCAACATTACACCGCGTGAATTGACGGCGGCGCTGCTGGATACCGCCTTATCGGATGCGATGTATACCGAGTTTGGGCGCGCAACCTTCATCCGTGAATTAGCCGCAGTCGCGAACGACAACCCCGTACCGCTGCTCAGACATGCCTATTCAGC
Source organism: Anaerolineae bacterium (assembly GCA_034437295.1). Classification (GTDB taxonomy): domain Bacteria; phylum Chloroflexota; class Anaerolineae; order Aggregatilineales; family Phototrophicaceae; genus Flexifilum. The sequence continues at coordinate 3,290 of DAOTUZ010000182.1, read as the reverse complement.
GCTGTTTTTGAATCCTGAAACGCTGGAACTTGAACCCGATCTCTCGTGGTCAGATGGCGCCTATTACGCAGTAGATTGCAGCGATTATATCTATTCATTGGAACAAAGCGATCCGGTTTGTCCGTTCTGGACTCCAGCGCAGCCCCCTCAAGAACGCCCGGCGCCGCTGACTGCAAACGTGCCAACGCTGATCTTGAACGCCACGCTCGATCCTGCCACCCCAGTACAGGGCGGCTATGATGTGGCTTCCCGCCTGCCGGCGGCATACAGCATCACGATGGAAGGCGGGCCGCACGTCATTTATGGGCGCGGCGGCACCTGCCCAGATGATCAGGTAACGGCATTTTTGGTGAGCGATGAAGTTCCAGAAGCGCGCGAAAGTTACTGCGATGGCGTGATCATGACGGATTACATCCCTACCCAGCCGGTGGATGCTGCAAATGCGGCTGAAGTGCTGACCCGATTCGACCAAAACCGCGAGTCTGTGCCGCAATATCTGTTCTGGGATGTGGAAACACCATTTACGATGGGCTGCGATTTTGGCGGCACCGTGTCGTATGAGCCAAGCGACGCTGGCGAAACTATGACCTTTAATACTTGCCAATTCATACGCGGCCTGTCCATCGCCGGGGTAGGCACACTCGATTATAATGCCGAACGTTTCACACTGACGGCAGCTTTAAGCGGCATTCTGAACGGCGACGTGATCTTTACGCGCAGCGGTCTATATGCCACCGATGCAGTGAATCCCGAAGTTGAAGTGGCCGGTGAAATTACTTCTGGCTCTTAAGTCGCACGTTATAGATATGGTTTTGTTGTTGCAGATCAAACCATTCCGGATGCGCTTTAATGAACAGCAGCAGTTGGCTGTGGCCGTAAGTACGCGGATCGAAAGCTGGGTCAAGCTGGCGCAGTTTATTGCCTAATTGACTCAGCCCAGCCCAACCATCTTCACCTACGGCTAGGTCAAATGCGCGCCTAAACAGTTTAGGCATGTTGGTTGCTGTTGGCGATGCTGTTACCTTTTTAGCCCTAGCTGGCGTTTTGGTCGGAGTCGGGGCTTTCTTCACGGCGGTAGCAGCCGGCAAAGTAGGCTCGGCGCTTGTTATGTTTTCCGTGTAAACAAACACGTCGCAGGCATTAACAAAGGCGCGAGGGGTCAACTGCTTGCCTATGCCAATGACAAACAAGCTCTTCTCACGAATACGGGTCGCCAGTCGCGTATAGTCGCTGTCACTGGAAACCAGGCAAAAGCCATCTACACCCGCCGTATAGAGAATATCCATCGCATCAATGATCATGGCGCTGTCGGTGGCATTTTTGCCGACGGAATAGCGAAACTGCTGAATTGGCTGCACCGCATGGGTGTTCAGCGCGTCTTTCCAACCCTTCATTTCACTGGTCGTCCAATCGCCATAAATGCGGCGAATTGTGACCACGCCATACTTGCTGGTTTCCGCAAGCATACTTTCCAGCAGCGACGGTTGGGCATTATCCCCGTCAATCAACATGGCGATACGGTTATTCTTCTCAACATTTATATCTGGCATGGCAATTATGTCCCCTTATTTTGTGGGCTTGCGCCAGAAAGTGGCATATCACCAAATAGTGTGCCATCGTTAATTGGCACGCCATTCAACATCTGTAGTGCCTCAACCTTTGCTTTTATGCCGCGCGCCAGATGAACAAGATAATTTTCCCATAAGCCGGGGCGATAAAATCGCGTTTTGCCATTTGACCACTGAAAAACGGGCGTTTCATAAGTATCTGGGCGCGGTAGGGTAAAAGGGGTGGTGGTTTCATCTACACCAGAGACAAACTCGCCCTCAAAAGGCAGGTTCAGGTTGATCAACACCGCGATCAATTGCCCACTGTTTCCGTGAATGCTGCCCACAATTTCAACCCGATCATCAGCAAACGCCGTTTGTATCACCAGCGGGTTCGATGACGAGAGGATGCCTTCATTTTGCAAAATGAACTGGGCAGCGGAAAATATTTCGTCAGACATGTGCTAACCTTTTTGATTACAGACTTAAAGTGCCACCTATCAGGACTCAAGTGAAGCATACTATGTACGATTCTACCACCCCCCCGCCAGCCCTGCGCGTTGAGCAAACAGAATTCACCCGCCACACCATGGAACATCGCGTGCCTGACATTCTAAAGCAGGTTTCCGCACGCAATCCTGATTACAGCGAAGCGACGCATCAGGCTATTCTTGAGCTGGCGGCGGCGCTGGTAGATGACAAAATGATGCCTGTGCCGCTTGATACATGGGCAGATTATGCGGCATGGGCTTCCTTGTATGAAGCCCATGCCGGCGAAACATGGCGGCATACCCAATGGTTTTTCGCTGAAGTATATGTTTATCATCTTTTACTGCATATTGTTGGCTATTTCGAGAACAAGCATGATCCTTTCACGCCTTACAAACAGGAAGAACTAAACGGCGAAACGCTGCCACAGGTCTTGAAACAGGGGCTGGCGCTGCGCAGCGATCCTGCACGGGAACGGCTCAACGGCTTGCTGGAGCTGGCATTGTTCGCCAACCGTATGGATTTAAGCCTATCCACATCAACGGCATTAGGCACCCATGCGCATGACGACGATCTGGTGGCCGATGACCGCGCAGCGGCGTTGGATCACCTGCTGGAAAATCAGCCGGGGACAATTCATCTGATTGCAGATAATGCCGCCACTGAACTTACGCTGGATTTACTGCTCATTGATGCGCTTCTGGAAACGGCGGCCTCTGATGTATTCCTGCACTTGAAGGCGCGGCCAATGTTCGTCAGCGATGCCACACCACACGATCTGGCGGCGCTGCTCAATGACGTTTTCAAAACTATTCCGGTGGATGGGGCCGCAGAATTAGGGCAGCGGCTGATGATGGCTGGCTGGCAGGGACGGCTAAAAGTGACCTCTTTTGAAGATTGGAACCGTCCCCATTTTCTGCGTGATTTCCCCGAAGATGCGATGCAAGCATTTGCCAGCGCCGCGCTGGTGATTGCCAAGGGTGACTTGAATTACCGGCGAATTACTGGCGATGCACTGTGGAAACCGGATACGCCGTTTTCTGAAGCTGCCGCTTATTTCCCCGCGCCGCTGCTCGCATTACGCACCCTGAAATCAGAAACCATCGTCGGGTTGCAGGCGGGGCAAGCTGAGGCGCTAAATACGCAAGATCCAAAATGGCGCCTCAATGGCAAGCGGGGCGTGATTCAGTTTAGCCCGCAAAGCGAGATCAAGCCGCGTATTCCTTCAGCGTCTAACAGCTAACGGGGTATTGC
>DAOTUZ010000181.1:0-8667 GCA_034437295.1 Anaerolineae bacterium | reverse complement strand
GAATTACGCCGGGAGAGGCTGCTCCATTGCTTTCCAGCAAAATACGCTCTTCCGGAATCACGCTCAACACGTCAATCAGATAGCGCACATTGAACGCAGTATCCAGCGATTCGCCCTCCACTGCTGCTTCTAGCGCGCCTTCATAATCGCCGCGTTCGTTGCTGCGCGCACTGATCTGCATCGCGCCCGGTTCGCTGGGGCCAGAAGGCGGTTTCACTGTGATACGGGCGCTGTAGTTGTTGTCGCGGGCAAAAATTTCCGCGCGCTTGTAGTGCCGCAGAAGATCGTCGGTATAGACGCCGATCACGGTGTTGTAGTTCTTGGGAATGATGGTGGTGAAATCCGGGAAGCGGCCATCGATCAACTGCGACGAAATGATCGTGTTTTCAACCTGAAACTGGATCAGATCGCGGTCACCCGGCAGCGTGATCCCCACCGGCAGATCGTCGTCAATGATCACCCGCGCCACTTCGGCCATCGTCTTTGCTGGCACCACCATATCCCGCGGCTTACTGAATTTCTTGTCAATTGTGGCGGTACGCACCGCTAAGCGAAAACCGTCAGCGGCGGCTACGGTCATCACCGTATCATCGAATTGCAGGTATAAGCCGGTGAGGATCGGGCGGGTATCTTCCTTCGCAGAGGCGAACACCGTTTCATTGATCATATCGCGCAGCACTTTGCCCGAAAGCACCACATCTGGCTCTGAAAATTCCGGCACTGGCGGGAACTCGTTAGCCGCGATGCCGCGAATATGCCAGTTGGTGGCCCCGCATTTCAGATTGACGGACTGCGTGTTAGCGTCCAGCGTTAGGTCTACGCGCTCTGGCGAGAGGGTTTTGACCATTTCGGACAGCGTTTTGGCCGGAAGCGTCACCGCCCCGGCCTGATCTACCTTCGCGCCGATATAAGTGGTGATGGTCAATTCCTGATTCATCGCCGCCAGCTTCAGCCGCGATTCCTCGGTTTCGAGCAGCACATTGCCCAGAACCGGCAGCGTGACGCGGGTATCTACCGCGCGCGAAAGAATCGTCAATGCCTTATCTAATTGTTCCTGTAGAACGGAAACCTTCATCGCGGCAAAACTCCTCAACGGGAATGAAAAGATGTTTTATGAACAGGTAAATGGCAGGCAGAAACCGGCCAGTTGAGCATGTAAAAACACGAATGAATTATACCGCAATCACAACTTTAGCGTGAAAGGTTTGAAAAGCTAAACCCTTGCGGATCTTTGAATACCTGCTGCCGCGCCCTTCCTAAAGCTCCAGCGCCTCGCGCAGCACATCGCCATCCACGTTGCCGCCGCTGATCACGATCACGGTTGCGCCTTCTGGAATCTCCGGCGGAATACTGCCGTTGGTCAGCGCGGCGATCCCCACCACGCCGCCACCTTCGGCAATCCAGCCCTGCTCAAAGACCATGTAGCGCATGGCGCGGGCAATATCTTCTTCGCTTGCCAGCACAATTCGATCCACCAGCCGCTTCACAATTTCAATCGTCATTGAATCATGCTCAACCTTGCCCGGCAGAGCATCCGCCAGCGATTCGCCCCCCGTAGGATGATCCAGCGCATAAATCAGGTTGTACATCTCCGGCGAAACCAGCGGATTCACGCCGATCACCTCAATAGAGGCATCATGGCTTTTAACTGCCGTCGCAATCCCGCTGATCAGCCCGCCGCCGCCAATTGGCACAATCACCCGCCGCACATCCTTGATCGCATCCAATATTTCCAGCCCGATAGTTCCCGCGCCAGCAATCACGTTGGGATCGTTGTACGGCGAAATATAGGTGTATCCGCCCGCAAATTGGAGGCGGTGCGCCTCCGTCTCAGCTTCATCATAGCTTTCGCCAAACAAAATCGCTTCCGCGCCCAACCGTTTCACACCCTGCACCTTCCGCCGCGCCGCGGTTTCCGGCATCACAATTTTCGCTTTAACGCCCAGAAGCCGCGCTGCGTTTGCCACCCCCTGCGCATGATTGCCGGTAGACGCAGCGATCACGCCGCGCTCACGTTCGCTATCGCTTAGCGCCAGCATCGCGTTCAGCGCGCCGCGCACTTTGAACGAATGGGTTTTGTTGGCATTTTCCAGTTTGAGCAGCACCCGCCCCGGCAGAGCATTGGCTTCTTCAACCGGCGTTGGCGGAATATACGGGCGAATACGCTCACACGCCCGCAGCACATCTTCAAGTTGGGGAAGGGTAGTCAAAAGAGTGTCTCGCAATATATTTACAAGAAGCAATCGAATTATATCAGGGAGACGAAATATGCAAATTGGGCGGGATTTACAATTGAAATAGTCTCAAAGTGCGTGAGTGTGAGCAAATCAGGATCACCACTAACAATGTAATTTGCCTGTCCCGCTAGTGCGCACGCCAATATAGGTGCATCATCAGGGTCGCGCAAAAACGGCACAGCAATATCTTCAGCATTAACAACTTCAGTAAATCCGAGATAATCTGAAATAAGCAGGTCAGGGGTTTTGTTCAGTTTTTGGAGGCGATTTGAGAACTTGTTCCGATCAAGAACATCCCTCAATTCTTCAATAATGGCTTCGCTTGTCACTAACTGAAACAAACCCTGCTCGGCACTTCGAAGAATTTCACGGGGTGTTCCCGTCCAAAGTAAGCCGGTCACGACAACATTCGTGTCAAAAACAACCCGCATTATGGGCTAGTTAGCGTGTTTTGAGCGGCACGTTTTTCTTTGCGATAGGCTTTTATTTCAGCGTTTACAGTCTCCATAACTATACGATCCAGTTCATCGCGCAGAATTTTTTCAACTTTGTCGGGTTTTAATAGCCCAAATTCTTCAGCGTCGCTTACAAACTCAGCCGGAAGCTTCAGGGTAATTTCCACTGTGTCCATCATTCTCACTCACTATCTTAAGATTCAGTATAAATCAAATTAAAGCTGTTCGTTACGCTTCACTGGCTGCAACAGTGTCATATCAAAGTCGCCCATCGTCGCATCCGTCAGCGCCAATACCGCCGCCTTCGCTCGCGCCGCATCAGCTTTCAGCGCGGCGACATCAATCGTCTGGCATACATCCGGCAAATTCTTCAGCCAGCGTTCGCTGCGCTTGAACATCTTCAGCGCCCCGCGCCGGTTGCCCTGCACAATCTGATAATAGGCCAGCCCCACTTGCAGCACGCCCTGATACAGATCGCGTATCCGGCGCGGTTCTGCGCGCCACACTTCCTCAAATAAATCGTGCTGGGCGTGGTATTCGCCCGCGTTAAACAGGCGGATCGCTTCTTCAGCCAATGGCGGCAGCGATTCTTCGCAGGGCTTGATTTGATCGGGTGTCATTTATTCGGGGAAGATATCGCGAACCGTTAGGCTGAAATCAGGCAGCACATTGCCACCGTCCAGCGTACTATCAAGGTCATAGGGACGGCTGTAAATGCCGCCATCTTCGTCTAATCTCATGACATAAACAGTTTTTTCTTCGGTATAAACCGCCCAAACCAGACTTGTACCCGCTTGCAGATATTCGCGTGCTTTTTTGAAAACATCTTCGTCTGGCGAAACAATCTCAACAGCTAAATCAGGCGCAAGCGTAAATTCCCGTGATAGCTCACCCGCCCGTTCTCTCGAAATATAGCCAACATCCGGCTGGCGAACGCGGCGCAAACCGAGTTGATAGCCCCCATCCGCGCCGGTCACATAGCCAAGATTGCGTGGGATCACAAAGGCGTTCAGAAAATAACCGATACGCATGGCGGTCACACTATTGACGGCGCTGGATGGTGCCATTTCAACAATCACTCCGTCCTCAAGTTCGAAGCGACGTTCCTCATTTTCTGGAGAGATGGCAATTTTCCAGAATTGTTCAGCCGTCAATAAGTTTTCGCGTGTTGCCATACGTCTTGTTCCATCAACCTTGTATCATTATAGCGTCTTATAACGTCATGTAGCGCTTTGAAGCGCTATCACTATTCGAATAGTTGAAACAATGCCCACACCTTCCCTCCAAAAACTGACCGATCACGTTTACTGGATGCCGCCTGCCGAGCCGGATCGCCCTTCGCTGTGCGCGATAGTAGGCGAACGCTTCACGCTGATGCTGGACGCCGCCTCGTCGGATGCTCATGCCCGCCTCTTTCTGGGATCATTAGCGCAAAACAACATTCCCGCCCCGCGCCTGATCGCGCTCACCCACTGGCATTGGGATCATATATTTGGCGCGGCGGAAATCGGCGTGCCGATCATCGCCCATCGCCAAACTGCGCGCGAACTGGCGATACAGGCCGCCTATGAATGGACGGATGCAGCGCTCGATCAGCGGGTGGTAGAAGGCACAGAAATCGCCTTTTGCGCCGACAACATCAAGCTGGAACTGCCCTCTCCGCGCAGCATCCGCATCGCCCTGCCGGATATTCTGTTTGATGCCGCGCTCGACCTTGATTTAGGCGGCGTGACCTGCCATCTGCGGCATGTCGGCGGCGACCACGCAGCCGATTCAGTTGTGGCCTATATCCCCGAAGATCGCCTGCTGTTTTTAGGCGACTGCCTGTATGACGCCGTGTATACGCCCGTACGCCATTACACGCATGAAAAGTTGTTTCCACTGCTGGATAAGCTGGCTGTTTTTGATGCCCAACACTACATTGAAGGCCACACCGATACGGTGATGTCTCGCGCTGAATTTGACGCAATGGTTGCTAAAATGCATTTGGCTGGCGACCTGATCGCTGAATTGGGGACAGACGAAGCCGCTATCTTAGCCGCCACCAAATCCCGCACCGGCACGGACCCCGACGAAGATTTAACCTATTTCGTGAAGGGCTTGCTTGCGGGAATGTAGGCGCGAGAAGGTCTCAGAATCATGATGCGACAAGATGAAGTTTTTGCAAAAGAGATATTTAATTCCTTTCTTGAAAAGGTGACCATCGATCTGATTATCTGGAAAGATGGAAACCAGAATGAGCCGCCCGATTTTTATCTTTCAATTGGGAATAATGAGTTTGTTGTCGAAGTTACTGCTTTAATGCAGCATGTTAAAGTGCAAGAGCAGAATGTTCCAATTTTGGCTTTGAGCGAATCACTTAAGCGATTTGTGGGCAAGATCGAAAAGAAAGCGCTTGAGGCGGAAATACTTAACGGGACTTACTATGTAATTTTCGATAACTGGTACGGGGATTTTCAAGAGGTTAGCAAGAAATTATCTCAGGATATTCTCGACTTTATTCTGGAAACACAATCTGCTCCCCAAATAGCTTCTACACCTATCGAAATTGATTTCGTTAATTATTGTTCCATAGAAAAGACACCTAAATCCGGCAATCGTGTTCAGATACGTATGTATCCAGCAACAGGAATGTTTATGGAAGCGGCAAGACGAGAAACTAGGAAGTTGCTAGAGAGCATGATAGTCAATAAATCTAAAAAATTGAGGGAGCTTACTCAACCAAAAATATTGCTTTTGATCGCTCAATCATACTTTGTAGATGCCGAAAAGTTTAGCGAGCTTGCTAAAGACCTTGATTTATCAGGTTTTCATACAGTGTTTTTGATAGACGTATATGATCCTGATCGCAGTTATATATTGCACTCGATAAATGCTGATTGGCTAAGTATGCAGAAATTGAATTGATTACTTAATCAAAACAGGGCGACCAATCACTAGTCGCCCTGTTGCTTTACCCTATGAAAACAGCGCCGTTGACGCTGAGAATTTGCGCAATCGAAGTCGCCCCTTTCCCTATGAACCCGCTGTGGCCCACACCGCTGCCGGCGTCGCCACAGGTTTCAGGCGCACATCAAACCGTGCCGGAATGATATTCGCTTTGCGCAAGATCGGGTGGGTCGGGTCAAAATCCGGGTTTTCCCACACAATCGCCGCCGCAAAGTTTTTCGTGCGCGGGTCATGGAAGTAGTTAGGAATCAGGTTGTGTACCTTGAAACCTTTATGGAGCTGCTTGGTCAAATTGGTATCGAAACGTTTGCCTTCAATCACTTCCTGCACATACTGTTCTGGCGTCATCACATCGGCCACTTTTACGTAGTCAATGAATAAGCTGCCAGCAATCATGCCGCGCAGGTTCAACTGCTTGAGAACGGCGAAACGGGCGTCCATCAGTTTGCTGCCCACGCCGCGTCCTCGATAATCTGGATGCACCGCCGAATCGACGCCATACATCCATTCCCCGTTGGGGCGGTTCGTGGTCAGTCAACCATAGTTGGTGGTGTGGTTCCAGCTCGAAAGCAGCGGCTGTGTCGGGTCAAAATTGATACGCATCCCCGATGTGAAGCCTACAACGCGATCTGTACCCGTATCTACAGCGATAAACTGTCCTTCAGGGAAATTCGCAGATTGGGCGCGGTAGTAATCTGGCGTTGCCCATGCTTTCCGATCTTCTATCAAGTAACAAATGGCGTCTAATTCGCACATCTGCTCAAAATAGCGTTCGGAAGGCGGAAGAATCGCAATCGGTGCGTCCTCTCGCCTTAAATTGGGTACTGCCTGTACTGCTAACATAAAATGCCTTTCTACAATGCCGATAAAATTTCGCTGGCTGCGCGGCGTCCTGTGATATACGCGCCATGCACAGTCGCAGCATACGGGTTCGGCGCAGTTGCTTCCCCCGCAAAGAATAAAACCTCTCCGTGATCGCCCGCCGCTGGCTTTGCTAAAACTTCGCGCAGGCCGTCTCCACCCACCGGAACCGTGCTGTAGCCGCCCAGCGCAAATTCATCATCTGTCCAGTTGATGATCATCGCTTCTAGCGGCGTCAGCTCAGGCTGTCCCAGTTCCTCACGCAGCGTTTCTAAGCCGCGCGCAATCGCGCCAGCTTCGCCCAATGCCAACAGTTCACGCGCCCAATCGCCGGTTGCCAGCGCAATCCAAACCTGCTCGCTTTCGGCGTGCGGATGCGGCGTCCACCACATCGGCGGCTCTCCGGCGCTGTACAGCGCGGTAATACCCCGCGGCATAATCAACTGCGCGAACTTGTAGACCAGCTTGAAGGCCGGCGCCATCTGCAACCGATCAATCGCCGCCTGTTTCCATTCCGGCAGCGCAGGCGTAAACTGAATCTTGTTCGCTTTCAGCACCGCCAGCGGCAGGGTGATCAGCACGCGATCTGCGGTGAACACTTGTCCATCAACCGCCGTCACTCGCACAGGCGAATTGCTCCAGTCAACCAAGCGAGCCGCCGTATTCAGGCGTATATCCAGCCCTTCAGCCAGCGCATCATGCAGCGCGTTATAGCCTTCGCTGATGCGGTAATCGCCTTTGCCAGCCGATGGAACGGGTGAGCCGTAAAACGGGTCGCTGAACGTTGGCTTAAGCCACAGCACTTGCAAAGACGCCGCCGCGCTTAACCGGTCGCCAGTTTCGCCAGAAGCGTTGATCCATGCGCGGTTGGCATAGCTCAGCGATTCATCGTCAAAGCCGATGCGCCGCAAATAGCTGGCAAAAGACTCGTCGCCTTCACGCACAGGAACATTTGGCAGCGACCATGAGCGGGTAACATCCCATTTTGGGTTTGCCGCGCGCGCTTCAGCGACGGTCAAAAGCGAACCATCCGCCAGCCGAACCAGCGAATCGTCGGTTTTGCGCCATTGTGAGGTTGTTAGGCCGAGCTTATGAATGATCAGTCAGGTCGGAGCGTCGCTGCCGTGAACGAACTCCGCCCCAAACTCGATGGGGGTGTAAGAGAAGGTGTGATCTGTAAAAACACGCCCTCCGATACGCCCGCGCGCTTCCAGCACCGTTACCGCTTCGCCCGCATCTTGAAGATCACGTGCTGCGGAAAGCCCGGCTGTGCCAGCGCCGATGACGAGGGTTGCCATGATAGACACCACTTTTTCGGAGATTGCTTTATCCTACAGACCAGCATATCCGAGGTTTTTAGGGAAGTCAAGCGGGGTAATATTAGAACCTCATAAATTCGGGGGCGCGCCATTCACCCTCTATCACGTTTGTCATGATTCGCGGGTGGTAGGCGCCGCGCATTCCATCTGCCAGCGAGATCCTCTCACCAAAAACCAATCGAAAGCCTGTATAGTAGTTGCCGATTGTTGTTAAGAGTCAGCATAATAGCCCTATGCAGCAGATTGCCTTCATCATCCTATTTCTGGCAGCCATCGCCGGCACCACGGTTGCCATCCCCCTGAACGCTCAAGTCAACGCCCCTTGCGGCGTGGTAGATGCGATTGACTACCCGATTGAGATGGCGGAAACGCTCGAAGATCGCTATGACGATTTTGGCTTATACCGCGCTCGCTTCTTCGGCAACCATACCGGCGTGGATATCGGCTTTCGCCATTGGGGCGAGCCGGTCTATGCCATCGCTCGCGGAAGGGTAACCCTTTCCAATATTGAAGAATGGGATACCGAAAAAGGGGTGGTCGTCATCGAACATACCTTCCCCGATGGCAGCGTCGCCTATTCGCTTTACGGGCATATGGAAGTAGGCGAGACGATTTTCTTCCCGCCGGTTGGCGCATGCATTGAAAAAGGCGATGTGGTCGGGTTGATCGGCTGGCCTTCGCGTGGGCTGCCGCACCTGCATTTCGAGATACGCCGCATTTTGCCCGATGAAGGCGGGCCGGGGTACGTGGAAACTAATCCGCTAAATCTGGGCTGGTACAACCCCCAAGATTTTGTCGAATTGTGGCAGGCGCGGCTGCAACCCGGCCTCATAGAGGCGCGCACCT
>DAOTUZ010000180.1:0-4499 GCA_034437295.1 Anaerolineae bacterium | reverse complement strand
GCGGTTATCACGGCGATTGCCCCTGCGTTAGTGCTGGAAGCGGCGCAGATCAAGACTGAAACGCTGTATATCTTCTTTTTGACCGGCGGCATCTGGGCGCTGGTTGAGGGAATTTCACGCTCGAAACAGGGCGCAAACAAAACAGAAGCGGCAGATACTGTTCCTGTATGGGGACGGAATATCGTTTGGTTCGTGGTGGCGGGTGATTTGTTTGCGCTGGCGGCGCTGACGAGAGCCGTGTTCATTGTGTTTCCGCTGCTGGCGGCGGTGGTGCTGCTGATCGTCTTTGGCGGACGGGTGGGCTGGCGTAAAGTGCTTCTGATGGCGACGGCCTATCTTTCGATCATGCTGATCTGGACGGTTTATAACTACGCCGCTCACGGGCGGTTGGTCTTTGGCGGCTATGGGGTGGCCTCTTTTGTATATCACGGGGCGGCAGGCTGGGATGGCAACCGCGAAACTGATGCACAACTCGGAATTACGGGCGCAGAGGGTGAAAACGCGGATGCGATAATTGCGAATGCCGCGCAAGAGGCGATTATGAGCGATATTCCAGCGTACTTGCAGCATCGCGTGAGGGAGCTAACTGGCGCATTGATCCAACCCCACGCCACGGAATATTTTGGCGGCGAAAGTTTGAAGAATCTTCTGGCCGGCTGGCTGCAATCAGATCGTTCTTTCAGCGGGCTGGTGACGATCACGCAGGCAGATGCCTTCTGGCCGAAGCTGGCGCTGTACATATTCCATTTTGGCGCGCTATTTTTAGGGGTAATTGGTGTGATCGCCGCGCGGAAGCAGTGGCGAGTATGGCTGCCGTTGGCCGCCTTCATCGCGTACACATTGGCAGTACATTTTGTGCTTTATGCGCTACCGCGCTATTTGTTCCCGATCATGCCGCTGTGGTGGGCGCTGGCGGGTGTAGGGCTGGCGGCGTGCTGGAAAGCGATCACCCCTACGCGCCCTTCCATCTAAATGGGGCTTAAAAAAAGCCCTTACCCCTCACCCCTTCGATAAAAAAGTTTACATCTGCGGCAGTTTTTTTACAGATTGCGATAATTTCGATAACACCTTCCCTGTAGAACTAAAACTAGTGAACGTATGACGCTGTGTTCAGCGTCAAGGACAGGGAGAAGAGAAAATGAAACGCAGTATTCTGATGGTGCTGGTCGTCGCCGCATTAGGGGCGCTGATGATCCCGTTTGCGGTAAGCGCGCAGGAAACAACAGAAGGCCGTTCTGTGACGGTGACCGAAGAACAGATCAATGACAGTTTTGCGGTGACAAATCCATCACGGCGGCGGGTATCGGAAGTCGTCGTTGATTTGCAGGCGGGGCAGGTGCAGTTGAGCTTTGATTGGTCGAATCGCCGCTCTAGTGACGGCGCGGCCAACGCGAGCGTGAGCAGTATCTGGACGCCGATGCTTGAAAATGGGCGCCTTTTCTGGACGCTAGAAAGCGCGACGGTTGACGGTGAACCGGCATCAGAAGAAATGATGGAGCAGATCAACGCTCACATTTCAAGCATGTGGCGTAATTACATCCGTCGCCACATGCCGCGGGGATGGATGACAAATGTGACCGTCACCGATACTGAAATAACCCTTCAATTGGCGCCGCCGATGATCTAAATAACACGATACGATCCCTTAAGTGACACCGATTAAAAGCAAAAGCCCCTTGATTACTTGAGGGGCTTTTAGGTTATCGGGGTATATTAGGACTTAGATAAGGCTGTGCATGAAGGAACGAGAATGAATATTGCCGAAGTTTTAGCACTTTATGACCAGCAGGAACGGCGCGAAATGCGCTATCCAGATGTTGAGCGTGAGGTGTTTCCGCCGGTAGTGCGGCATATTAATGTACCGGGGCGGCGCAGTTTCATCATTTATTCCACGCTGGATGAGAGCAATGCAGATGAAACAATCGCCAGAGAAGCAGCATTTTTCGCTGAACTAGGCCGCGATCTTGAGTGGAAAGCCTATGGACACGATCAGCCATCCGATCTTGAACAGCGGCTGCAAGCGCACGGTTTTGAGTCCGAAGGCCCGGAAACCCTGCTCATTTGTGATCTTAATGAGTTGCCGCCCACGCTGCAGCAGCCCGTCACTGCCGATCTACGTATTGTGCCGCATGATGGCAATCTTACACCGTGGATCAACGATATATTGACCGTTGAAGAACACGTGTGGGAAACCGATATGAAATGGTTAGGCGAACGCCTTGAACACCAACTGCGAACATTTCCAGACTTTATCAGCATCTATATGGCTTATATAGATGGCAAGCCTGCCAGCGCAGCATGGATTAACTACCCTGAACATTCGCAATTCGCCAGTTTATACGGCGGTTCCACCTTAAAAACTTATCGTGGGCAGGGTTTATATACACAGCTTGTAGCGATTAGGGCGCAGGAAGCTATTCGCCGGGGCTACCACTATTTGACGATAGATGCCAGCGAGATGAGCCGCCCGATTGTAGAGAAGCATGGTTTCATAACCGTCTCTACAGCGACAGCCTACATCAAGGTTGCGAACCCGCCCGCAAGTATTTGATTCTAGTCTGTGAAATAGGGTCTAATTATTCTTTGTAAGTATATTTACTAAGACTATGATGTTGTAAATAAGGGTAAGAATCATGATTGTACGTATGACCATAGAATTAGAAGGTAAGAATGATACTCGGCAGTTAGAGGCGCTGCTGCGGGGATTGGTCAATGCCATTTCCGTCGAAGGCGCCCCGCAAAGCGCAGTTGCTGTTAGTGAAGATCCCGTTGCTAGGAAGCAGCATAAGAAGCGCGCTCCGGGGCGCCCCCGGGTTAAACGCGGCGAAGGCGCAACTTCGATGATTAAAATGCTCATAAATGAGGGCTATTTTGCTGAGCGCCGCACCGCCGCACAGGTACGGGATGACCTTAATGCGCGCGGCTATGGGATTGATAACCGCCAGATTTATGTAACTTTGAAATATTTTGCAGACCGGAATCAGTTAAATCGGGAAAAGGTAGACGGCAGTTTTGCATATTTTAGAGCATAGATGCTTGGCGAATAGTGCAGGGTAACCTGTTTTGCATAGTACATCATTATGTAAGAGGCCATCAGGTTCAGCGCGTCTACAGGCTATCGCGAACGCACAACGACAGGATGAAATGCTGATGGTGAAGGATAAACAAATTCCGGCAGAATATCGTGATCTACTAGATCGCCCGATTGTGGTGAGTCTGGCGACGATCAACCCTAACGGGCAGCCGCAGGTGACGCCGGTCTGGTGCGACTATGACGGCGAGTATGTGCTGGTGAATAGCGCCGGTGGCCGCCGCAAAGTGAAGAATATGGAAGCAAGGCCGCAGGTGACGGTCTTGGCGATTGATCCAGAAAATCATTATCGCTGGATGGAAGTGCAGGGCGTGATCGAAGTGATAAACGACAATCAGGATGAGGCAATTGCACATATTAACAAGCTGAGCAATGACTATGACGGCAGACCAGATTATTTCAGCACTCGGCCGGATTTTCGGGGCGTGCAAGAGCGGATCATTTTTAAGATCAAGCCCACACAAGTAAGGGCAAACGGGTAAATTCGCCCTGTCTCCTCAGCCCCCTCGTCACTGTGTGGCGAGGGGAGAAACGCCGAAGAAGGTGAATTTATACAGCCTCGATGGTGACCTCTGCCGGCGCAAGGCCTCTGGTTGAGGCGCGTATAAGGATGCTGCCGGAAGTTTCGCTGGCACGTACATAAATGGCTGCCTGCCCACCTACCAGTGGAAACGGATTTTCCCCGACCAACATTCCTTCACCTTCAATGTCAAAGCTAACAACCTGTGTACAGAATGGCATCCGGTTGCCAAATTCATCCACAATTTTGAAGGTGAGCCGGGTCATGTCTGCGCCATCGGCATGGATGGTTTGATCGTCTGCTGTGAGTGTTAGAGCGAATGGCACCCCGCGTGATGACATCCTTTGCTCGATGGCTGGCTGATTGTTGAGCAGCCCCACCACTCGTAAGTCTTCATAATTTGGCCCGAACATGGCAAGACCACTAATGCCGGAAACCTTCACCGGCGGGTGGGGCATGCTGGGGAACGATTCCCGATCTGGCGTATATGTGCCGTACAACTTTTCACCTTTGTAGACCTGAATGGCGTCGCAGTTGGTGAAGATGTGCAGCGGGTTAACGCCGCTGGCGCTTCTATCGCCTTGCGTCCAGAAGCTGGCAATGTCCAACACTGGGCGAACCGTTGGATCAACTTGACTGGCATATACTGCTGCCGCAAATTTTGGTAAGCGAAATGTATCGCTAACGCCGTGGTAACAGATGCGGTCGCCAGAGCCAAATTCACGGTGAGTGTTGTAATCAAAGGCACACCAGCCAATGGCGCCGGCGATCTGTGTCCACTCAAAGTTTTTATCTACGATATGGGCGTGGCGCAGGGCATGTTCCACCTGTCTTTCTTCGTTATCAAAGGTTTTGGTCGGGAACATGTGACCGTTGTATTCCGTAACC
>DAOTUZ010000179.1:0-13238 GCA_034437295.1 Anaerolineae bacterium | reverse complement strand
CATCCGCACCAAAGCACCCTTATCTGGGGGTGGCGCAGCGAGAATTGCGCCGGCTGTCGAGAAGTCTCCAGCCAGAAGCGCCTTCTTAAAAGAGTCAACCGATTCAAAATGGATAGCCCCGATCATCTGGAAATCGCCATCTTTCAGCCACCTGTTTCCATCTTCACAGAATGGTTTGTGTGCGCTTGAACGCGCCATCAACGCCGAGATGAGCAGGGTGACTAGAATTTCTAATCCCCAGTAGCCGTAAAGTATCTCATCTTTCAAGTCAATTCCTGATGAAGTTGAGCTTGAGCTTGTACGGGTAATGGTCATCCCCTCACGCGCCAAATATTCGGTAAACCCAAGGAAACCGGTTTGACTCACCTCCCGCTGCAAGAACGAATCTAACAACCGCTGTCCGCCCTGCACCTGTGAAATTAAGCCGGGGATATCTTTAATGGCTGAAATCTGCGCGACATCCACCATTGCCCCCACATATTCAGCCGTTCGATACGTGCCATAAGAGATCGCACCTATTAACAGGCCGATTAAAATGGCGACGAGTGAGTTGCGAATTTTGCCCCATTTCACTGCCAGCGCCGCGAATGTTCCACATAAGAACGCCAGAATTAGCGGGGATAGCGGCACCAGATAGATGGTTTTAGAGATCAGATACGCAATGACCCCAAGGATTAATCCGACAACCACAATCATGATCAGGGCCAGAATGAACCCCAAAATTGAAATTCGTCCGCTTGGCGAATATTCTTTCATTAGTCCTCGCCCTTTGATTTTGAGATAAAAATTGAAGTAATAAACCCCATTTTATGTGAATCTCGATATTTTGCGAGTGCGGTGTACCCTTCCCCTGCTAACGATGAGCTAACTACAGACATATTGACGATGCCGGCTCTGTATGACAAAATCTCCGGCGGTTTTGTATAACTGAACCGCATCAAGAAGTTTCTGCATTCAGGCAGCAGTACCGTTCAGGTAGAAACGGGTAAATGCGAAGGATGTGGTCACACAGCCAACAGATCGTTTGTGATTCTGTTTAAAGTGTGACTTTTTATTATTGAGTAGACCCACCCGAACAAAATGCCGCCAAACGTTTCAGCTACTTTATATAAGGATGGTTTTAGATGAGAGAGCTTAATTCAACCGAGCAAATCATGCTCTTCGTGGTGCTTGGCATCTCGATAGCCGGTTTGCTATATGCGTTCTATCTGGCGCGGCAGATTCTGGCCGAGCCAAAAGGGACGCCCAAGATGCAAGAAGTATGGAATTACATCCGCACGGGCGCAAATGCCTATCTGCGCTCGCAGCTCCGTATTATTGCCGTACTGATCGTCGTGCTAGTCGTTGTCCTTTTCTTCAGCGTCTACGTGATTAAACCCACGCCATATGCAATTGAGCGTTTTTGCCCCGAATTAGCCACACAAATTCGCGCGCAATTTGAGGAAGAAAATCCGATTGCTGAAGGCGTTACCCTGTCGCTTGCAGAGCTAAACGCCCGCGTCTATGCCGAAGAAGCGCTGATTGTTCAGCATGGCACAGAGGAATGCGAAAGCGCTCGCACAAGTATCGCCTTCGGGCGAGCTGGCGCATTTGCGATGGGCGCCATTTTCTCTGCGCTTGTCGGGTTCGGCGGCATGAATATGGCGGTACAGGGCAATGTGCGCGTGGCTTCTGCCGCGATTGACCCAAAACGCGGCTATGGGGATGCCCTCCGCATCGCTTATCGTTCCGGTACGATCACCGGCATGTTAACGGATGGTCTAGGGCTTTTGGGCGGAACGGTGATCTTCCTGATCTTCGGGATAGCCTCACCGGATGCGCTGCTGGGCTTCGGCTTTGGCGGCACGCTGCTGGCGCTGTTCATGCGTGTTGGCGGCGGCATCTTCACCAAGGCGGCAGACGTTGGCGCCGACCTTGTCGGTAAAGTTGAAGCTGACCTGCCCGAAGACGATCCGCGTAACGCAGCCGTTATCGCTGACCTTGTGGGCGATAACGTCGGTGACTGCGCTGGTATGGCCGCGGACATTTTCGAGAGCTATGAGGTCACTATCGTTTCCGGCTTGATCCTCGGCCTCGCGCTGGCAACCGTCACCCGCAGCCCAATTTTCATCGTCTTTCCGCTAGTGGTGCGCGGTATCGGCGTACTCAGCTCGATCATCAGCACCTATCTGGTCAAGTCCACTTCCGGCAAAGATGCGCTCTCCGCAATTTCGCGTGGTTTCTACAGCGCGGCGGTAATCTCCATTGTGATGTTCGTCCTGCTGACCATCGGTTATATGCGCGATCCAAATATCGCCAATGGCGGCGTGATCTGGCAGCCATTAGCGGCGGTTGTGGTTGGTATTATTCTGGCAATCGTCATCGAGAAGGTGACAGCCTACTTCACCGATACAGAACATTCGCCGGTGAAGGATATTGCGAAGAATACACAAACCGGCCCAGCAACAACTATCCTCAGCGGCCTTGCCAGCGGTATGGAAAGCAGCACTTGGGGAATCATCGTCATCGCCGGCAGCATTCTCGCTTCAGTGATGATTTTTACGGCCTTCCCTATTGTTGACAACAACGGCATGCAAGTTGTTGATACTTTCACTGCTGTACTCTATGGCGTGGCGATGACCGGTATCGGTATGTTAACGCTGACTGGCAACAACGTGGCGATGGACGCCTTCGGTCCGATTTCCGATAACGCTCAAGGTATTGCTGAACTGGCCGGCGAAAGCAGCGGCGAAGGCGGCAAAATCCTAGAAAGTCTCGATGCAGTCGGCAACACGACCAAGGCCATCACCAAAGGTGTGGCGATCGGCAGCGCGGTAATTGCGGCAGTAGCGCTGTTCGGCTCATTCCTCACCGATACCCGCATTGTACAGCTCGGTTTAGGGGTTCCTCTCAACGAAACGCTGTTTGCCACCGGTATCAACATCGCCGATCCAATCGTATTCATCGGCTTCCTCGTTGGCGGCGGTTTGATTTTCATGGTTAGCTCGCTGCTCATCCGCTCGGTCAACCGCGCCGCTTTCAAGATGATCGGCGTGGTGCGTAAGCAGCTTCGTATTCCGGGAATCATGGAAGGCACCAAGACGCCAGACTATGCTGAAGCCGTCAGTATTTCGACCCAGGCGGCACAGCGTGAGCTGCTGCCCCTCGGCGTGATCGCCGTGTTAACACCGGTGATCATCGGTTTCACATTCGGTGTCGCGGCGCTGGGCGGATTCAACGCTGGCATCATCCTTGCCGGCCAGCTAATGGCCGTGTTCATGAGCAACGCTGGTGGCGCATGGGACAACGCCAAGAAATATATTGAAGAAGGGCATTACGGCGGCAAGCGCTCAGACGCTCACAAGGCGGCAGTCGTTGGCGATACCGTCGGTGACCCCTTCAAAGATACGGCTGGCCCCGCGCTCAACCCGATGATCAAGGTGGTCAATCTGGTATCGCTGTTGGTGGCTCCAGTTGTCGTGACCGTTCAATTGACAGGCACCAGCGCAACGGACACGGTTAAAATTGTGGCTATGATCGTGCTGACAGTCGTGGTCGTTGGCGCAATTGCAATGAGCAAGCGCCCGGATAAAGAAGTAGAAGAAATCACCGAAGCGGTGGCACATTCCGGTGCAGGCGATTAAATATTTGCCTTAGGTAAATAAAAGGGGGGGCTGTGAAATCACAGCCCCCCCCTTTTATTTCCGTTGAGCAGCAGAATCTAGGCTGCACACTCATTCAGAAGGTGAGGTGTGGGCGTAGGCAAGCTCGAAATGTTCTACAACCGGTTTATTCACATAAAAATGGTGCAGCGCGGCGCGCCATCGTTCATAGGCTGGTGACTGCCGAAAATTCACCATGTGCGCATCAAGATTCACCCACTCAACCAGCAGCAAAAACCGCCCCGGTGTTTCTAAACAACGCCGCAGTTCATGGTGAATATAACCATCAGTTGTGGCAATAATCGGAGACGCTAGTCGGAACGCTTCAAGAAATGAGTCCGCCCGCTCCGGCGCAACATCTAAGACGACATGCTCTAAAATCATCGTACTTCCTTTCGTAGGAAAACCGTCTTTAGCGGAATTTCAACCCGCAGCATTCACACGTTGCTAACATGTCCTCACAACAGCGGCATTTTTTCGAGTTCTGCATAATCGTAAGCCAATTCACGCCATGCCCTCCCAAGGCGTTTCATGCCTTCCTCAATTTCAGGGGCGCGGTGGGTGGCATAGTTCAAGCGCATACGGTAGCTGCCGCCGCCATTGGTGAAAAACATGTTGCCAATAGCATAGGCAACGCCCATTTGAATTGCCGAGATATATAGTTCGGCAGCAGTCGGGCCGCTTTTTGGAAGTTCAACCCATAAATATAATCCCCCCTGCGGCGTATTCCAGCGCGAACCCGGCGGCAGATAACGTGAAGCAGCTTCAAGGGCAATATCACGGCGGCGGCGCAGTTCCCGATTATTGCGTTCTAACTGCTGGGCCAGCACGCCGCGCTCTAACATCAAATGAATGGCGCGCTGGTTCAGCGCAGGTGTGGACACATCGGCAGCATGTTTCACACGTACTAACCGATCAAAATGAGTACCGTCCGAAATAAGATAGCCGATGCGCATGCCGGGCAGCAGATTTTTTGTAAATGCGCCTGCGTGCAGCACCGTATTGCGCTCATCTAATGCTTTCAGCGGAGGGATCGCTTCGCCCTCAAAGCGGAATTCGTGATATACACCGTCTTCCAACACCGGCACGTTATATTCAGTAGCCAGATTCAAGAGCTGGCGGCGGCGATGCAGCGGCATTACCCGTCCGGTTGGGTTCTGAAAAGATGGCATCACGTAAATTAGGCGCGGCGAGTGCTCCAGAATTGCATTTTCTAGCATGTCTAAACGGATGCCATCTTCATCCATCGGGATACCTTGCAAGCGAATACGCCTTGCCCGCGCCACATCAATAATGCCTAAATAGGTGGGATTTTCGGTGATCAGCAGATCGCCTTCGCCTAGCAGCGCCTGCACCACCAGATCAATCGCTTGCTGCGATCCGCCCGTGATCAAAATTTGATCCGCAGAACAGCGAATCCCCAACGCGCTGACATAATCGCGCACTGTAACACGCAGCGGGCCAAAACCCTCGGTCTGTTCATACATGAGCGCCTGCGCGCCATCTCGATCTAAAACGGTATTGATCGCATGGCGTAAATGCTGTGCGGGCAAAAACTCTGCTGGTGGCGCGCCGCTGCTAAAGTTGATCACGCCGGGTTTACGCGCCAATCGCATCATTTCTTGCAGCGATCTATCGGCAATCGGTTGGGATTCATTGTGATGATGCGCGCTTGGATGCCCTGCGCTTGGCGCTGGCGCCGGTGTAGATTCGCGTTCACCAGCCACAAACGTACCGCGCCCGGCGTGCGCGCTTAAATATCCTTCGGCGCGCAGTTCAGCATATGCGTTAACCACACTAATCCGGCTGATGCCAAGCTGGCGCGCAAGATCGCGACTGGCGGGAAGCCGGGTGCCTGCAGAAAGCAAGCCACTTTCAATCTGGGCGCGTATGTGACGAATGAGCTGGCGATAAATAGGCTCTTCGCTGTTACGATCCAGCGTAAACGAGAGTGACGTACTCAGCATGTTAAACTCTCCTACCAAGTTGGCTATATAACAGCATCCCCTTTCGGGGCTTAATATCTATAAGAAACTTCTAAAATAGCTTGAAGAATTTGAAGAATATACCATTGCAGTCCAAGCAATACCAATTTCATTATCGCCAGAAAAATTGTACTTTTTCACCTCATTCTAGAAACAAAAAAGGACAGCGCGTTGGCCGTCCTTTATTCGCAGTTGATACTGCGCTGTTTACGGCCCAACCTCCACGTGTAAAACCTCAGTTAATACCACAGCCGCAACCTCAGTTGTAGCGCGTTTCACTTGCGGTTGGGAAGCAGGCGTAACAGGCTCACCGTCTACATCGTTCACCTGCGTAAACAATGTAGCAAAGGTATCCAGCGCCAGCAGGTTATCAATCGTGTCTTCAATCGTCTCAACGTTCAAATCGCTGACAATGACATGCGGGGTTTCCAGCGCAACGTAGCGCACTGGCGGCATATCTGGAAGTGATTTACTGACTTCATAGCTCAGATCCATTTGCCTATTCAAATAGGAAGGGATCACGAAAACAGCCGTATAGAACGTCTTGTTTTCCATTTCTACAATGACATCACAGGCATCGTAAGTGCCAGACTCGGTGTGTTTTTCAAGCCAGATACATTTTGGAATCAGCAGGGCCGCCGCATTCATAACCAGATCTTTCTACTCAACCGGGTGTTTCCGCGTAATCTGCGGAGAAATGATGATCCAAGGGTTATTTTGCAGAATAAGCCCAAATGAAAACCCTGTCAATAAAGGTTGGCAACACCTTATTGGTCACACCAGCGCACTCGTCAATTTGCCTCATTTGACACTAATCCTCACACTCCGTATACTCACTTTTGAACTATAAATACCATCGCGGGATCTGTTCAATCGTCCGCCGAGGAGAATTGCCATGATTCAGGGGAACGACAGCTTCCGGCTGATCGTGCGTCGAGGCCCCCAACCAAACCAGTCGTATGAACTAAATAAAGATATCGTTACGCTGGGGCGGGATATTACAAATGATATTGTGATTAATGATCCCGAAGTGAGCCGTCATCATTTACGGCTAACACGCGGTGCGGGTACCTTCGCTATCGAGGATCTTGGCTCTACGAACGGCACCTTTATTAACGGGCAGCGCCTCACCGGGCCGCGGCCACTTCGCCCCGGCGATATGGTCGGATTAGGGGAAACGGTAACGCTGGCATACGAAGCGGCAGCGTCGGCGATGACTGCGGCGGACGCGCCACCTGCTGGCACAGTGCTTAATCCTGCACAGCGCTCACAACCGGTGCAACCACAATCACAGCCCTATCAACCTTCGCAGCCGGTACAACCGCAGGCATCACCCTACGCGCCGCCGCAGGGTTATCCTCCATCGGCATCACAGCCGGCGCAACCACAGCCGATGCAGCCCTCGCAGCCTTATTCGCCACAGGGGGCATCGCAGCAGTATCCGCCTTACAATCCCTCGCAGCCTTATTCGCCATCCACAGGCTATACTGGCGCTCAACCTTCATCACCCTACGGCGCGCCATCAGCATCAATGCCGGCACAGGTGCCGCAGGGTACGGGCTACGGCGACTACGATCCCTACGCCATTCGCGAAGAGGGCCAAAATAATACCGCGCGCTTCGTTTTAATTGGCTGCGCCCTGCTTTCGATTCTCTGCTGCTGCTCAACCATTGTTGGCGCAGTCGCAGTCGATCAGATGTGCCTGTGGAATCGCCTACCAATTATCTATCCGATCTTGCAATCGCTAGGTTACGTCTCCATTTGCTAAGGCGCACCAGCATATCGGTCTCCACTGCCGTTATGACGTATCCTCTACCCTTCAATTAAGCCTGCCGGGCGTGCCATCATCACGCCCGGTTTTCATAGAATTTCAGGCCTTACGATGGCAAATTACCCGACTATCACCAACACGAGCACGAATCGTCTTATTGAAGCCGCCACCCTTTCACAGCAGATTGATTGTACTTACGACAATTGCAACCCTGCGCTTCGCCCCCTATACTTTTCCCGTTTATAACTTCAATTCTGGAAATATCATGCCCGTTGTCGTCATTTTCATCTTCGGCGCAATTGTTATTGGCAGCGGAGCGATGCTTGCTCCAGCCTGGCCGACAAAACACCCACGTATCGGGCTGAATGCCGCCCTTGCGCTGGCGTTGGTCGTCGTCGGCGCGTTGTTCTGGGCGAATTTATTTGGTTGGAACACGTTAGTCATTGACTACCTGTTGTTTGCGTTGGTTACCAGTATCTTCCTGTTCGGCACGCTCTCTTTCGGTCAAAAACGCGCCGAAAAGAAAGGCGAAGAACTGCTGGACAAGGATCAAGGATGGCCTGGGCCTGGCGATCTGCTCTTCTTTGCGCTGGTCACTGTTATCTTTATTGCGCCGGTGCTGATGCTGCCGGTACCGCTGGATACCGACGCGCAGGGCTTTGGCTATCTGGCGCTCATGGCTCGCGAAGGTGCGGGTTTCACCACGCTCGCCCCTTTTCACCCCGAAATCAGCTATCTCTATTCACCCGGCTTCATCGGCATGGTCGCTTATATTAGCCAACAGTTGGGGCAAGGCATGCACGATGTGCAGTTTGGCATTGCTGCCATCATGGGCATCGTCATCGTTTTCCTCGCTTACGATTTTGGCGCTGAACTTCAGGATAAGCGGTTGGGGCGAAGCATGGCCGTTGCCGCGCTTCTGGGTACCGGCCTATATACAGCCTTCATGGATTCGCATTTCACCACTTTGATGGCGCTGGTTTTCACTTTTGCATTTTTCATTTATACATACCGCTATCTGCGCGATGGTTATCCTGTAGATGCGCTTGGCGCCGGGCTAATGTTTGGCGCGACTGCTATCACCCATCCTGATACAATGATCATCCTACTGCTCGGCTATACGCCATGGCTGATCAGCATGTGGCTGGGGCAGCCGCGCCCGACGGTGAAGCGATGGCTGGTGCTAGCCTTGGGAATCCCACTAATCGGGGTTTTCTCAGTTTCGCCGTGGCTGTTCAGCATCCGCGATCTGTTAGGCTCAGAAATTGCCTCGCCATTTGAACGCAGCGCAAGTCACATTATCGTCATGATCGCCTACCATGGCGTCCTAATTGTGCCAGTCGCCGTTATCGGGGCAATCATCGGGCTTAGCCGGCGCTCTCAAGCGGCGCTGCTCGCTGTTGGTTGGCTGCTGCTAGCCCTCGACTTTGCCTCA
Organism: Anaerolineae bacterium; assembly: GCA_034437295.1. GTDB lineage: Bacteria > Chloroflexota > Anaerolineae > Aggregatilineales > Phototrophicaceae > Flexifilum. The sequence goes on along the minus strand of DAOTUZ010000179.1, from coordinate 4,406 downwards.
TTCGGCATCATAGAAACACTCTTTGGCTGGCTGTTAGGCCCACTGCTACGCTACGATTATCCATTCAGCATCGCATGGCACGGCCCAATCATCCCCTATACCATTCTGGGCGGTATCGGTCTGCTTTGGTTGCACAATAAATTCATCGTGACCAGACCGGCCTTGAAGCAGAATTTACGTAAAGCTACCCCGGCAGTACTCGTTACAGCCATTGGCGTGATCATTGTGGCAATAATTGCGGCGCCAGCTTTTCCGAATCTAGTGCGCGGAACAGTACAATTTTACGGCGCATTTTCCTCTGAGTCCGACGTTCAGGCAATGGAATGGCTGCGCGCCAATACGCCTGAAGATGCGCGTATCCTCAATTACTCACAGCCACATGAAGCTGATTGGGCGCCGCTGATTAGCGAGCGAGACACAGTATATTATCGTCCACAGCCATTCTTTGTAGGCGATGAAGTTAGTCTTGCAGAGCAGGAACGCCTACGCGCATTCTGGCGCGATCCGGCTAATCCGGAGAATGAAAGCTTGCTGCGTGATGCAGGTATTCAATTTGTACTGCTGCCGCAGGTGATCGGAAACCCGGATGCCTTTAGCAGCATGTGGCGCTGGCGAGAACCTTTTATTGAGGCCGCGAGCAGCCAGATTGAAGACGCACCCTATCTTACCGAAGTATTTGACGCGGAGGGTGCGCGGGTGTATCAATTAAACGACGGATAATGCCTCTAACCCATGCCAAACAATCCGCCCGGCGGCGGCGATGACAGCCGCGACCATTTAGAGAATAACGATCCCGATTCATCACGCCCACCTGAAGGGGTGCCAGCGTCAGTTGAATTCATGGAGATGATGCGGCAGGCGGCAGCACGCTTTAGACCTGCCTCTACCCCTGATAATCCGGTTGAGGTGCCGCTCACCCCTCCGCCAAAATTCGATTACTCATTTGACGAAAATGAAGATGGGGAATTTGAACTGGCGGATGAAGATGAGGATGATCTTCTCGATGATGAGGGGAAGGCGGCACAGCCCACCCCACGCCGTAAACGCCGCCGCAGGTCACGCACAGTTGGCATTATTGCAGGTATCATCCGAACCATGATCATCATCGTGGTTGCCGCAGGGTTAACTGCGACCATCTTCACTTGGTTCACGCCAAATGAATTTCTGACTACCGATGTACGCGAAAGTTTAAGCGTTGCCATTGCCACTGATTCGGCAAGTGCGCTGCCTACGGCCTTACCAACACCGAATTGGGCACGGCGGATTGGAATCGTTTCAGGTCACCGTGGCCCGCAGAACGATCCGGGCGCGGTTTGCCCGGATGGTTTGACTGAAGCCGAGATCAATTTCAATGTGGCGCAGCAGGTCGTCCAGGGTTTGCAGTCCCGCGGCTATACCGTTGATCTACTCGATGAATTTGATCCCCGTTTAGACAGCTATCAGGCGACGGCGCTGGTCTCCATTCATTCTAATACCTGTCAAAGTTTCGGTGAGGTCGTCTCTGGTTTCCTGGTAGCATCGGCAGCGGCACGCGCAGGTTCAGGCGGCACTGACGAGCAACTGGTAGATTGTCTCGCCCAGCATTACGCAGTTGCTTCAGGCTTAGAACGTCGCACCGGCGTCACCGTAGATATGACCGACTACCACACTTTCCGCGAAATTAACCGCCAAACGACGGCGGCCATTATCGAGCTTGGCTTTATGCTGGCTGACCGCGACGTACTGACCAATAGACCTGACGCATTAGCCAACGGCATCACCGATGGCATCCTCTGTTATCTAGAACCGGGCGTTATTGAACCAACAATTGAAGGTATACCAGGCGACACCTAATCAAGGGACGATTGATCGCTTTATGAATTACGAATTGGTTTTCTACACCCGCACATCTGGCTGCCCATTTGTGACGTTAGCAAAGCGCGTTTTGAATGATTATGGCGTGAGCTATCACGAAATCTTCATCGATCATGACGATACCGCCCGCTCACACGTGCTGGAATGGACTGGTTTTCTTTCCGTCCCTACCATCGTAGTCGCTGAAGCTGGTGAAGTACTGCCCATTACTATACCGGAACCGCTGCCTCGTGGCGCCAGCCCGCGCGGGATTGATCGGGGTTATATGATTACCGAACCGAGCAGCGAAGAACTGCTGTACTTTCTACTGCGCCACAACTTCATCGCAGAAATTGTGCGCGATTAAATCGGCATCGTTAACCCTACAAAAGTCGTTATTCTGCTGCTAAACTGAGACCCAATTGGAGGGGTCGCATAGTGGCCTAGTGCGCTCGCTTGGAAAGCGAGTAAGGGTGCAAGCCCTTCGCGGGTTCGAATCCCGCCTCCTCCGCCATGATGTAGAACGGGCGCACCGATAATCAGTGCGCCCGTTTTCGTTCTACAGTAGAAATAACTGCGGCATGGAGCAAGCTTAGAAATTACAACCCTGAGGGCTAACCGGGAATATTCAGCGTTGTGCAGTCAATATTCAGATATGGCGAAAAGCTCGGCCAGATAGAGGCATTATTTTCAAGCTGAAGAAATCGCCCATTTACGATGCCCAGTGAACCATCGGGAAGGTATCCCATCACATAGCAACCGTAATACGTTACAAAGGTGTTATCAGTGTGCTGCCCGATCAATACTGCGGGTAAAAAGCCGTTCAAATAGCTGTGTCCGGCGCTCGCGCCAGTTTGCATATAGGGGCCTGTATAGACATCAATGTAGTAAGTATTGGCATAGCCTGCCGTGAAAAAGTTTGCATCCGGTCGATAATCTACTGCCGGAGCGCCGTTAGGCCGCGGCCCCGGAAGCGGTTGCAGCCACATAGCATAGGCATCTGGATAATTACGCAGGTTGATATTGGCATAATACTGCTTGACGGCAACTTCTGCATCGCTGGTCTGATCAGGAGACGTATGAACAGGCTGCAAGTTGTAACAGCTTTGATTCAAGATCGAATTCAGCGTTACAAAATCAGGCTGATAGGCTGCAAATCGGGTGAAATGACCATCCTGAATACGCCAGCCATTGTTGTAAATCATATCGTAACAACCATAGTATGCTCGCGCTGAACCATCATCTTGATGGCTTACCAGCACACTGATCACCTTCCCGGCCTGTGTTGCGCTGGAAGATTCCAGAACGCCAAAATAAGGCAGAACATACTGGGTATTAGCATAGCCGTTGACGAACTCGTTATAAGAGGAAGGCGGTGTATTCCATAAAGCGTAGGCGGACTGATAATTTTGCAGGCTGATATAGTTGTAAAATGCCGTCAGCGCGTTTTGAGGCGTACTAAAGCCACTAGGCACCTGTGCTTGCGCGGCAGCAGCGCCACCAATCATCAATATCAGCACAACAATCAAAACTAGCTTCTTCATTTCACACCTTTCACCCTACACATCAAACCAATTCAGTTCCCTGAACTATTCCAAAGCGTAGCACGGTTCATAACGCATTAAATCACCCGGTTGAACTACAGGCGCATAAATCAAAAGGCGGCCAGTTGGCCGCCTTTTGATTTAGAAGAACATTTTAGCGATGCTTAATGCGCCCTGATTCCATGGAACGCGATGCGAAACACCAGACTGGCCTTCAAAGGTGTGTAGATTATCCAGATACCACTGATAATTGCGGATCAAGGCATCTTTATTGCTGTATTGTGGCTTATACCCTAAGTCATGCTCAGCCTTCTCAATCGAAACGAATGAATCTTTGCCGGCAGTTTCGTATACCCACGCATACAGCGGCGAAAGCTTTAGCTTTTCCAATACTTTCAGCCCGAAGATCACCGGGCTGGCAGGAAATGGCATAATCTTCTTGTTGTATCCAGCGTAATCAAGCACCGCCTGATAATCTTCGCGCATCGTGGTATAAACTTTCGCGCCGATATTGAACGTTTGATTCGTAACTTTTTCATCCAGCGTCGCGGTCAGGTAAATAGCGTCGCACAAATCTTCAACATCCAATAATTGATATCGGTTGTTGCCGCTTCCGATCATCGGGAAACCGCGCCCATCCTTCGCCCAATCGTAAAACAAAGCAAATACACCCAGCCGTTCCGGGCCGATAAATGATTTTGGGCGAATAATCGGGACGATTAGCCCCTTCTCACGGTATTCAATGCACACCTCTTCCGCCATGATCTTAGCTTTACCATACGGCCCAACCCCAACCAGCGGATCTGTCTCCAATAGCGGATGATGATCTGGCACGCCGTACACTGCGGTAGAAGAGACATGGACAACCCGCGAAGCTTTATGCCGGAAAGCAGAATCCAGCACATTACGGGTACCATCAATATCGGTGCTGAAAATATCTTCTTCGGTATACAGCGGCAGCGCCGCCGCTGTATGTATCACAATGTCAACGCCTTGCATCGCAGCATCAACATCGGCGCGATTACGAAT
>DAOTUZ010000178.1:0-5556 GCA_034437295.1 Anaerolineae bacterium | reverse complement strand
ATCACGGTGATATCACGCTCTCTTTTTCCTCTGGCGGCGGATTCGATTTTGGCGGCATGGGGCAGGACACTAACAATACCTTCACGCCTGATGCTGTTGCCAATGCGCAACGGTGGGCCGAACAGCATGGGGCAGCAGTGACGGCATACGCGCTCAATTCGACGGCGCAGGTCACGGCGCTGGATGCGGTGACGGTGGGACGACCGCAATTCGTCAGTCTATTTTTGATCGATCCAGCGACCTTTCCGCCACATGCGCCAATGACTCTGATAGACCCACCCGGTTTAGCTTTGAGCGAAGCATTTGCCGACGAACACAGCATCGTGATTAGCCAGAATCTGGCTGATGCACAAAATTTACAGGTGGGCGATACGGTTCGTGTTAGCGGTACCGAGGATATCTACACCGTCACGGGGATTGCGCCCACCGAGGCAGAAGCTGGCACCGGTAACTTGTTTGCATCATTTTTCGGTTTTGCGTATCTGCCGATTAGCGAAGCCGCAGCCCTACAACTGCCGGAACAACCAGACACTATCAGTATCGCGCTGCCTGAGGGTACGCCGGGCGAAACTATCGAACAATATGCCCGTGAACTGCTGCCGCTCACCCACGCGCCTTCGTACACCACCTCCAGCGAACTGTTAGAACGCAATCAGGAGATAGGTGATATTCTGGGGCGCTTCATCGTGGTGATGGGGCTGGGCGCTCTGCTGATCGGCGGGGTGGGCATCATCAATACGATGCTGGTGATGGTGGGGCGGCGCACGAATGAGATTGCCGCTTTGAAAACTTTTGGGCTGAAAGGGCGGCAGGTTGCGGCGATGTTCCTCTGTGAAGCCCTGCTGCTGGGGATCATGGGTAGCATCGTGGGCGTACTGCTTGGCCTGCTGCTGACGGGTGTCGTCAACCAGTATGGCGAGGCTTTCTTACAACAGCGACTTCCAGCGCGCATCTACCCTGAGGCGATTTTTTACGGTGTGGCGCTGGGGATCGTCGTCACGATGGTATTCGGCATTCTGCCGGTGCTGACCGCTAACAAGGTGCGCCCGGCCACGATTTTACGCCCGAATGAAACCGCGCTTCCCGCCGCCGGATGTTTGCATGTATTCATCACCCTGATTCTGGTGATCGTGGTGATCGGCGCCATTGCCGGGCGGATACTAGGCAGCATTCCCGCTGGAATCATCGGGGTGGCATTGACCCTACTGCTGCTGGCGTTTCTGGTTGGCGTGATGTGGGTGGTCGTATGGTTTGTGGGCAAACTGCCATCATTCGGCAACGCTGATCTTCGGCTGGCGCTGCGAAACTTAACCTCACGGCGTATTCGCACCGCCACCACCTTGTTGGCGCTGGCGGCAGGCATGTTCGCCCTGAGCAGCATCACTTTCATTGGCGCGGGTACGCGGGAACTATTGAATTTTCAACTATCTCAGAATTTCGGCGGCAACGTGCTGGTATTTCCGCTGTTAGGCGTGGTTTCACCAAGTATAGGACAGGCGACTGTCAACGCGCAGGTGAACAACTTAGAAGGCATTGAATACCTCACCAACACCATGACCTATTCGGCAGATCTGGAACTGGTCGATGGCGCACCGCCGCCAGAAACAGAATTTCAGGCGCTGGTTGAAGAGGCGCCGGGGCGGGCGCAGCGGGTGTTAAACCGTATTCAGATTCAATCCCGAGAGACCACTAACCCGAATCCTTCGCCACACAGCGTGTCTGCCGGGCGCACGCTAACTTCCGAAGATAACGGGCGTGCGGTGATGCTGGTCAGCGATGGTTTCATCACCCAACAGCGCGGTATCGGGCTGGGCAGCACGGTTTCGGTGGAATTTAAGGGCGTGGACTATACCTTTGAAGTGGTGGGTATTTTGAACGCCGCTGGCGGACTCAATAACTTCGGCCAGTACATCATTCCGCCGGGTAGCATCAGGCAATCGCCAAGTTTCACGCTGACCACGCTGCAAGTGATGCCTGAAAACTTAAATCAAGTTCTGCTCGATCTTTCAGCCAACCCGCTGATCATCGCGCTGGATATCAGCTTCATTGACAGCCTGCTGGGGCGGCTGATCGCGCAGTTCAGCGCCATTCCGACCATTGTCGGGCTGCTGTCGCTGCTGGCGGCGGCGGTGGCAATGGCGAACACGGTTTCGCTGGCAACGCTGGAACGGCGGCGGCAGATCGGTATTTTGAAAGCCATTGGCCTGAAAGGGCGGCGGGTGCTGTGGATTATGCTGCTGGAAAATACAGCGATTGGCCTATTAGGGGGGCTTCTCGGTATCGGCCTGAGTGCTGTAGGCGTGGCGCTGCTGACCGCACTTGGCACCGGTATCCCCACGCCGATTCCCAGTACGGCGGTGCCTACCGCCATCGCGCTGTTGGCGGCGGCGCTGTTGATCGCGTGGGTATCAACGTTCCTAAGTGCGCGGCCAGCAGCACGCGAACGGGTCGCAAACGTGCTGCGCTATGAGTAGTAGGCAATCAATGCGTATCCCTTATGTTTTCAAGGGATTACTCGTCAACGGCGCAACGGCTCGCGCGTTGGCGGACTCTTCGATCAGCGCTGCCGGTCGTTTCTGACGGGTTTCGGCTCTTTTGGCGCTGATGACCCAATGTGCGGCATTCCGGCGGTAGCCTGCTGGCCGCGATTGAAACCATGCCCATGCTTCGGGGTGGCGCTGAAACTGCGCGATCTCTTCCACGCTGAACGCGGCTTCTTCCTGCCGCTCAAAAGAATATACGCGCGATTTTTCGTCTTTGCGCTTGCTGAAGGCTTCTAAGCCTGCCGGATACATTAAACCCTGCGCGGTCAAGGTTTCCACTTTGGCGATATTGACCGCGCTCCAATTGCTATTGGCCTTACGCGGGGTGATGCGGTTCATGTAGCTGTGTTGGTCTACCGTCTTGCGAATGCCATCGATCCAACCAAAGCACAGGCATTGATCCACCACTTCCGGCCATGTGATGCTAGGGCGGCCTGTGCCTTTTTTGTACATGCCAACCCATAATTCCGTTTCAGACTGATGATTTTTCTCCAGCCAAGCGCGAAAATCGGCGGCGGTTTCAAAAAACGTTGGGTTTCCATTCAATTCATCATCTCCAGTTATCCCCTAAGTCGGAAGCGCGGCGCTGACCGCGTGTTTGCCTAGGATCGCGCTGATTTTCCGCCGGATTGGCGCGCCCACCGCTGACGGCGCGTTTGGCTTTTTGCACATCACTTTCGTGTTTAAGCAGCACCGTGAGCGTATTTTCCAGTGTTTCCCGATCAAGGCTGTCTGCATTTAGCATGACCAGCGCCCGCGCCCAATCAATGGTTTCGGAAACGCTGGGATTCTTCTTCAAATCCATGCCGCGCAAACCCTGTACAATTTCCACTGCCTGCGCCGCCAGCCGCGCCGGAAGCTCTGGTACACGCATTCGCACGATATTGAGTTCTACTTCCTGCGATGGGTAATCAATGAATAGATACAGGCAGCGGCGCTTGAGGGCTTCGCTCAATTCGCGGGTGTTATTGCTGGTGAGCAGCACTACCGGCTGATGTTTCGCCTTAATCGTGCCGATTTCGGGAATGGATACCTGAAACTGACTGAGCGCTTCCAGCAGAAATGCCTCAAATTCAGCATCAGCGCGATCAATCTCGTCAATGAGTAAGACTACCGGAACTTCTGAAGTCATCGCTTTCAAGAGTGGGCGCGCCAGCAAAAAACGCTCGCTGAAGAAGATGTCTTCTTCCTGCGCCAACCGGTCTGCGGCTTCGGTCAGCGAATTGGCGTTTGCCAGAATTTGGCTGAGCTTATCGCGCAGAAGCTGGGTATAGAGCATCTGCTTGGCATATTCCCACTCATAGAGGGCTTTGCTTTCGTCCAGCCCTTCATAGCATTGGAGGCGGATTAACGGGCGACCGCTGATTTTAGACCATGCCTGCGCTAGTTCGGTTTTGCCAACGCCAGCAGGCCCTTCAACCAGTACTGGCTTACCCAGCTTTTCTGCCAGAAACATCACCGTCGAAATCTCATCGGTGGCAATATACTGCACATTCCGCAGCGCATCTTTCACGCGCCCCATTTCAGATGCCATGAGACTTATCCAATCCCGTAAAAACGACTCTCAGAAGTGTAACGCCTTTTGCAACGTTTGAGATTTTTCTGGCCGAATGGTTCGCTGAATCCCGTCTTCTCTCTCTGATAATCGCGCGCGAAAGGTTACAATCATGCTCTCTTTCATCCATTTGGGGCGGTTATGGTTAAGGCGTTAGTTACTGGCGGCACCGGTTTTGTTGGCTCGCACGTAGCACGGGCATTGGTGGAAGCGGGGCATCAGGTTCGCATCTTGCATCGCGCTAGTTCAAAGCTTAATGCGCTTGAGGGGCTGATCTATGAAAGCGCGTTAGGTGATGTGACCGACGAACCCGCCCTACGCGCCGCTTGCGAAGGCTGTGATTGGGTGTTTCATGTGGCGGCAGTAGCCGATTACTGGCGGGCAGACAGCAGCTATATGATGCAGGTGAACGTAGAAGGCACGCGCTACGTGCTGCACTCAGCCCAAGAAGCGGGCGTGAAACGGGTGATCTTCACCAGCAGCGCGGCGGCGGTGGGTATGCGCGCCGATGGCAAACCTTCTGATGAAACTGATCTGTTCAACCAATCGCCCACGCATTTCCCTTACGCCTACAGCAAGGTGCTGGCCGAAAAATTGGTACAAGAAGCCGTAGAAAAGGGGCAAGATGTGGTCACCGTCAACCCGGTTGTGGTGATGGGGCCGGGCGACCTGAACAAAATTTCAGGCGAGTTTGTGCTGACGATTGCGAAGTGGGGGGCGTTCGTGCCCGTCACTTCCGGCGGCGTAGCGGTGACCGATGTGCGCGATGTGGCTCGGTGGCATGTTGCTGCGGCAGAGCGCGGGCAGAGCGGGCAGCGGTATATTCTCGGTACCGAGAACGTGGCGTACCCGTACTGGTTCGATCTGATTGCGGATACGGTTGGCAAGGCGCATCCCCGCCTCCATATCCCCTCTGGCCTGCTGCCGGTGACGGCTGATGTGATCGGGGCGCTGCGGCGACTCGGCATTCATGTGCCGGTAGACAGCACACAAACGCGAATGGCGGGTAAAAACATCTTCTTCGCGTTTGATAAAGCGTGGGAAGAACTTGGCGCGCCGCAGATAGCGATGAAAACCAGCTTGCGCGATACCTATGCGTGGTACCGCGAACACGGATTCGTTTAATTTGGACTGGTGAGGGCGCGCACAGCGCCCTTTCAAACGGTGATCTGAAGCTGTAATTCCGGCGGCAAATTTTGGCGAAGCGCCGCTTTTAGATCGGGCGCTGGCGTTGCGCCGGTGCTTTCTAGTGCCAGCAGCAGCGCGCCCACCACTGGCGGCACATCAATGCGATTCACCTGTGCGTAGGGCGCAGACTCGCTCACCAGCTGGCTTACTGTGGTGAGCAGCAGATCCCCTTTTCCCCAAAAGAGGCTGCCGCCCAGCACCACATCACAATCTACATCCATCAAGTCCAACCGGCGCAGCATGGCAAGCGCCGCGGTAGCTAGCTCAACC
>DAOTUZ010000177.1:0-62875 GCA_034437295.1 Anaerolineae bacterium | reverse complement strand
GCACATTCTCCACCAGTGAATCGCCAATAGCTAAACCCAGCGAGCGCAGCGCCACCACCGCGGCAACCCCCGCGGCAATGCAAAATACGGCAAAAATAGTCCAGCGCGCACTTCTTCGCAGGTTACGCGCAGCATAGTTGAGGTAATACCACCACCGGCTAATCATGAATGCTCATTCTCTGGTGCTAACGACTCTGCCATTATATACGCTGGATAGGCGGGTTTGTTGTAGCATACCCAACCAGTTTTGTTCCTATCAACTATAAAATACCCGGTAGTTCACAAAAATTGGGGAAAAATTTGACATTCATATGAATTACCTTTATAGCGTATGCGCCATTTCCTCTGTATGATTAAGATTACACACAGACCTTTGAAATGTGCAGGCAGGGGCGGGCATGAGCAAGGGGCGCATCCTCGTCGTCGAAGACGACTTTGATATTTCGAACATGCTGAAAATATACTTCGCTTCGCAGGGCTTCGAAGTGCAGGTATGTTCACGCGGTAGTGAGGCGTTAGTTGCCACACGCAAACAGCTTCCTAACCTGATCGTGCTGGATATCATGCTGCCAGACATGAACGGTTATGACGTGTGCCGTGAACTGCGTACTACCGCCCGCACCAGCCATATCCCGATCATCTTCCTCACCCAGAAAGATGATCGCAGCGATAAAATTCAAGGGCTGGAACTGGGCGCTGATGATTACATCACCAAGCCTTTTGACATTGAAGAATTGAAACTGCGCGTACAAAACGCGATTCTGGCCGCAACCCGACAGACCCAGATTGACAGTAAATCCAACCTGCCCTCTGGCCGCCTGATCGAAGATCACCTGCGCGGCTTGATGCAAAGCGCCTCGCCATGGACATACATGGACATCAAAATCAACAACTTTGACGCCTTTACCGATGTTTACGGTTTTGTGGCCGGCGATGAAGTGATCCGCTTCGTGGCGCTGTTGATCGGTGAAGTCATTGATAGTCAAGGGACTGGCGACGATTATGCAGGGCATCCCGGACGCGATAATTTCGTAGTGGTCACCCATGCGGCGGACTATGAGTCTCTCAGGCAGATGCTCATGGATCGTTTTGATGATGAGGTGAAACAACACTATTCGTTTATTGATCGTGAACGCGGTTATATCCTTGTGCCGGATAGCGTGATGGGCGAACGGCAGGTGCCGTTGATGACCCTCAGCGTTGGCGCGGTTTCCACGCGCACGCATCAGTTTTCGGATATTCGTGAGATTACCGAACTTGCAGCGGAAGATCGCCGGCGCGGTCTGACCGGGCAAGATAGCAGTGCGAATATTCTGACCTCGTGGTAGATGAGGACGATCTGCTTTCCGTGCCTTGCCGTCGCTGAAGTCATGAGTCGTTAGGATCGACGATGGAGCTGGCAGTCATTCTATTCGTCGGGGGCGCGGTAGTGATGCTCTGGCTGTACCTATGGGTGCGCCAGCGGCAGCAGCTTGGACGACTTCCCGAACTTGAAACCAACGCTCAATACGAGTCGCATGGGATGGGGGCAAATGACGCTGTTGTCGTTGCCAGCCAATCCGGCCAGATCATCTATGTCAACGAGAATGCGCGTCAGATCTTCGGCCTCGAAACCGTCAGTCTCGATCTCGAAGATCTGGCCGCGCTGGCACAGCCCCCTGATTCATTCCTGAACCTCTTCACCGGCGCCGGGCAGTCCGCCTTTCAGATCGGCAGCCATTGGATTGAAGGTGCCTCACATCAAATTCCCTCCGACGAAGGGCTGCGCACTGTACTGGTGCTGCGCGATCTGGGCGGCGCTGGCGTTCAAAGCGACGCGCTAAATTTGGGCAAAGCCGTCGAGCTTGTCGCAGAAATTGGCGAAACGATCAACGTCGGCCTTGGTGTAGAAACTACGCTCCAAGCGCTGCTCAACATTGTCCGCAAATCTATTACGACTGACGCCGGCGAAATATGCCTGTGGAATCCAGAGACGCGCACACTCACCCCGCGGGGATGGGTGGGCGCTGCCGCTTACGTGCTGGCGCTAGCTGAAATCGGCGGCGTCTACCGTGAAGGTGAGGGCATCACGGGTTGGATCGCAGCCAAACGCCAACCGGTGCTAGTGGCCGATAAGCGCGCGTTGGATGCTGTTCAGCCGCTGCTGCCAGAGAGCGCCTATCACAGCTTTGCCGGCGTCCCCCTCATCCTTGGCGAACGCTTCATCGGCACTTTTGAGCTTTCAAGCATCAAGGCGAATAATTTCACACCTGCGGATATCGCGCTGCTTCAGGCCATCGCTAAGCCTATTGCCACCGCCATTTATAACGCCGAAATTTATTCTGAGCAGCAGCGGCGCATTCAAGATCTCGCAGGGTTGCAGCAGATCGATTACGACCCCGAAAATACTGAAACGATTGATCAAGCATTAGGCGCGATAGTCGAGCGCGTAGCCACACTTTCAGCCGCCGAACAATGCGGTGTGCTGCTTTATGATGAGCGCCGCGATGCGCTGGTGGCACAGGAACCCTTCTTCGGGCTGCCAACCGCTGTCGCCAGTAATTATGCTATCTCAGCTTCCACGGGTTCGCTGGCGCGTTTGGAATTATTAGAAGCCGACTCGTGGTTCAGTGACGATCTTCGCGCCGAAGCCGATCTGGATGGGTTAGGCATGGCGATGCTGGCCTTTACCGCCGGCGTGAAAAATACCGCAGTTGTCCCGCTGATCGTCGGTATCCGTAGAATCGGCCTATTACAGGTGAGCAATAAGCGCGGCGGCGGCGGCTTTAGCCGGCGCGATATGGATAACCTTCGGTTGATGGCTTCACAGGTTGCGGTACTCATCGAAGACATGCGTTTGGCGCAAACTGACCAGCAGCGTGAAACCGAAATGACCGCCGTACAGGAAATTACGCAGGCGCTGGGTACGCTGACTCGTGAACAGGAATTTTATGCCAGCGCAACCGAGCGTATCGCCCGCTTGATGGGCGTCCAATACTGCGGCGTCCTCTTGTTTGACGCTGAAACCCGTGATTTACGGGCGCGGCGTCCATTTTTTGGCTTCAGCGCCGAGCAGGCTGCCGATTATCGCATCCCCCTGGAACCCGGCACCGCCATTGAACGCATCTGGCAGCAGGAAGATACGTGGTTCACCAATAAAGCTGTTACCGATAAAGTGATCGTTGGCGCAGGGATGGAAGAACAAGTTGCGTCGCTGGGCATCCACCAAACGCTGTTGGCAGTCATGGAAACTGGCGGCAGCAAAGTTGGCATCATTCAGATCGCCAATCATCTGAACGGCGAAGATTTCACCGATAAAGATGGGCGGTTGCTGTATATTTTCGCCGCGCAAATCGCCAGCTTAATCGAGAACAGTCGCCTGTTCCGCGAAGCCCAGCGCCGCGCTGATGAATCTGAAAGCCTTCGCCAGATTGCCGAGCTTTCTAATAAGATTCTGACTACCGAAGATGACTTTTCGCCAACGCTGGCGGTGGTCGCCCGCTTTATGGAATGCCAGTCTGTCTATATCAGCGTCCTAGATCAATCTGCCGGTACGCTGACTACCGCGCCGCGTTATATCTTCGGCATCGAAATTGATCGCCCCATCGTCGTTAGCACCTATGGCAAAGCTTTTGAATACAGTGTCGCCATTTCCCGCCAGCCCTTCATGAGCAACGATGTGCTGAACGATAAACGGGTGCTTCCGGTTTATCGCGAGCTGGCGCAGGAATTAAGTATTCGTCAATCCGTGCTGGTGCCGCTGGTTGTGGGCGATCATACACTTGGCGAAATGGGCGTCACCAACAGCAAACACGGCGGCTTCACCGAAGAAGACGTGAAGATGCTGTCGGCTATCGGCGTGCAGGTCGCCTCCGCGCTGGATCGTGTACGCATCTACGAACTCACCGGCCAGAATCTAAGCCGCCGCTTGCAAGAACTAGATGCAATCAGCAGGGTAAGCAACGAGTTGGCGCAAACGCTGGATTTTGAAACCGTCCTTGATGTGGCGCGTTTAGAGGCAGCCCGCGCCGCCGACGCCGACGGCAACACCGTTGCCATCTTGCAGCCTGCAAGCGAGTGGCGCCAACCAGAAATCCCCGAATTGGAACGGCGTTTGGGCGAACGCAAGCCAGCAGAAGGGTTGTCAGAAATTGAACTGGCCGCCATTCGCGCCGGCATCGAAGCCGTCATCATAGACGATTACGCCACTTCAGAGCTGCAACCCACGCCAGCAGATGCGCGTTCGGCGCTGGCCGCCGCTTTCACTTATGAGGAGCAGGTGATCGGCGTTTTCCATCTCTACAGCCGCCAACCGCATCACTTTGACGAGCGCGCCGCCACCTTCTTGATGACGCTGGCCTCTAAAGCCAGCCTCAGTTATGGCAATAACCTGCGCTATCTTGAAAATCAGGATCGCAGCAATCGCCTGCGCCGTCGTGTTGAACAGTTGAACCAAATTTTTGAACTGGGGCAAATGCTTCAGCATAACGTTGACCCCGTAACCATGCTGGAAGCAATTGCCTACAGTATTCAGCAAAGCTGCGGGTACGATACTGTACTCATGACCCTGCTAGATGATCGCGGGGGCGAGCCAGTATTCCGCCGCCTCGCGCAGGCTGGCCTGCCGATTGATGCCTTTGAGCAGAGCAAGGGGCGCGTCATGCCCCTGTCTGCCTTTGATACTCTTGTCGCTAAAGATGCTTTCCGTATCAGCGAGAGCCTGTTTTTGCCTTTTGATAAGTTGAAACAATGGCATGTGGACGGGCTGGAAACCTTCAGCGCCCAGTTCACTGGTCAGCGTACACTGCACCCGCATGCGCGTGAACAATGGCGTGACGGCGATATGCTGCTGGTGCCAATTCGCGGCGTGACCGGCGAAGTGCTTGGCCTCATGAGCCTTGATCGCCCGCAGGATGGCCGCCGTCCGGAGCGCGGCGCAGTAGAAGTGCTGGAAATTTTCGCGCATCAGGCTGCCGCCACCATTGAAAATAATCGCCTCTATCTGGCTTCGCTGCGCAGCGCCGAACAGGAAGCCCGCCTGAACGAAGTCATGGAAGCCATCTCCAGCACGCTGGATTTGAACCAGATCGTGGAAGGCGTGGCTCAGGGCGTTCTGCGCTTGCTACCTTTCCAGCACATGACGCTTGCGCTGGTGGATAATGAGCAGGATGGTTTCGATCTGATACGGGTATCGGTCACACCAGACAACGCTGTTGTCATCGGGCGCGATCATCTTCCAACTCTGGAGAATACATCGCAAGGACGCACCTTCACCGATGGCAAAGATTATCTATACCATGCCGACACCGAAACCGACGCTGATTATACTGACCTGCATTCGTGGCAGGCAGAAGGCGAGCGAACCACGCTTGTCATTCCGCTGATCACTGGCGGCTTCGTCGCAGGATCCATGCACATCGGCAGCAATCTAGTCCATGCCTTCGGCTTTGATGAATACCGCCCTCTCATCAAGCGTATCGCCAATCTCACCGCTGTCGCCGTGCAAAATGCGCGGTTGTTCGGGCAAGCGGTCAATTTACGCCTGTTCAACGAGTCGATCTTCCAGTCCATTCAACAGGGTCTTATCGTGTTGGATCGGTCGGGGAAAATCCTCATCGCCAATGATTTTATTCGCCGGCGCTATGGTTTTAACGAAGATGCCGCCGGGCAAGACCTGTTCTATTACCGCCCTGACCTTGAGCCGATCCTGCGCGAAAGTTTCAAATCAGTCATTGAAACTACCCTGCCCGCCGAATTGAACGATGTGCGGCTGACGCTGCATGACGAGTTGATGATCCAGAATTTCAGCGTCTACCCGCTGCTCTCAAATGATTTCGCGCGCGGCGCAGTGGTGTTGGTAGATGATGTGACCGAGCGTGCGCGGTTGGAACGCGACATTGCCGCCCGCAGCAGCCAGCTTGAGGCGCTCACTGAAGCCTCACGGCGTATTACCGCGGCGCTAGAACGCGATGAAGTCATTGAACTGGCTTTTGACGAAATGCAGCGCGTGATCGGTTATGACTCCATGAGTGTATGGAGTCGTTCCGGCGATGAGTTTGTGATCGAAGCTGCGCGGGGCTTTGATCTACCGCCCGATCCAATCCATGTGCCAGTGGATGACTCAAAAAAGCTGCGCTCAATTTTAGAACGTCAGCGCGCACTTTCGGCAGATGTAACCCCTAATGACAGCATACCGGGTATTTCTCAGACCAAAAGTTGGCTAGGGGTGCCGCTGGTGCGTCAGGGGCAGGTGATGGGCATGATCACCCTCGCCAGCAGCCAACCTGAAATTTATGACTCGCGCTCTGAACATGCGGCGGTGGCCTTTGCCAATCAGGTGGCCGTTGCGCTGGCAAACGCCGATCTATTCGCGGAAGCAGTCGCCCGTACCCAGCGCCTCAGCTTGCTCAATCGCGTCTCCATGTCGCTAGCCCAGTCGCTGGATATCGAAAATATCCTTGAAGTATCGCTGCGTGAAGTGGCCGGTGTATTGGGCATCGAAAATGCCCGCGCGTTCATTTTTGAACGGGATACAAATCTAGCGCGTGCAATTGTCGAAATGCCGCGCGGCGATTCACCTCCAGAAGTAGTGGTCGAAGTAGACAAAGCCCCGATCATGCAGCGCATCTGGAGGCGCCCCCAAACCATCATAGTTGAGAATGTAGACGATATTAGCGATGCCGAGCTTGAATTGGAACTGCTCAAAAAAGGCGTCTCTGCTTATCTCTTGATCCCCATGTCCATCGGCGGGCAGACCAGCGGCGTATTTGAGCTGGAAGCATTCAATGGCGCCCGCAAATTTGAACCTGAAAAAGTTGACCTCGCGGTGATCATCGCCAGTCAAGCGGCTATCCACATTTTGAACGCCAGCCTGCTAGAACAAACGCTGGTACGCACCCGCGAGTTGGAAACCCTGCTGGAAGCAGCGCAGGCTACATCTACTACGCTCGATCTCAATGAAGTGTTCCAGAGCGTTGTTCGTCTAACCATTCAGGCGCTAGACGTAGATGACTGCGCGGTGATGATTTATGACAACGTGGAAGAACGGCTGATCGTTCAGGTTTCCGGTAATCGCAATGACGATCCAGCTCGCGCTGTACCAGCAGGTCTTGAATACGATCTGTTCCAATACACCGCCAAAACCCGCGCCCTCCGCGATGGTCAGGTGATCGTAATTCGCAGCGATGAAGTCAATAGCGATCGCATCGAATTGGAAGAAATGCACCGGTTGGGCGATACCAGTCGCATGTTGGTGCCTCTCGTAGTAGGCGATGCCAGCATCGGGCTGTTACAAGTTTCGCTGCAATCTTTCACCCGCAGTTTTACCCACCGCGATATGCGCATGGCGCAGGCGCTTGGCGCTCAGGCTGGTGCCGCAGTTGAAAATGCGCGTCTGTCTACTGAAACTTCGTCGCAGGTAGCGCAGTCGCTGGTCATTAACGAACTCAGCCGCGCCATTTCTTCCACGATGGATTTGAACACCATGATCCGTATCATCCGCGATCAGGTGCCTGCGCTCACCAGCGCCCGCGAAATCTATCTCGCGCTTTACGACGCCGCAACCGGCGATATCACTTTCCCGATGGCTATCCGTGACGGCCAACCCTTTGAAATTGCGCCGCGCGTGCTGAACAGCGATGAAGTGTCTTACGTTATCCGCAACCGCCGCTTACTCATGCTCGGCGGCGATAATCCCCGCCCTGAAGAAATGCGCCGCAATATGGGCATCACCGAAGGCGAGATTGGCGCATCTCGTTATCTAGGCGTACCGCTGGCAGCGGGTGATATGGTTGCCGGCGTGCTGGCTGTGCGCGATGCCGATGTGTCGCGGCCTTTCGGCTTGAACGATCAGCGCATCATGACCACCATTGGCGCGCAGTTAGGCGCCATGATCCAGAATTCAAACCTGTTTGCCCGCGTGCAAAATTTCGCCAATGAGCTAAACGAGCGGGTTGAGGAACGTACCGCTGAATTGCAGCAGGAACGCGACCGTTTGGACTCTCTGTATCAGATCACTTCAGAGCTTGGCCGCACGTTGGATATGAGCAGCGTTTTGAATCGCGCGCTGGATATGGTTGCGAATACGGTGAACGCTGAAGAGGCGGTTGTGCTGCTGCTTGACCCCTCAAACAACGAGCCGTATGCCCGCGCAATTCGCCATACCAGCGGCAAGATCGAGATCGCGGGCGAAGATGCTGCCTACCAGAATGGCGACACTTACGCAGATCGCAAGCACCACCCCGCCGTGATGATAGGCAGTTGGCTGATGGATCAGCATGATCGCATCGCGCTAATTCCCGATCTCAAAGCGGAATCCTTCTGGAATGTGAAAGCCGCCGGTGCGCGCAAGTGGAAAAGTGCGCTTGCCGTGGCTTTGGAGAGTGAAGACCAACCGGTTGGCGCGCTGGTCTTTTTCAGCGCCCAAAAGGACGCCTTCACCGATCCTCAACTTCGCCTTGTGGCCGCCGCCGCCGGTCAGGTATCGTCGGCTGTGAAGAATGCGGATCTCTATTCGCTGATTCAAAATCAGGCCAACCGCATGTCAAACATGCTGCAAACCGAGCGTGAAGAAGCCGAAAAGAACAGCGCCATCCTTGAAGGCATCGCTGACGGGGTGCTGCTGGCCGATTCTAGCGGCGTGATCGTGCTGTTCAACGCCGCCGCCGAGCGCATCCTTGGCATCCCGCGTGATTCGGCCATCGGCCAGCCGCTTTCTGATATTCGCGGCGAATATGGCGATGAACCAGCTTGGGTGGCAACCATCACCCCTTATGTCATGAATCCCCCAAGATCAGGTGGCATCACGCCAGATGACGATCTGGTTGCGAATCAATTAGATATTGGCCGCGGCATCGTCAATATTCGCTCGTCGCCAGTGTTCAACGCCGATCAATTCCTTGGAACGGTATCTCTGTTCCGCGACGTCACCAAAGATGTTGAAGTGGAACGCATGAAATCTGAATTTATCTCCAATGTGTCCCACGAACTGCGCACGCCGATGACCAGTATCAAAGGCTATGCCGACCTGCTGCTGATGGGCGCTGGCGGCGGTGTTTCGCCGGAACAAGAACGCTTCCTGCAAACCATTAAATCCAACGCAGATCGTCTGGCAGAATTAGTCAACGACCTGCTCAATATCTCTAAGATTGACGCTGGCTCAGAGCAAATGACTCTGGCATCGTTGAATATCCGCGAGCTGGTAGAACAGGCAATTACCTTCACCACCGCCCGCGTTGATTTCCAGCGGAAAAATGTGCAGCTTGAAACCTCTTTTGCTGATGATCTGCCTACCGTCACGGCTGACCGTATCAAGCTGTTGCAGATCGTCGGCAATATTATTGACAATGCCTTCAACTATACGCATCCCGGCGGCCATATCGCCGTGAATGTGAACTATGATCGCAATCGTGAGGGCGTGCTGATCGCCGTGCGCGACGATGGAATCGGCATTGCCGATGAATTTAAGCCCCGCGTGTGGAACCGGTTTGAGCGCTATGATGAACATGCTTTAGTGCTGGATGTGGCAGGAACCGGTTTAGGGCTAGCCATTGTCAAGCATTTAGTAGACCTGCATCGCGGCGATGTATGGTTCGATTCGCAGGAAGGGAAAGGCACTACCTTCTACATACTTCTGCCGGTTGAGGGGCCAGAAGTTGGATTGAAGCGTGCCTCACAACCTACGCCAGAATCGCAATTAGCGAAATAACAGGGCAATGAAATCTGAGTTGGAGAACATATGGCGCGAATTTTAGTAGCTGAAGATGAACGTGACATCCGTGAATTGATCAACTTCACGTTGATGTTCGCCGGTCATACCGTCACGCTGGCCGCCAATGGCGCGGAAGCTGTTGAAAAAGTGAATGATGCAAAGCCGGAATTGATCATGATGGATGTGCGAATGCCGCGCATGACCGGCTACGAAGCCTGTAAAGCCATCAAAGAGATTGAAGAATACAAAAATACGCCAGTCGTCTTTTTGACCGCCAAAGGGCAGGATGAAGAAATTCAAAACGGGATCGAAGTAGGCGCTGTCGCGTATATCATCAAGCCATTTTCCCCGGATGAGCTGACTCGGAAAATAGGGGATATTTTGAGCAAAGCCGGTGCGGAAAAGCAGAAATCAAGCGATGAAAAGCCGTCCGTGTAAGCCATTACGGCCCATCACGCTAACCGATATTATCGTCTCGCTGCAATCGGGCGAGATGCGAGCATTGCAGCCTATCGTAGCCGTCTGAAACGGAACTCATGAGCGCAATTACTGTTGATGGCGATCTGGTACATTATGAGGTGTTGGGGCGTGGCCGCCCGGTCATTCTGCTGCATGGCATGTTGGGATCATGGCGCTATTGGATCCCCACCATCCAGCATCTTCAGCAGAATTTCCGCGTCTATGCTTTAGATCTCTACGGTTTTGGTGATAGCGCCAAAAAGCCAGAGAAATATACGCTAAGCCATCAGGTCTCGTTAGTTGCCGACTTTATGCACGAGATGGGGCTGCCCAAGGCGGCGCTCATCGGCCACGATATCGGCGCCTACGTGGCTGTAGAATTTGCTCGGCAGTATCCCGAACGTATCGCCCGCTTGATGATCGTCAGCACTCCATTATTTGATCCCGGCGCGCTGGATCAGCGAGTCCCGTTGCGGCGCATTGTCGAAACCCGCCCCGCAGATACGGCAGCCCAACTCACAGACCCGAATACCGCCCCCACCCTGATGAGTCCCGGCGCGGCAATGCGTAAAGCATTGGTAGAAGCCGCTGCCGCCCGTACCCGCCAACCGCCCGCTTCGGTGCCAGTTGCCGCATCGCCACCCGCTGAGGTGACTATTCCCCGTAAGCCTGTCATGGAATATCCAAAATTAAACCCGCTAAAAGACGTAGCGGCATTAGGCGGAGAAGTGCTGCTGGGGCGCACCTTCAAAAAAGGCGAAGCCAATTATGAAAAACTGCTGGTAGATATTTCTCGTGGGGATGCGCGCGCCGCTGCCGATCTGGTCAGCTCCTATGATGCCGGCGCCATGCTGGACACCATTCGCCTGCTGCCGATGCCGGTGGCGCTGGTGCATGGTCTTGATGATATAGTTGCGCCGCCACCATCAGATACGGTGCTCAATTATCTGACCGGCGAGCGAAGCACAACGGTTGTGCCTATCCTGCTGCCCGGAACCCGCCATTTTCCGATGTTGGAAGACCCGCGGTTTGATGTGCTGATCAAAGAATGCTTAGAAGCGGCAGATTTCAGCAAGATTGCCGTCAAAGATCGCTGGGTGCGCCGTACACGTTAAAGCATAATGCATAAACAATAGCGCAGCCTGTGGTACTGTAAAGATATTGCCTTTCCCTGATGATACCCCTCGGATGGGCGAGGATGAGGGTGTATTAAGGATAATTTTTGAACCCTATACTTATTTTTGCGTATGGCGATTTGAACCCCGGCATCATGGTGCAGCGTGCTTTATCGCTGTGGCCGGACGCCTATGTCATCGCGGCAGATGGCGGCGCAATTTCAGCGGTTGAATGCGGAATACAGCCGCATCTCATCATAGGTGATATGGATTCTGTTGATCCGGAACTTCTAGAAAATCTGCAAACGCAGGGAGCAGAAACTCAGCGTTATCCCGTGGAAAAAGACGAAACGGACTTGCAGCTTGCGCTTTTAGCTGCGGCGGAACGGGATGCCAGAAAGATACTCGTTTTAGGCGCGCTTGGCGGGCGCTTAGATCATACCTTGAGCAATATCTATCTCTTGGCGCTGCCAGAGTTAGCCAGTCGTGATGTTCGCCTTGTCGCCGGAAATCAGGAGGCATGGTTAATGCGCCCCGGCGAAACCATCATTTCCGGCGCAAAAGGCGATACCCTATCGCTTGTGCCGCTGAACGGCGCGGTAGAAGGTGTCGAAACCGTGAATTTATACTATCCGCTGCGCGCTGAAACCCTCACCTTCGGGCCTGCGCGTGGCGTCAGTAATATCATGACCGCAGACCACGCGGTTATACGCTCGCAGCGTGGCATTTTATTGGCAATTCATACGGCAGGTAAAGCGTGACTCCAATACAGATCGTGAAATGTAATGAGCAAGGCCAGCCCGTCTGGGAATACCCCGGCGAATGGGTAGAGCAGGGTGATAATTGGGCGCTGATCGTCGCCTCATTCAACGTGAATGATCGTGATGACGGCTATTTTCAATGGCAGTATGGCGATACCTTCTATGAATGGTATTTCTATGATCGTTATTACAACGTCAATAAAATCTTTGACCGCGATACCGGCGAATTGCGCGGTTGGTATTGCAATATCGCCCGGCCTGCTCGCTGGTCTGGCGATACGCTAACATGGGACGATCTGGAACTGGATGTGTTCGTCTACCCCGATGGCGATCTGATCCTGAAAGATGAAGAAAAGTTCGCCGCCCTACCCTTAGATGCCATTGAGCATCAGGAAGCGCTCAATGCGCTGAATGAGATCATGGCGCTGGCTCACGATGGCATATACCCGTTTGATCGCTAGCCTGTGAAGATTGCGCGGGCGGCCTAGCCATCTCGCCACGTATATAACGTGTAGAATCCGCCGTCCGCCGTCCACACCGGCGTCATATGTTCAGCCAGCGCATCAAATATTTCAGGGTCATAGTCCGGCGTCCAGCTAAACAATGAGGTGGCATCATAGCCGCTTTGGAAAAACAGCACATAATCATCGCCATTTGCCCGCCACGCCCCAAAAATTTCATCCGGCGTCATTCCTTCTCGCCGTGCGCGTCCCCAAAAATCAAATAAGCTGTCGGTCAGGCAAATCATGTTCTCAGGGCAGTAATACGAGCGCAGCTCAAACAAGAACCTGACCTGTGAATTTTCCGGCAGTTCATCTAACTGGCGCATAACAGCCGGGTAGGTGGACAGCTTGTTGAAAAGAAATTCTTCTTCAGATACCGTACCCAGCACCACTTCAAAGTGATGTGTTTGGGCGACGTAGCCAATTAAGTCTATGGTGCTAAAGAGGGTTGTAAATGCGATTAATGCCTTCATCAAAAAGCTGAGATTAATCGGCTTTTCAGGCAGCAAATCCAGTGACCACACGGCGGCAGCGCCAAGAATCGCTGAGATCGGCAGGATGAAAATCACCAGTCTTGTCTGAATGGCGATGCCGATAAAAAGCATATTGACTGCCCAGTATAGATACACCGGTATCAAAATGATGATGCCGCTAATCACCATGCGTTTCAGCGTGTCGGGTAATTTCCGCCACGTGGCGATAAATACAAAGGGTAGTGTAAGCAAGAATGGGCCAAGCGTATACGAATAGGCTGTGTCGTAGTTAAACCCGAAAATCGTCGCCGTAATCGGCAAAAAGGGCAGTTCAAGCGTTCGCCCAAGCGTGATCATGCCCATTCCCGCCTGATTGAAAGCCGCCGTGCGTTCCGCCGTCCAATTGAACCCGCCCAGCAGGTACGGATAGATCGGATTGCCATATAACAGCAGCCCCCGCAGCGCCCACGGCGCATAGGCGATTCCCGCCGCCAGCCCGAACATCAGCATATTCGGGATGATCCGGCGCGGCTGGCGCACAACAATCAGGATTGCCAGCGCCAGCATCAGCGACCCGAACGAGTATTTGACCCCGAATCCGAACCCGCAAATGACTCCCAGCAGAATCAGCCAGCGACTTTGCCCGCTCTCATGCCAGCGCAGCGCGATGATGAATGCCAGCGTGCCATACAGCATCACCGCCAAATCTACATACTGCCAGCCGAAAAGCTGCCATGTATTGAAGCTGCTCAACAGCAGCGCCGCCGCCAGCCACCCCGCCTGTGCATGCGTGAATCGCCGCGCACAGCCAGCCACCCCTAGCAGCGCCAGCACGCCAATGCCGTAATGTACCAGCGCCGTTCCGGTATCCCGCCCCGTGATCTCCATCACAATGGCAAACAGCGTCTCAATCGCTTTGGGGAATCCGAGATAGAAATTAGTGTCGCTGGCGGTCATCCGTCCGGTTTCAACCAGATGGCGCGGCTCTACCAGATGATAGGTCATCGCATCCCACGCATAGGGCGGCGATAGTGCGCTAACAAACGCCAGCCCTAGCAGCAGCAGCGTGACGATGATCAGAGAGCCAGTGAATCGAGACTCAAAACGGATAGATCGCGCCATTGCCGCGCCGTCGCTCAGCCAGCTTTGGATCGGCTTACGAAACAGCGCCGCCAGCGCCGCCAGCCCGCCAATCAGGATGATCTGCTGAAATAGGCCAATCATCCCTAATGCCAGCCCGCCAAACCCGATCATCGCAATGCCAACGCCGCCGTCCAGCGCCATCCGTTCGGCGCGGTGAATGCCCGGCTCAAGCCTCGTGCGCGCGAAAAACTTGCCCGTGATCGCCCGCCCAACGCCCGCCGCAATCACCAGCAGCGCAGCGGTGACCGCCACATCCAGCGCATATCCCGCATAACGTAAGAGCGTGCCGCCGTCCGCCGGTTTGTGTATCCAGTAATAGCCAACCAGCAGCAGCGTGGCGGCCAGCAGCACCACCATTGCCCGAATGAGAGAGGTAACACGGTTATCTTTTTCCATAATTAGAAGCGTATGCCAATTTCAGGCAGGCAAGCCAAAAGAAATCACACGCGGCGCTTTTCGATACATATATTCAGCATATCGAAAACCTGTTCAAAAGCTGAAGGTGTGTCATGCCCTTTTTCGAATTTAACGGCGCGAAACTTCATTACGAAACCAAAGGCTCCGGCCCCGCCATCGTGTTCGTTCACGCCGGCATTGCCGATAGCCGCATGTGGGATGATCAGTGGGATGTTTTCGCTGAGCATTATCAAGTGATACGTTATGATGCGCGGGGGTTTGGTCAAACGGTTAGCGCCGATGTTGAATACGCTAATCATGACGATATTCGTGCGCTGTTGGATCATCTCGGCATCCAGAAGGCGGCATTGATCGGCTGTTCCCGCGGCGGTCAAATTGCAATTGACGTTATCCTTGCAAATCCCGAACGAATTTGGGCCTATGTTTCTGTATGCGGTGGGCTAAGTGGTTTTATCTGGAGCAGTATGCCGCCAAACCAGCACGATGCGCTTGAAGAGGCGGATCGGCTGTTTGAAGCCCGTGAGTGGGAGGCCGCTCTGGAAGCTGAAGCCCGCATCTGGGTAGATGGCTTTTATCGTACGCCGGATCAGGTGTCAAAAGCGGTACGCGATAAAATGATCGCCATGAATCGCCAATCGCTTACCCATCTTGCCGAAGGTGGCCGGTCAATCACCCTTGATCCGCCCGCAGTAGATCGCCTTGCTGAAATTCAATGCCCGGTGCTGATCACCTGTGGCGAACTCGATGCCAGTCATGTTCTGGCGCGTGGCAACTATCTGCTTAAAAATATCGCTGCCGCGGAAGAGTATATCTTTATGAATGCCGCGCATTTACCTTCAATGGAATACCCCGAAGAGTTCAACCGTGTGGTGCTGGCCTTTCTGAGTAAGGCGTACAATTTCGATCAGTTATCGTAATGCAAAAAAGGATAGGAAAATAATGCCTTTTCTCGAATTTAACGGTGCAAAACTTCATTACGAAACCAAAGGCTCTGGCCCCGCCATCGTGTTCGTTCACGCCGGCATTGCCGATAGCCGCATGTGGGATGATCAGTGGGATATTTTCGCTGAGCATTATCAGGTAGTGCGCTACGATACCCGTGGCTATGGTCAGACTGTCGGCTCCGACGTATCCTATTCCAATCGTGCCGATCTCCGCGCCATTCTCGATCATCTTAGCATCGAAAAAGCGGCATTGATCGGCTGTTCTCGCGGCGGCCAAATTGCTGCCGATACCACCGTCGAATCGCCAGATCGCGTGCGTGCTTTGGTCACCGTAGGCGGCGGTATCAGCGGCGACATTCCCGGCATTGAGTGGGAAGACATGCCGCAGCTTGAAAGGGATGCCTTTGAAGTGATTGATCGCCTAACTGAATCCGGCGATTTAAGCGCCGCCGCCGAAGCTGAAACCCATGCGTGGGTAGAGGGCTTTTATCGCACCCCCGATCAGGTTTCAAAGCCGGTGCGCGATAAAGTGAAGGCCATGATCTTGCAGTCGTACACGCACAATGATGAAGGCGGCCAGCCCATCGTGCTCGATCCCCCCGGCTCAGGCCGCCTTGAAGAAATTCATTGTCCCGTGCTGATCACCTACGGCGATGTAGACGAGACCGCCACCCGCCTGATTGGCGATTATCTGGCGGCCAATATTCCCGGCGCGCAAAAATACATTTTTGCCAATTCCGCCCACGTGCCAAATATGGAACACCCCCAAGAGTTCAACCGCGTACTGTTAGCCTTTCTGGGTAAAGCGCTGCAAGACTAAATCTTCAAACAAATCACCTGTCTTTTTTCCCCTCAGCCGTGCGCGGAGAGGGGATTGAGGCGGGGCAACCTCACCCCTCAATCCCGCCGTAGGGACAACGCATGCGTTGTCCGCTATAATTGGACACAATAACAGTATGAGCGTTGTAAATGGCCGATCTCCCGCCCATCGAAGCGAAATCTTCTGGTGATTTACGCTTTATCAAAAGTGCGGCGGGCGAGATCGTTGGCATTGAGGAGTTTGAGCATGTCCAGCCGTGTAGCCGAAGTGTTCCATACCATGAGTTATGGCCCCGCGCCTGAAGCCGCCAATGCCGCGCAAGCGTGGCTAGACGATCATGATCGCAAGCTCAACCTGTTCATCGGCAGCCAGTGGGTGCAGCCTAAAAGCGGCGCCTACTTCGAGAGTAAAGCCCCCGCCACCGGCGATAAGCTGGCCGATGTGGCCGACGCTTCCGCCGATGATGTCGAAGCCGCCTATCAATCTGCGCGCAAAGCCTTCGAGTCATGGAGCAAACTGCCCGGCCATGCCCGCGCCCGCTATCTCTATGCCATCGCCCGCCAAATACAAAAACACAGCCGCCTGCTTTCCGTCATGGAATCGCTGGATAACGGCAAGCCCATCCGCGAAAGCCGCGATATTGATGTGCCGCTTGTCGCCCGCCATTTTTACTATCATGCCGGTTGGGCGCAGCTTCAAGAAACCCGCCTTGCCGATTATCAGCCTGTCGGCGTCATCGGCCAGATCATCCCTTGGAATTTCCCCCTGCTGATGCTGGCATGGAAGATCGCCCCGGCCATCGCGCTTGGCAATACCGTCGTCCTCAAACCCGCGCCTTTCACCAGTATCACCGCGCTCTTGTTGGGCGAAATCATCGCTGAAGCCGGCCTGCCGCCCGGCGTGGTCAATATCGTCAGCGGCGGCGATGAAGCCGGCGTGGCGGTGGTGAATAACCCCGGCTTCGACAAAATCGCCTTCACCGGCTCAACCAACGTCGGCAAGATCATTCGCCGCGCCACCGCCGGTACTGGCAAGAAGCTGTCGCTGGAATTAGGCGGCAAATCGCCCTATCTCGTCTTTGACGATGCCGATCAGGATGCCGCCGTTGAAGGTCTGGTTGATGCCATCTGGTTCAATCAGGGGCAGGTCTGCTGTGCCGGATCGCGCCTGCTGGTGCAGGAAAGCATCGCAGACCGCTTCCTCGCCAAAGTGCGCCGCCGTATGGCGACCCTGCGCGTGGGCGATCCACTGGATAAGGCGATAGACATCGGCGCGATTATCGATCCTATTCAGCACGAAACCATTGACAGTTGGGTGCAGCGCGGCGTTGCCGAAGGCGCAGACTTATTCCAGCCAGACCTGCCCCTGCCTGAAAAAGGCTGCTGGTATCGCCCCACGCTCTTGACCAATGTCAATACCGCGATGGCCGTAGCGCAGGAAGAAATCTTCGGCCCTGTCGTCGTCGCCATGTCCTTCCGCACGCCGAAAGAAGCCGTCGCCTTAGCCAACAACACCCGCTATGGCCTTGCCGCCAGCATCTGGACCGAAAACGTCAATCTCGCGGTAGATATCGCCGGAAAAGTCAAAGCCGGTTCGGTGTGGGTGAACTGTACCAATATGTTTGATGCCGCATCCGGCTTTGGCGGCTACCGCGAGTCCGGCTTCGGGCGTGAAGGCGGCGAAGAAGGCTTGTACGAATACTTGCGCCCCAAGTGGGAAGATCGCCCGCGCCCCGCCGCTGTTGACCTCAAAGCCAAATGGGGCGATGTTGTCCCCGCCCGCCCGCTGGCGCTCAGCGAACAAAGCAAAGCTGCTGGCAAGCTCAAAAATGGCGGCCTGCCGCCCATTGACCGCACCGCCAAAATGTACATCAACGGCAAGCAGGCGCGCCCCGATGGCAACTATTCCCGCGCCATCCTCAACGCCGATAGCACGCTGGCGGGTGAAGTGGGCGACGGCAACCGTAAAGATATTCGGGAAGCGGTAGAGGCCGCTAAAAACGCGCAAGTAGGCTGGTCGAATCGTGCGCCCTACAACCGCGCCCAGATTCTTTACTATCTCGCTGAAAACCTCGCCGCCCGCCGTGATGAGTTCGCCGCCCGCATCGCCGCGCTCGTCGGCGTGAAAACGGCGCAGGCTGAAGCCGAAGTAGACGCCAGCATCTCGCGCCTGTTCACCTACGCCGCCTACGCCGATAAATGGGGCGGCACGGTGCAAGAAACGTCGCTGCGCGGCCTGACGCTGGCGGCGCGTGAACCCATCGGCGTGATCGGCATCGCCTGCCCTGAAGATGCGCCGCTGTTAGCCTTCGTCTCGCTGGTCGGCGCGGCCATCTGCCGCAGTAACGCCGTAGTGGTCATCCCTTCCGAAAAATATCCGCTGCTTGCCACCGATTTCTATCAGGTCATGGAGACCAGCGATATTCCCGCAGGCGTGATCAATATCGTCACCGGCGGGCGCGATCATCTGATCAAGACGCTTGTAGACCACGACGAAGTAGACTCCGTTTGGTATTTTGGCGATGCCGCTGGAAGCGCCCAAGTAGAATCCCTCAGCGCCAGCAATATGAAGCGCACATGGGTCAATTACGGCATCCCGCTAGATTGGTACAGCCCACACGCGCAGGGCGATGAATTTCTGCGCGAAGCCTCTCAGGTTAAGAACATCTGGCTGCCTACGGGCGAATAGAAATGGTATCGTGAGGCGTGGAGTAAGCAGGGAAATATGGCTTCCTTCACGCCACTGTGCCGCGTTTAGCTTCCCTTCTCCATATACGGAGCGGGAATTGAAGGATGATGTTGTTTATGCGCTTATCTTTACCCTCTCTTGTATCGTGTTATCACTCACACTTTTAAAAGGTATCCATCATGACGATCCGCCTTGCCAATGCGCCTGTTTCTTGGGGAATCTATGAGTTTGAAGGGCTGGTGCAAACCTATACCTACCAGCGCGTGCTGGATGAAATCGTTGATACCGGCTACACCGGTATTGAACTTGGCCCCTATGGCTTTCTGCCCACCGATCCCGAAGTGCTGCGCACAGAGCTGGACTCGCGTAAGCTGCGCTTGCTTTCGGCTTTTGTGCCTGTCAATTTCGTCAATCCAGCGGTCATTGATGAAGCTGAAGCCACCGCGCTCAAAGTTGGTCGTTTGCTGGCTTCTCAGGGCGCAATCGCAGTAGTGCTGGCCGCCGATAATGGCAGCGATCCTGACTTAGTAAAACGTGCTGGCAAACGCGCCGGTCAATCTGCCTTATCTTCCGATGAATGGGATGTATTTGCATCTGGCGTCAACCGCGTCGCCCGTAAAATTTATGGTGAATTAGGCTTGAAAGTTGTCTTTCACCATCACTGCGCTGGCGTGGTCGAGACCGCCGAAGAAACCCGTAACTTGATGGGGCGTGCCGATCACGATCTGGTCGGGCTGTGCTTAGATACCGGTCACTGGAATTTCGCCGGGGGAAATGCCTTAGATGCCGTGCGTGAGTACGGCGAGCGCGTGCGCTATCTGCATCTGAAAGACTGCGATCCGGCCATCCGGCAGGAAGCAATTGACCGCGATCTGGATTATTTTGAATCGGCAGCCCTCGGCGTGTTCTGTGAATTGGGGCGCGGTGATGTTCAATTCCCTGATCTTATTCAGCAAATGGACGCCCTGCATTACGATGGCTGGGCTGTCGTTGAGCAGGATGTGTTGAATGCTTCCGACGATGCCCCCCGCCAAAGTGCGCGCCGCAATCGTGAATATTTGCAGTCTCTAGGGCTGTAACGGCTGTTAAGCCCCTCACGTTTTTGGGGCATTCTGGAGAAGAATGCCCCAATCTTTCCCCTCATCTGCATGCACCCCCAACCCCCGCCGTAGGGACAACGCATGCGTTGTCCGTTCCATTCCCAATCTTTCCCCCTGTAAAAACAAATAATATCTATGAAAAATGTTTTATCTGAGAGTAATTTGACCTTTCACAAAAGCTGTGATATATTTTCCTCAGCTACGGTAGCTTCGCCGTAATCTCTTTCCATTCTCATATCATCTAATTATCCCGCTCATCATCATTAACTCTTCCCGCCACAATTTGGCGATCTCGACTCGATTAACGATCATTCAATCCACCTCGGACAAATAACCCTATGGATATTGCACAACTCGATAAACAGACCCTTGAAGACCTGCGCCAGTTAGCGCGTGACGCAAACATTACCGGTTTCAGCCGCTTAAAAAAGCAGGATTTGATGCTGGCCTTGCTGCGCGACAATGCTGAAAAGCAGGGCTATAAGCTGCGCGGCGGCGTCCTTGAAATTGTGGATGACGGCATCGGCTTCTTACGCGCAGAAAAATATCTACCCGGCCCTGAAGATATTTACGTCAGCCAAACCCAGATCAAGCGTTTTAACCTGCGTACTGGCGATATGGTCATCGGGCAGGTACGCGCCCCGAAAGACAACGAGAAATACTTCGGTCTTCTCCGCGTCGAATCGGTCAACGGGCAAAATCCCGAAGAAGCCAAGAACCGCCCGAACTTTGAAGACCTGACTCCAATTTTCCCCACCGAACGCTACAATCTTGAAACCAACCCCCGTATCCTTTCAACCCGGCTTCTCAACCTGATTTCGCCAGTTGGGCGCGGCCAGCGCGGGATGATCGTTTCACCAGCGAAAGCCGGTAAAACTACCGTCCTGAAAGAAGTCGCTAACGCCATCAGCGAAAATTACCCTGAGGTTCATCTCATGGTCGTGCTCATCGGTGAGCGCCCCGAAGAAGTGACCGATATGGATCGCTCAGTAGATGCCGAAGTGATCGCTTCAACTTTCGATGATCCGGTACAGCATCATGTGCGCGTCGCTGAAATGGCGCTGAACCGCGCCAAGCGGTTGGTTGAAATCGGGCGCGATGTGGTCATGCTGCTGGACAGCATCACCCGCCTCACCCGCGCCTACAATCTGGTCGTGCCGCCCAGCGGCCGTACCCTCACTGGTGGCCTTGATCCTTCGGCCATTCACCCCCCCAAGCGTCTTTTTGGCGCTGCCCGTAATATCGAAGAAGGCGGCAGCCTCACCATCCTTGCCACCTGCCTTGTCAATACCGGCAGCAAAATGGACGACGGTATCTACGAAGAATTTAAGGGTACTGGCAACATGGAGTTGCAGCTCAGCCGTAAACTTCAGGAACGCCGCACCTTCCCGGCCTTCGATATTGAGCAGTCCTCCACCCGCCGTGAAGAGCTTCTGCTCGGCCCAGATGTGCTTCAGCGCGTATTTACCCTGCGCCGTATGTGGACTCAGCTTGCTGAAGACCCGGATATCGGCCCAACGGGCGCAACCGAGCAGCTTCTGGCAACCTTACGCCAAACCGATACCAACGAAGAATTTTTGAACACGCTGCCCGGCTCTGGCGGTGGCAGCCGCAACGGGCGCAATTTCTAGCAGCCCGCCATCAATCGTATGCTGCAAAAGGCCATCCTGAAAAAGATGGCCTTTTGTTATCTAACCCCCGCCCAACGTGTACCATTCGCCTCGTAAGCGTAGGTTCACATCAAAATCAATTCAGCCTATAATGCAGTCGTTTAAGCACACCCTCTGGATAGTGTCGTATGCGTTTACCCGGTTGGCTGTTCCTGCTCATCGTCGGTTTAATGGTCGCTGCAACCGCCATCTGCTCTTTTGGCGCGTTCAACTTCGCCTACCGCTTCAATGTTGACCTTGCCGA
Organism: Anaerolineae bacterium; assembly: GCA_034437295.1. Taxonomy (GTDB): domain Bacteria; phylum Chloroflexota; class Anaerolineae; order Aggregatilineales; family Phototrophicaceae; genus Flexifilum. Next base: position 40,850 of record DAOTUZ010000177.1, on the reverse strand, counting down.
CAGCGGCGTGCAAATTGCCGGCGGCAGCTTCGATCTTTTCCTGACCGCCCAGCCAACGGCCACGCTCACGCCTTCGCCAGTTCCGCCAACGCACACGCCTGAACCCGGCACGACGCTGGTTCCAATCGCCACTGAAATAATGCCCACCCTCAACGCTGGCCCCACCGCCACCCTCGACCCGCTGGCCGCTTACCATTGGGATGATCCCAGTCGCTTGAATGTGCTGGTGCTGGGCATTGACCAGCGTGGCGACGAACAGGGGCCTTTCCGTACCGATACCATGATGGTCGTCAGTATTGACCCCATTCGCAAAACGGTGGGCATGCTCTCCATCCCCCGCGATCTTTGGGTCCCAATTCCCGGCTTCCAGCCAAACCGAATCAATACCGCCAACGCGCTTGGCGATTCTAATGGCTATCCCGGCGGCGGCGCGGCGCTGGCAGCCGCCACCGTTGAGCAGAATTTCGGCATCGGCATTGATCGCTATTTGCGCGTCAATTTCGACGTATTCGATGCAGTCGTGAATCTCATTGCCCCCAACGGCGTTGAAGTTTGCCCAACTGAAGTCATTGACGACCCCGATTACCCCGATGCCGGCTATGGCTATATCGCCGTACACTTTGAACCCGGATGCCAGCGCCTTGATGCCGTCCATCTGCTCCAATACGCCCGCACCCGCGCCACGCAGGGCGGCGATTTTGACCGTGCTGCCCGCCAGCAGGAAGTGATCAAAGCCCTGTTCGCTGAAGTGGTATCGGCAGGGGGTATCGCCAATATCATCACCCAGGCACCGGCCTTATGGACAGAACTTTCAGACGCTATCAGCACCAATTTCACGCTGGAAGAACTCTTTGGCTTGGCGAATCTGGGGCTGCAAATTCCCCGCGAAAACATTCAAAGCGGCACCGTCAATAATCTCTATGTGAATCTAGCGACCACCTCGCAAGGGGATCAAGTCCTCACCCCACGTTGGGACGCCATCCGCTTCCTCATGGACGATGTTTTTAACCCCCGCGCTGAACTTTCGCTGGCCGAACTGCGAGATCGCGCACTGGCTGAAAATGCCGAGATTGTCGTTTACAACAATACCGATGTTGTCGGCCTAGCCGGGCAGGTGCGCGATTGGCTGCAAGCGCAGGGTGTCACCGTAGCCAGTGTCGGCAATATGCCGCAGATCACCAACGCCAGCACCTACATTCAGGATTACAGCGGGAAATTACATACCGCGCATTTCCTGTCGGCGCTGCTCGGCCTGCCCGATGAATCCATCCGCACAGCAACGGACGGCCTCACCTCCGCCGATTTGATGCTGGTCATCGGGCCAGATATACAGGAAATGATCGCCGGGCGCTAACCGCCGTATTATGATTGCGCTGCAATTCGGAGTTTAGCAGGCTTAGGGACTATACGGCTCAACGTTGACGAGTTCACAGCCCGCTTGAAGCAGGGATTCTTCCAGGTCGCTAAAGGTCGAAGTTTCCTCTAACAGCTTTAGCATCATATCCGCTTTGGCCTCTTCATATACGGTCAGCGTGCCATGCTCAAATATCAGCGTGTCATAGGGGGGCTGGCTCAGAAGCGTCGTAAACTGACCTTTACCCGGCCATAACACCCCCGCCAACCCATCTCCATCATGAATCCGCTGTCCTTCTGGGATCGCCCCATAAGAAGACTCGTTCCATGATGAAATATCGAATCCCGCGGCGATCAGCCGTCGCAAAAAATCATCAAAGCTGCTGGAATCCCGCAGCATTTCACCGAGATCGCCTTCGGTCATTATGTCAAATGCGCGGGCATTGATGAAGGGATGTTTCGGCGCGCCATCCGGTGGCGGTGAAGCCTGTGATGTCAGCAATCCCGAAGTATCTTCAAGGCTTAAGACCAGCCGTTCGCCCTTGTAAACCTGAAAGTGCCGCGGTGTTCGGTGCGGCATATCCGCATAACGCATGCGTCATTACCTTTGATTAACTACCATTCGCATTGGCTTTTGCTGCTTCTTCTTGCTTTACTTTATCGCGCGGGTTCGCATCATCAATATCTTTGCTGCCGAAAATACGATCAAACAAAGTCTTTAATTCAGGCTCAATTCGCGCAACTTCGCTCTTACCATTGCGCCGCTTCCCTTTTTCCGGCTCGCCTGCCGCATTCCATAAGCTGTACACGTACGGCTCATTTCCAACGTTGGTCGTGAAGAAGGCGTTAGCACTTTGAGCAAAATATTCCAACCGGTGTGAGGAGGCATAGCAGGTCTGCTTACCGCCATAAACCACCTTTTTGGAGGTAGCATTGATACTGGCAAAGACGGTTGTTCCATCTTTCTTGAAAATTTTATCCGCTGTGGCAGAAATGAGGCCAACCTGCCTCAGCCAGGCAGTATAGGCATTAGCCGCATACGTGCCGCCGTCCACCATCAAATACTTCGCCCAGGCAATCGTGTTAGTTCGATCTGATTCTTCGGCCATGCCGGCTGTCGTAAGCTTTCCGGGAAGCACGGTGTTCCATTCGTCAAATGCAGCTTGAGCATCAGCTTTTGGAGTGCCTGGCTTGTCATAATCAAACCCGTCAATCCATTCCACCACTTCGCCAGCCTTCTGCTTATCTTTTTTGGCTTTGTAAAGATCATCCACGGTCTTGCGATCTTCAGCGGTCAGCCCATGTATATCAATAACATGTGCGGTTTCGTGGGTTGTCGTAGAATATCCCGACGCATAGCACCACTGAGTTCCGGAAACATCGCCTGTCCCATCCGTCCCCAGCGTATTTTCTTCAGTCACCGCCACATAAATTTTGCCGTTAAGTGCCATCCCGCCTGAGCCGCGAACATCTTCCCAATTGCGCCCGTCAAAAGTTTTCTTTCCGGCCAGCGATGCGAACTGTGGCAGTTCGGTCATCTTCTTGTTTTTCGGTATCACCACAATCACCGTGTTTTTATCCAGCAGATTGCGCGCAATCACTTTATCCTTAAACATCACCGCCAAATGGCCCAGCGCGACGGTGCGTGCCTTTTCGCCTTCAACCACACTGTCCGGCACATTCAAAATAATCATGGATGCTGCTTGAGTGAATTCTGCATCGCTTAGGTGCTTCTGCAGTATATCGAGGATTTCCTTGCGCGTTTTCGCCTGCGGCCCCGTTCCCGCGAAGATATCTTCACCCTTCACCAGCTTGCTTAAATATTCTGTCGCTGCTGCCTTCTCTGGATCAACCGGCGTTTGCTGTTCCTCAGTTGTAGTCTTTTGATCCTCGTCCGTCGAATCAACCGGCGTTTGCTGTTCCTCAGTCGTAGTCTTCTGTTCCTCGCCCGTCGAATCAACCGGCGTCTGCTGTTCCTCAGCCGTAGTCTTCTGATCCTCGCCCGTCGAGTCAACCGGCGTCTGCTGTTCCTCAGTCGTAGTCTTCTGATCCTCGCCCGTCGAGTCAACCGGCGTCTGCTGTTCCTCAATAAACATGCCAGATTCATCGCCAGAAGATTTCTGATCTTCGGCTCCCCGCAGGCCAACAATATCGCGTTCTGCTTCGTTCTTTATTGCCTCAACCCCGCCCCGCCGCTTGGATTTTTGCCGTGACGGATCGTTCAGGTAAGTTTCACATAACGCGATGATATTTTGCAGCGCAGCTATTTTTGCTTCTGAAGCCATCCCGCCGCTGTTTTTATGATACGCCGCAACCGCCTTGTCAATCGGTTTAATATGATTGCGTAATCCCGGCGCTTTGGTTGCCTTTTTGAAAGCATCTACCGTCATCAATCGTTGAATTGTTGGCGAAGATGGGGTGATATCCGGGCTGCGCTGTATCGTTGAACATGCTGCGCAGCCACATCCAGCATCATGCGCTGTCGCCTCTGCCTTCCGCTGAACCTCTATTTCCTGTTGTGCAGATGCTCCCCCACAGGTTGAACAGCCGCATCCCTGCCCGTGGGATCGCTGAATCAAGCGTATAGCCGCAGAATTCCCGATAGTGCGTTGCAGTTGCAAAAGCTGAACTGCCGGGTTACTGCCGTTTGATTCAATGTCAAAAGTTGGGCTGGAGACGGTCATATCATTAGATTGCGTAGATTTGTGAACTTTCGCGCTGTTAGATGCTGGTGTAACAGAGTTTTTGGTGGTGGGAGTCTGCCGCGATTGACCGCTCATAACAAACCTTGCAGAATAGTGGATGCAATGTGATTTGATGTGGTTTGACTATAGCATACTTAATAATATTTCATACTTTAGGGTGCAAATCGATCTACAAAGTAAAAAGTCGTCTGCAAAAACAGATTTGGGTCTTAATACAAAATGTCACGTTGCCATACCCTTCCCCCCAATAGTTGGGGCAACATGCGAGATAGGCTGTGTATCCGACTATCATATAGTCAAGTTGTCATATAATTGCCTCAAATAGTGTGCTATGAGCTTCACGGAGGTAAAAATGTGGCGTAAATTTCTTACACTGGCCTTTGTTGTGCTGCTTTTGGGTACTGCCTTTGTAGCCTTACCCGCGCAGGCGCAAAATGGCGTCCCATGGACAGGGCAGTATTACAACAACCCGACTCTCTCAGACCCCATCGCCTTACAACGCACCGACTCTACTATCGCCTTCAATTGGGGCTTAGGCTCTCCCGCTGAAGGTGTCAACGCCGATTTCTTCTCCGTGCGTTGGGCGCAAGATGTGCACCTGCCAGCCGGCACCTACCGTTTCTTCGCGCTTGCTGACGATAACATCCGCATAACCTTTAATTTTCACCAAACCGTGATCGATACCTTCGCCAGCGGCGTAGTCGGCCAGCTCGTCACCGCCGATATCGTCGTGCCCGTCAGCGACTCTTATCACATTCAAGTGGACTACGTTGAAGAAACCGGCGATGCTTATGCCTTCGTAAGCTATGCCAATGCCGCCACCAACCCGCAGCCGAATTTCACCGCGCCGCTGCCCAATCCACAGCTTGTGAACCCTTGGACAGTACAGTATTTTGCCAACACCACCCTTTCTGGTGATCCAACCGCGATTTTGTCAGTCAGCACCCCCAATCACAACTGGGGTACCGGCCAGCCAGTCGGCTCAATCCCTACGGATAATTGGTCGGCGCGTTTCACCAGCGTACAAACCTTAGCCGCCGGCACTTATACCGCCTCGCTGCACATGGATGACGGAGCGCGCCTGTTCGTCAACGGTCAGCTTTTGATCAACCAGTTCGGGGCAGCCACCGGCCAAACCTATAATGCAACCTTTAGCCTCCCTGCGGGTGCAAATACCTTCCAAATTGACTTTGTAGAATTTGGCGGGAATGCCTTTCTCGAATTTGCGCTCACGCAGGCAGGGCAGCCCGCCCCAACTCCAGTGCCGCCACCTTCCGACGTGACCATATTCAGCACCGCCACAGTGACCGCCTACCGCTTGAATCTTCGCGCCGCGCCAGATCCACAGGCGCAAATCATCACCCGCATCAATCGCAACGAAACCTTCCCGGTCACTGGCCGCAGCGCCGATGGCCTCTGGTTCCAACTATTGGTCAACAATCAGCTAGGCTGGTCATCACGGGCATTCTTGTTCGTCCCCAATGAAGGCTCCGTGCCTATCGTCGGCGCGCCGCCAGCGAACCCTGACCCCACAACACCACCGTCAACGTCATTCATCGTCACTGCCTCACCCTACACCGTGAATATTCGTTCCGGCCCCGGTACCCAGTATGGCCGCATCGGTCAGATCCCGGTCAATAGAACTGCCGGAGTGGTAGGACGAAACAGTGATGCGACATGGTGGAATATCAACTACAATGGTATTGTCGGTTGGGTCACTGCGGAATATGCAGCGATGCAGGCCGGCGTGAATATTAACGCCATTCCTATCACAGGTTAAACACCTATGCCTGATCGCCATCTCGCCCGTTGGGTTAAGAGGATCGCCCTGCCAGCAGTCGTATTGCTGCTGGCGGGGTTCTGGTTATTCAGCGCCGCTTTTGCCCAGCAAACGCCAACACCTGATACGCCTCGCCCAACCTCGCCCTTCGATCTCAACCTTCCGCCTACACAGCCCTTGTTCACCACGCCCACCGCACCGCCCAGCATGACCGGCGTAAATGGCTACGCCGAGCGCGGCGCTGTCGCTATCCGCTCTGGCCCCGGTCTTGGCTATCCTCGCATCAGCGCCTTGCAGCAGGGTCAGTCCATAGACATCCTTGGCTACAATGGCTATGATCTGGATCGTCCATGTTCAGCGAATTTTGCCGCCGATCTCGATATGTGGGTGATGGTCTCTTATCCCTATCGCAGCGGATACGGTTGGATGGCGCGCTGCGCCCTCCGTATTCATGGGGAATTTAACATGCGGCGCATGCTGATTGATTCGCCGCCCGAAGGCGCGCCTTTGCCCACAGGTTTCCCGGTAACGCCGCTGCCCCGTTAACAAGGTGTGGGTTACGTTGTCTGTAATTATTCGTCGTTCGCCCTCTCTGAAATGGGGACGGTTAATAATCATGAGTTCGGTCGGGGCAAGGCGCGCCTTGCCTTTATCCGTGCTTGTCTTTTTGCTTATATTAAGCGGCTGTGGCGCGGCGGTTGTTCCGGTTATTCCAACCTCGCAGCCCTCTCATACTCCCACCTCTACCGGAGCGCCCACCCGTACACCGGGCCATGACGCCACCCCCAGTGTGCCCCCAACACTCGAACCGGTCACACCCACTGGCGGGCCATCCCCAACGCCGCTTTTCGGCGCGCCGGGTACCTCACTGGCCGTACTGCCCACCACTACGCTGGCGCTCAATCCGAATGCCCCGCGCATCGAATTTTTCACCACTGATCAGCTTTCTGTAGCGCCGGGCGATACGCTCACCCTCTACTGGTCAACCCGCAGCACCACCAGCGCCAATATCTACCGGTTGGAGCGGGGCATTCGCAACCAGTTGTGGCGCGTAGCCGCCGATGGCAGCTTGTCCGTGCCTACCCGTTCCAGTGACCGCGGAACCGTCGAATTTCTATTGAGCGTGGGCGATGGTTCGCAAACGGCAGAGCAGGTGCTCACGATACCAGTCGCCTGCCCGGATACGTGGTTCTTCGAGCCTTCGCCCAATGATTGCCCGGCCGGCCCGGCGCGTGAAACCATCCTCATCGAGCAGCCGTTCGAGCGTGGACGCATGATTTACGTACAGGAAAGCAATTTAATCTATGCCCTCTTCAACGACGGGTTTACGCCATCGTGGATAGTGCTGGAAAACCGCTATAACCCGGCGACTGATGCTGAAAGCGAACCCGGTTTTGTGCCGCCAGAAGGTCTCTATCAGCCCGTCCGCCAGATTGGCTTCGTATGGCGTGGAAATGACGTCGTGCGCAACCGCCTAGGCTTAGGCATTCAGCCGGACTCAAACGTGCAAGGCTTCATTCAGTCAGCAAATACCGCCGATGGCGATACCACGCTCTACATCGCCAGTTCCGATGGCTCAGTATTGCAGCTTCTCCCTGAAGGTAGCCAGTGGCAAATCATCACCCCGTAGGGACAACGCACATCACCCGTTCCGCCTCCAACACCCCGTAGGGGCATCATGTATGATGCCCCCATGCCCCCCACAAACACCTCAGAATCAAAAAGAGGGCATCCCATAGGATAACCCTCCCTTGATTGCCTAACCTGTAAAACGTGCGGCTTAGCGCAAGCGGCTAGCCAGATCGCCTAGGCTGTTGCGAACGCTGCCATCCACCACTTTATCTTCCGAGCGCACAATCAGGCCGCCCAAAATATTCGGGTCAACGCTGTAGCTCACGTCGCTCGCGCCAACTTCCTTCTTTACCTTGCTCTTTTCAGCATCGGTCAAAGGCATTGCGCTCACCACTTCAACGTTGCCAGACATGCTCAGCGCGCCCTGCGGTACCTTGGCGAAGAAGTCGCTGACCAATGCCTGCTGGCGCTTCTCATCCAAACCAGTACCGATCAGGCGTTCAGCCATCGCCACAGAAATTGCAGCCACTTGGCCGCGCAGGTCTGCAAGGCGGCGGTTCATTTCCACTTCAGCGTGTTCGCGGGCATCAGCGCGAAGCTGTTCTGCTTCTGATTGGGCTGCTGACGCGGCCTGTTTAGCCACTTCATCGCCGCGTACCCGCGCTTCTTCAACCAAATTGGCTGCCTGGCGCTTGGCGTCGTCAATGATCTTTGCGGCATCGGTTTCAGCGTTGCGGCGGGCGTTTGCGGCAGCGGCAGCGTCTTCAAGACCCTTCTGGATCTTTGCGCCGCGGCTGTCCAGCATATTCACCAGCGGGCGCCACATCACAACCGTCAGCAGCGTGAATAGCAGCAGAAAGTTGACAATTTGCGCCAGCAGGAAGCCAGCATTGATGCCCAGCGGTGTTAATGGGTTGGTCGCTTCTTCTGCAACCACGCCAGCCGCGCCTTCAGCCGCTGCAACTGCTTCGGTAGTTGTTGCATGGCCTTCAGCGGCTGCTTCAGTAGCTTCTTGCGCGCTCACGCCCCACGCAATCGCTAGGGTTGCCAGAAGGGCCAGCAGCACAAAAAGGATTGCTTTGCGATTCATATGTTTCATCCCTATCTATCTCCTCGTCCGGCCAATTTAAAGCACGAACAGGATAACGAGGGCGACTACCAGCGCATAAATGGCGACGGCTTCAGTGAACACGATACCGAGAATCATGTTCGTCTGGATCTGTCCAGCAGCATCAGGATTGCGGCCGATGGCTTGCAATGCGCCTTGTACCAGCAAACCAATGCCAATACCGGGGCCGAACGCGCCCACCATTGCTAGTCCTGCGCCAATGGCCTTCAGTCCTACTTCGATCGATCCTTCCATTGTGATTTATCCTTTGTTTTTCGTCGTCGTTTTGAATAGTTGCTATACGTTATTTGTAAACTAGATTTAGGTCAACTCCGGCAGTTCGGCAACCATGCCGTCCCCGAGTTCCTCTCCATGCCCGTGACCATCACCGTGATCATGATCGTCATCGTGCCCATGTCCCTGCATCGCCTGTGCGCTGAATACAATCGTCAAAATGGCGAACACGAACGCTTGAATGCTGGTCACGATCACTTCTAACCCGTAGAACACGATCGGCAGAAGGAATGCCACCAGGAAGGACATAACCGCCAGCAAAATACCACCCGCGAACATATTACCGAAAAGACGGAAGGCAAGACTGATAATCTTACCCAGTTCAGAAATGATTTCGAACAAGCCTACGACGAAATCAACGCCGCCGATAGGATTCTTCTGAATATTTCCGAGCGCGCGCAGGTTGATAAACTTCTGGAAATAATTCGGGCCAAGCGATGCGACACCGAATATCTGTACTGCCGCCACCGCCACCAGCGCAAGGCCAATGGTCAGGTTCATGTCGGTTGCAGCCCCGCGAAGGAACGGCGTCACCACTTGAATATACGGCACAACCCCGCCGCGAAGTTGATCCGCGGTAATCGCGAGTGTCGCATGTGGGTAAACCGACTCGGCAGCGTGTAACTGGGCTTGTGTAATCGCCGCGGCTTGCGCGCTGGCATCTGCCAGAGGCGCAGCCTCCAGATGTGCTATTTCTGCGGCAAGTGAATCAGCAGCGGTATTCAATGATTCCTGTGAAGGCTTCAGTAAATCAGCATGCAGCAAATATTCGTGGCATGCATGATATGAGTCTTCAGTTGCCGCAACCCCGGCGTCTAGCAGTTGATTCACGTGCAGCTGAAACGCATTACCGCCAATTTGAACCGTGGGATAGCCATTAGTACCCGGGTGGGCGCAGTGCATTAGCCCTACGGTTTCAACGCCGGGGAATAATTTCATCCAGTTTGCGGCCAGCAAAAATACAAAAACAGTGGCAGCTAGTGGGAACAGCCATTTGCGTGCCAGCGGCTTGTGTCCAGCGAAATTCTTGGTCTGATTGTAAACAAATTCGCCGAGCATTTCAGCCAATGCCTGAAAACGACCGGGTACTTCCTGTCGCCAGCCCTTTGAGGCACGCCATGCGAAAAACACAAAAAGCAGAACCAGAGCATCGGCCACCAGTGTTGCTACCAACGTGTTGGTGATGTTGAAATCCTGGCTGGGCAGCGCGCCGTTATATGCTTCGCCCGGTACTTGAATCACCGGCAAAGCCACAGCGATACCGGCAGCCGGCAGCACACCACAGGTGATCGCCGCGCACGCCAGCATGACTCCCGCCAAAATCAGCAGGATTAATCCGCCGCGACGGGTCGCGTTCATAGTCGCGCTCCTTTTACTCTGTAACCCAATCGTTGTCTCAAAGGTTATTCCTCCTTTGTCTGCGCAGAGTTTTTTGGTTTCGTTTTATTGGTGGTAGGCGGCGGTTGGATCATTTTGACCGCATTCAGCGCTACCCGCACCATTAAAAACAGGCTAAATGGGATACTAAGCAGCAGCAGCCCGATAGTAAATGGCCCTTTTCGGCCAAAATGTGCATCCAGCGCCAATCCCAGAAGCAGCGCCCCGATCACGATGACGAGGGTGAAGCATCCGGATTGCGCCGCAACGGCTGCTAATGTTAGGTTCTTGACTCTATTAGGCGGAGGGTTACTCATCACGCCTTCCCCACTGTTGAGAATTTTATCACAATCAACTTGGGATTTTCAAATACAATCTTTATCAAGGTTCGCCGCAATGAAGCTAGTAGACATATATGAGGAGCGCAGCATGCTGCGCTCCTCAGTTAAACCCGCCATAAAACGAGAATATTACAGGTTGGCAAACAACATTTGCGCCCCTTGCAGCACCCAGTTGAAAACCGGCTGAACAGCAAATGTTCCCAGCAACACCACTACCAGCGAAACCACGCCCATCGTCCAGCCATATACCGGCGAAATGCTGATCGGCTTGTCGGCATCTTCGCTCTTGTCTACGTACATCACCTTAATCACGGTCAGGTAGTAGTAAAGCGCAACGATAGACATCAAAATGCCGAACAATGCCAACCACGTTAGGCCGCTTTCAACCGCGGCTTGAAATAGGAAGTATTTGCCGAAGAAACCAGCCGCCGGCGGCACCCCTGCCAGCGAAAGCAGGCCTATCGTCAGCAGCAGCGCCATCCATGGGCTGCGCTGGCTCAAACCCGCAAGGTCTTTGATGTCTTCCTTGCCCGTCGCATTCGTGAACATGATCACCACGCCGAAAGCCAGCAGGTTGGTGAACGTGTACATCAGCATGTAGTAGGTAATCCCCGCAACTGCCGTCTCTCGCCCCTCACCCGCCAGCGCCGCCACGCCAATCAGCGTGTAGCCGGCCTGTGCAATAGACGAATAGGCCAGCAGGCGCTTGATGTTCTTCTGTGCCAGCGCCAGCACGTTGCCTACGATCATCGAAAGGATCGCCAGCGCCGTCGCCAAATTCGTCCAGAACAGCTGCACTTCCGCGCCGTTGATCACCACCGCCGAAGGGAACGCGGTGAGAGCAAACCGTATTAGTAGGGCGAAACTTGCCGCCTTACTAGCGACGCTCAAATAGGCCGTCACCGGTGTCGGCGCGCCTTCATATACGTCCGGCGTCCAGAAGTGGAAGGGTGCGGCGCTAATCTTGAAACCAAAGCCCACCACAATCAGCGCAATTGCGATCAAAATTGGAAGCAGGTTTACTTGGAATGCGTCGGTTTGCATGTATTCAGCAATCGCATACAGGTTCGTATGCCCCGTAAAGCCGTACATCAGGCTGAAGCCATACAGCATAATGGCCGAAGCAAACGAGCCGTACAGGAAGTATTTCATCCCGCTTTCAGAAGAACGCTTGTCATCACGGTGGAAAGCCGCCAGCACATATAAGGGGATAGTCAGCGTTTCCAGACCTAGGAACACAATGATCAAGTCCGCCGCGCCGGTGATCAGGCATGCGCCAAGCGTGGCGACTACCAGCACCAGATAAAACTCGCCGCGCCGGTTTAGCCCCTCAACATCAATCGTGATCAACGCAGTAATCCCCGCGCCAATGATCACCATGGATGAGAATATCCAGGTCAGAATGTCGAAACGGATCATCCCGCCCCAGTACAGGCCTTCGGTGTCCGCATTCGGCATCCAGAAAACTAACATCAATGCCACTGTGCCGAACAAACAGGCCGCCGTCACCAGCGCGATATTCCGCCGCTGGCTTTCCGGCAGGATCAAATCCAACGCCAGCACTAAAATGGCGGTGATTGTCAGCCCGACAATTGGCGCTATTGTTGGCAAACTTTGCAGAAAATCAAAGGGTTCCACGCTCAACCCCCTCCTAAAAGCGTTAAGACCGGTTGGATACCGGTTTGCAGCATCGGTGCCATCACCGCAGGCACTAATCCTAAAATAAGCAGCGGCGCGCCAAGGAACACCAGCACAAATCGCTCGCGTACCGTGATATCGCCAACATCCGGGAACTTGGCGCGGTCAAACTCGCCAAAGAAAACTTGTGAAATCACCCGCAGCACATAGGCCGCCGTGATCACAATCCCAATCGCGGCGAGAATGACGATAATCGAATAATAGTTCGACAGCGTAAAGTTGCCGATGGATAAGCTAATATCCGGCGACGCCTGAAACATGCCGGTGAAAATCGTGAATTCAGCGATGAACCCGCTTAACCCCGGCATCCCCATACTGGTTAAGCCGCCAATGATGAAGGCGAAGCCAACCCACGGCATCACTTTCATGAAGCCGCCCAAACTCGGAATATCTCTCGTGTGTGCGCGGTCATAAACCATCCCCACGCATCCGAAGAACAGCGCCGTCATCGCGCCATGGCTGAACATTTGCAACCCCGCGCCCGTCATGCCCGTCATGTTCATCGTCGCCCAGCCCATGCTCACCAGCCCCATATGGCTTACCGATGAGAAGCCGATCACATACTTGAAATCCCGCTGTCTGAAAGCGATGAACGCGCCGTAAACCACGTTGATCAGCGTCAGGAATACAATCCATGGCAGGTGTATCTGCGCCCCTTCAGGCATCAACTGCACGCCGCAGCGCAGCGCCGCATACGCGCCCAGTTTCATCAGCACGCCCGCATGAATCATCGAAACCGCGGTTGGCGCGGCTACGTGGCCGTCAGGACTCCAGTTGTGGAACGGGAATATACCCGCCAGCACCCCGAAACCGATGAAGATCACCGGGAACCACAGCCGCGCAAAGGTCAGGCTGTCTATCCCCGCGTATCCAAACACATTAAATGCGCCGTTTTCAGCCGCCAGCGTAAGCTGTGTCAGGCTGAAGCTGAACGGTTGCGCGCTTGCTGGCAGTAATCCGCTGGCTTTTGCCGCCTCAAATATCTGCGCGCCTTCTGGCCCACTGAAGAAGTTTGAAGCCGTCAGCACCATCGCAATCGCGCCAATCAGCGCAACCACCGAGCCGATCAGGATATACAGCGTCAGTTTCATCGCCGCATATTCTCTCAGCTTCACCCACCCGTAAGTGGCAATCAGCAGGTACATCGGGAAGATCGCCAGTTCGTAGAAGAAGAACAGCACGAACAGGTCGGTTGCCACAAATACGCCGTAAACGCCCGCCACCAGCAGCAGGAAGAAGGCCATGAACTCTTTCGTTCTGTCCTCTACCTTCCAACTTACCAGCACGCCCGCCACCGCCACCATGCCGGTAAGCAGCACCATCGGCGCGTTGAGTCCGTCTACGCCGAGCGAGTACGAAATGCCAAGCTGTGGCAGCCATTCAACATGCTCAGTGAAGGCCAGCGTCGCGTGGAACTGCGAAGTACCAACGTTGATACCTGCTTCCAATGCCGCCGCCTGTGCCGCCTGAATTTCAGCCACGCTGTTGTTATACGAAATGTATACAAACAGGCTCAGCGCGAAACAGGTGGCCGCCGCCGCCAGCGCCGCCACGCGGGCAATATCTCGCTGTTCGCGTGGGACGAACAGGATCAGCACCGCCGCCACTATCGGGATGAAAATGATGAGACTTAAGACCGGAAATGGAACTGTCATTATTTCTTCCTATCCAGCGCCGTTGTGCTTCAGATTGCGCGCCGGTGCCGCCCCCTGAAACGTTGCGCAGCCGTCACCCGCCAAATATACGGGTTACAGTTGCGTTGATCACCGACAAAATCCAATTCGGCGCAAGACCTGTTATCAGGATCAGCACCATTAAAGGCACAATCGCCACCGCTTCTCGCGGCGTGATTTCAAGATTGTAATCTTTCCAATGCAGATTAAATGGCCCGTGCAGCACCATCCGTATCCCCTTCAGGATATACGATCCGGTGAATAGCAGCCCGATCATCGCAATGGCCGTAATCACGGTGAAGATCATCCACGATCCGCGCACAACCAAAAATTCACTCACGAAACCGTTCAGGCCGGGCAGCCCCAAACTCGCCATGCTCATGAAGATGAACACCCCGCCGTATATCGGCGCTTTCACCCAGAAACCGCCGTACTGCGTCATATCGCGAGTGTGTGTCTTGTGATAAACCGCCCCCGCCAGCAAGAACATGCCCGCACTGCTTAACCCGTGATTGAACATTTGCAGAACCGCGCCGTTCGTCGCCAAAATCGCGCTCTGGTTCATCTGCGCGTCCACGCTGCCCTTCAGCACCGTTTCCCCGTAAACCAGCGCCGCCCCTGCCAGCCCCAGCGCCACGAAACCCATGTGGTTCACCGAGCTGTAGGCCACCAACCGCTTGATATCCGTCTGCCCGAAGGCCGCGAACGCCCCAAAAACGATCCCCATCAGCGCCAGTATTGCGAAAACGTGCGCCCATGTCGTCTCAATACCCACGATGGTGATCGGGTTCGCCCATATATCCGGGAAGAACGGAATCACAATCCGCAGAAAGCCGTATGCCCCTAGCTTCAGCATCACGCCCGCCAGCAGCATCGAACCTGCCGTCGGCGCTTCCGAGTGGGCATCCGGCAGCCAGGTATGGAACGGCCACACCGGCACTTTGATGCAGAAGGCCACGAAGAAGCCGATAAACGCCAGAGTCTTTACAGTCTCAACCGGAATACCTAGGAATGTCCCGCTTTCGCCAGTGAACGCCGGCCATCCTGTGGTTGGGTTCGACAGCGCCACCATATCGAATGTGCCGCTGGATCCGCCGATCAGTTGAATAGCCAGCAGCATCCCTAAAGAGCCGCCCAGTGAGTAGATGAAGAACTTTGTCGAAGCGTACTTTCGGTTTGGGCCGCCCCACTGGTTGATGATGAAATACATCGGCACCAGTGAAACTTCGTAAAACAGGAAGAAGACCATCAGGTCTAGCACGATGAACGTGCCCATCAATCCGGTTTGGAAGAACATGATCAGCGCCATATGCACGTTAACCCGTTCATCCACTTCCCAGCTTATCAGCACCGCCAGCGGCGTCAGAATGCCCGTCAGCAGCACCATCGTCGCGCTCACACCGTCAATGCCGATGTGCCACGATGCGCCAATCGCCTCAAACCATGGCACCGTTAGTTCAAGCTGGTATCCGGGAATACTGCTGTTGTAGGCAAAAAAGACTGCCGCAGCAATACCCCCTATGAATGTCGCCCCCACCAATGCCACGACCCGTGCTATCCATTTATTGGGAATGAATAGCAGCACCGCCGCCAGTATCGCGGGAGAGATAATCAGAAACGAGAGAATATCAACGCCGATTATGTTCATACGTTTCCACCGTTACGGGGCTGCTTGCATAACGCCCGTAGACAGGGCGAAGATCAGGATAAGTACTAGCAGCGCGAAAGCTACGATTAACATATACTGCTGCACGCGCCCGCTTTGAATGCCGCGAAGCCAGAAGCCGAAACGGGCGATGAGTTCAGGAATACCGTCGCCCACACCGTCAATCAGCCACTTGTTCATCACCTTGATGAAGTCGCCCAGCCATGTAAACAGCCGCGCAACGAAGTGCAGGAAGCCGTCAATGATGCCCTTGTCAATGAATTCGTAGGCCACGTTCTTGCTGAACCACTGCGCCGGGCGAATGAGTACAGCCGTGTAAACGTCATCAATGTAGTACTTGTTCTTCAGCGTAGTGTGCATCTGTTCGCCAAGAATAGCGATCAGCGGGTCACGCTGGCCTGCAACCAACGGCTTGCGCCAGTATAGCAGGTAGCCGCACAGCAGGCCGCCCACGCTCACGGCAATCGAAGTCAGCACCGGTATCCAGTTGAATGGAATGCCTTCAGGCTCAACCACCAGCGTAGCGCCGATGAAATGATGGAACGGGTTGCCATTGGGCGAGAAGATCGCGCCCAAAATCGGCAGATCAGGGTGTACGCCAATGAAGCCGGCAATCGCCGCAAACACCGCCAGCACAATCAGCGGCAACGTCATGGTGAAAGAGACCAGTCCCTTGCCAAGATTCGCATGCTTGGCCGCTTCTGAACGCGCCTCGCCCCAGAAGGTTAAGCCCAACTGCCGCATCGTGTAGAACGCGGTCAGGAAAGCCGCCAGCGCCAGCAAAATGAACACCAGCGCATGCGGGCCATAGCCGTGTGTCAGCCCGTACCACGCATCCGCTAGAATTTCGTCTTTAGAGTAGAAGCCTGCGGTGATGAACGGCAAACCGGCCAGCGAAAGCCCGCCGATCAGGAAGGTGATGAAAGTCACCGGCATCGTTCGCCGCAGCCCGCCCATGTTCATCATATCTTGCGGGTCAAAGTGTCCGTGTTCTTCATGCTGCCCATGATCATCATGCCCATCATGCGCGTCATGCCCGTGTTCCGCATGCGCCGCCGATTCTGCGTGGGCGGCCAGTTCTGGCGGGTGAACGTGAACATCATCATCATCATGTCCGTGCCCATGAGCGTGAACATGGTGTTCGCCATGCTCCATCCCGTGAATGACCGCGCCCGAAGCCATGAATAGCAGCGCCTTGAAGAAAGCATGCGTCAGCAGATGGAACGCCGCTGCCACATACGCCCCAATGCCTAGCGCCGCCACCATGAAGCCGAGCTGTGAAATCGTGCTGTAGGCCAGCACTTTCTTCACGTCATTTTGCGCAACCGCAATCGTCGCCGCAAAAATCGCGGTGATACTGCCGATAATCGCCATATACAACAGCGGCGGCGTGAATTCGCCATGATGCGCGTTGCCACCCGCTTCTAGCAGCGGGTACATCCGGATCAGCATGTAAATACCGGCGGAAACCATCGCCGCAGCGTGAATCATCGCGCTAACCGGCGTCGGGCCTTCCATCGCGTCCGGCAGCCACACGTGCAGCGGGAACTGCGCCGATTTACCAACCGTCCCCGTGATCAGGAAGATCGCAATCAGGGATGCCGCGCTCAAGCCCGGCACTAAAATCGCCGGCATCGCCACCAAACCGTTTAACACTTCGGTGTTATACACAATCTCGCGGAAGCTCAGCGTTCCGGTTGCCGCAAACAAATAAGCGATGCCTAACAGCATCACCAGGTCGGCCACGCGGGTAGTCATGAAGGCTTTTACCGCCGCATTATAGGCGCTGCCTTTTTCAAACCAGAAGCCGATCAGCAGGTACGAGCATAAGCCCATTACTTCCCAACCGATGAACAGCAGCAGCAGGTTATCCGCAACCACCAGTGTCAGCATCGCCCCCGCAAACAGCGCAATCATGCTGAAGAAGCGGGCTTGGCGCGGGTCTTTCGCCATGTACCCGACGGCATAGATGAAAATCATCGTACAGGCCAGCGGCACCATGAACAGCATCGCCACCGTCAGCGGATCAACCTGTACACCCATGTTCAACGTCGTCGCGCCGGTATCCATCCATCCCGCCGTGCTTGACAGCACTTCATGGCCTAACTCGTGCAGGCTGGTTGCATAGCCAATCACCGTCAGCGCGATCAGCCACGCCGCGATAATCCCCACAAGGCCAACAATCACACTGGCGGTACGGCTCCAGTTTGCCACCATCGGCACATCAATGCCGGGGTAGGCCGGATGATTATGATCGGTGTATTCGCCGCTGGTTCCCGGCACCATCTTCGCCTTATTGGTGATCAGCGTAATGACGGCAAACGCCAGCAGCGGCCCGATCGGAATCAGCCATGCAAGATTATTGGGATCACTGAAAAACAAGCTTAAGTCCATAGTCTTTCCTTGAAAGAGTTAAAACTTGAAAGATGGTAGTTAAAAGTGAGCCAGTCCACAGCCGTTACTTTTAACGCCTATCCTTTAGCTTTTAACTACCCTCGCAGTAAATTAACATCTTCCACAATCACAGAACGGCGGTTGCGGTAAACGGCGATCACAATTGCCAAACCAACCGCAGCTTCTGCCGCCGCCACCACAAACACAAAGGCCGCAAACGCCTGCCCGGCCATGTTTTGCGGGGCAACGAAGCGCCAGAAGGCAATCAAATTGATGTTCACGGCGTTCAGCATCAGCTCGATGCTCATCAAAATAGCCACAGCGTTACGGCGCGATAATACCCCGTAAACGCCGATGCAGAACACCGCCGCCGAAACCACCAGAAACATCCATAAAGGAACCATCTAAACCCCCGTAGTGAGAAGTCAAAAGTTCAAAGGTGAAAGTTAGGCTTGAAACTCACTTTTAACTTTTTAACCTTCAACTTTTTAACTCGTCCTACTCGTTATCCCGTGCGATCACAATTGCGCCAACCATCGCCGCCGTCAGCAGCAGCGATGCAAGTTCAAAAGGCAGCACAAATT
This sequence comes from Anaerolineae bacterium, assembly GCA_034437295.1. Lineage (GTDB taxonomy): Bacteria > Chloroflexota > Anaerolineae > Aggregatilineales > Phototrophicaceae > Flexifilum. The sequence goes on along the minus strand of DAOTUZ010000177.1, from coordinate 22,305 downwards.
GGTTGCCATCCACCAGCGCCACACCCAAATCCTGAACGGTGGCTGTTGTTTCCGAAAGCGCCATATCGCCCTGTGTTCCGTTCGGCCCCCAAATCGGCAGCACCACACCCACAATCAGCACCGCCAGCAATATCACCGCCGCAACTGCGCTAACCCACCACTGGCGGTTGAAAATCTCTTTCATATGCGTCATTGAGCGCGTCAGCATCACCGCGAAGATGATTAAAATGGCGATAGCCCCGATATACACCAGCACCTGCACCGCCGCCATGAATGGCGCGGCCAGCAGCACGAACAACCCCGCGCCGCCAAACAGGCTGACGATCAAAAACAGCGCGCCATGTATCAGGTTGCGGCTCATCACTACCCCCAGCGCGCCGCCAATCGACAGCACCGCGAAGATGAAAAACACTAGGGTGGAGGCATTGAGTTCTAGCATAAAACTATCTTCCTCAACTGAACACGTGTAGGGGCGCAGTAAGCGCCCCCGTCTTGTGTATACAGAAATCTTTAATGGGTTGCTACCGTTGCTGGCAGCGCTTCTTTTTCGCCTTCAATCTGTACCCGCTTCGCTAACCTGGACGCTTCTGTCAGCCGTTCTTTGCGTACTGTGCCGCGAATCAGCCCGAACGCCGCCGCCACAATCACCGCGTTGCCCAACAGCAGCGCCACCATCTGCGGAATATTCGCCACAAAATCGCTGGCATTTTCGGGTGAAGGCGCAATCCCTAGCACCTGTACCAGTTTTAGCGCGAAGGCGATCACAACCACATTCACAATAGCCAGCGGCACGAGAAATTTCCAGTTGAAGGCCATCATCTGGTCAATGCGTACACGCGGCACGGTGGCGCGTAAAATCAGCGACGGAATATAGACGATTGCCGTCTTGATCATCAGGTAAACAAAGCCAAGAATAGGCACGCTGGTAGCCCCAGGCCCCGCCCACGCACCCATGAAAATCACCGCGAACAGCAGGTTGGCGGTGAAGGCGTGCATGAACTCGTTCGCCATGAACAGGCCGAACTTCATCCCGCTGTATTCAATGTTGTAACCGGCCACCAGTTCCGATTCCGCCTCGATCAGGTCGAACGGAGCGCGTCCCGTTTCCGCAAGGTTAGACACGTAGAAGATGAACGCCGAAACTGGCGTCAGCACAATGAACCACATCCCTAGCTGCGCGAAAGCCATATCCTGCATGCTCATCGAGCTAGCCAGCATCACCGGCACCAGCAGCGCCAGCACCATCGGCACTTCATAGCTCACCAACTGCGCCACCACGCGGAACGCGCCTAGCAGCGCATACTTGTTGTTGCTGCTCCAGCCCGCCATCATAATCGCCAGCGTGCCAATCGAGCTGATCGCCACGAAATACAGCACCCCAATATCTAGGTCAGCGCCAATGTTGTAAGGTGTGAAGGGAACAACTGCCCAGATCAAGATCACCGAAAGCATCGCGATCACCGGGGCAATGTTAAAAATCAAACGGTCAGCGCCTGCGGGGGTAATATCTTCTTTAATGATCAGCTTCAGAGCATCTGCAATGTTCTGAAACAATCCAAACGGCCCAACGCGGTTGGGGCCAAGGCGATCCTGCACGCGAGCCGCAATTTTACGCTCTACCCAAATCAGGAAGATCACCAGCAGCAGCGGAAATGATGCGATCAGCGCCACCCCTAGCAAAATCGAGATGAACTGCGCCACATCCGGGTTCGTCCCCGACTGTACAAGACACGGGGCGAGCGTTGAGATGATATTGTCACAAACTTCTGGCATGAAAACGAATCCCCCTCAACCCCGCAATTACGCCCACTCAAGGGCATTTTTGCGCCATGCATAAATCAGCGCATCGGCCAGCAGGAAAATAAACAACAGCCCCGCGCCAAATGCGAAAAAGCTCAACTGGTTATAGGCCAACGCCCATGGAAACAGGAATACCAATTCAACGTCAAAGACGAGAAACACCAGTCCATAAATGTAATACTGAACCTTGAACTGTACCCACGTATCGCCAACGGTTTCAACGCCACATTCGTAGGTTTGTAACTTGATGGCATTGGCGCGGCGCGGCCGGAATAGCCACGATACTATCAGCGGCAGCGTCGGTAATACCCATGCAACCGACATGAATACCCCGATGAACGCCCATTCATTAACCGCAGCCGTCATTTGCTGCTCCTCTAAACCTTGTAGTTCTACACTGCGTCACAGGTGGCAGTGGTAATTTAACTGTCGTTTGCCGCCCGTTTAACTGTGTGATGTAAAAATGTACCGTTTGTGAATAACGGCGCTAGTATAGCATCGTGAACCGCGTGATTCAAATGATTCTCTGATGTTTTGGGCAAAATGCTAGAGGCTGCTGGCAAAAACCCAAGGGGTGTTGGCTATTCTTCCCACTCCACCCCCTCAATCCCCCGTAGGGGCGCGGCTTGCTGCGCCCGTTCCCCCATAAATCGCCGTTCTTTCTTCCCCTCAGCCGTGCGCGGAGAGGGGGTTGAGAGGTGAGGTTGCTTCTGCTCAAATCTTGCGCAATCGCGTATAATCCCTTCCTTATGCCCTATACCATCGTTACCCCCTCTCCCGCCGAATGGGATGCATTTTTAGAGACGCTCCCACAGGCGCACATTTTGCAAACCAGCAGTTGGGCTGGCTTGAAGCATCCTTATGGTTGGCAGTCTGCCCGCGTCGCGCTTGAAGAAAAGCCGGGGCGCATTGTCGCTGGCGCTCAACTGTTGTTCAAGGCGCTGCCCTTTGGTCTTGGCGTCATGGCTTACCTACCGATGGGGCCATATATCACCCATTTTGAACAGCGCGCCCCACTCTGGCAGGCGCTAGACGCCGCCGCCAAAGCCCGAAAAGCCGCCTTCCTTAAATGGGAACCCGGCATCTCCGCAGTTGGCAGCCCGCCGCGCGATTACGCCCGCTACGGTTTCCGTGCCAGCCCTCAAACCATACAGCCGCCGCGCACAATCCTTATAGATATCTCTGGCGATGATGCCGCCATTCAAGCGCGCATGAATCAGGGTACGCGCCGTAAAATTCGCCAAAGCTTGAAAGGCGATATTCGCTATTGGCAAGCCTCACGAGCAGAAATATCCCGCTTCACCGATATGATGCAGGTCACCGGCGCACGCAATGCTTTCGGCGTGCATCAGCCTGCTTATTACGCCTTAGCCTACGATCTGTTCATCCCTCAGCAGGCCGCGCTGATACTGGCCGAACACGAAGGCGATACCCTCGCCGGAATCATGGTCTTTGCCAGCGGCGAAACCGCATGGTATCTCTATGGCGCATCCTCAAACCTGAAGCGTAACCTCATGGCCGCCTACGGTGTGCAGTGGAAGGCCATCGAATGGGCGAAGGCGCGCGGTTGCCTCACCTATGACATGTGGGGCATCCCTGATCAAGATGAAGCCATCCTCGAAGCGCAGTTTGAATCGCGCAGCGATGGCCTGTGGGGCGTCTACGGTTTCAAACGCGGATGGGGCGGCATCGTCGCTCGCAGTGCCGGCACATGGGATAAAATCTACAATCCCCTCATTTATCAGGCCTACAAACTCGCCCTCAAAGCGCGTGGCGAATAACGCTTATTCGGGAGTGGGGAAATAGCAGGATATGACCTTGACCTCACCCCTGCTGCCCCCCGCGTGGCCTCCCCTCTAACCTATCCGTAGGGACAACGCATGCGTTGTCCGTTTTTTGAATATTTTTTGAACCTAACTATCCCACCCAAACCCACCCGTAGGGGCATCATGTATGATGCCCATGCCCCATCTTCCCTCCCCTCAGGCCGCACACGGAAAGGGGATTGAGGGGTCAGGTTCTACCCGTAGGGACAACGCATGCGTTGTCCGTTTTTTGAATATTTTTTGAACACAACCGAAAGGCAATATCCTCGGAAGTCCCCACTCCCCGCGTGCCATAGCTGCGATCAATAATCACAGTATCTACTATAATGATAGCGTCCACCGCCGCAATCAGGATCGAATTTTGTCCGCACTACAATCCGTTTCACTGATCACCCGTGAGTCGTGGAATGCTGCGCTCAGTCAGCTTCCTTATGCTCACATTCTGCAAACTTGGGAATGGGGCGAGTTCAAACATGCCACCACTGGTTGGCAGCCCCACCGCCTTGCATGGTCGCAAGCCGGCCGCATCGTCGCGATGGCCTCAATAGGGGTTCGGGGCGTCGGCCCTTTCAAGGTGATCTATGCCCCAAAAGGCCCGGCTTTAGCCTATGAAGATGCCAATCTCGCCGCGTTCGTGCTCAATCAACTGCAAACGTTCGCCCATCAACACGGCGCTATCTGGCTCAAAATTGATCCCGACGTGATCGCTGCATCCGGCATCCCCGCTGATCCCGACGATTCAGCCAACCCCACCGGGCAGGCATTGATCGCCACCCTCAAACAGCGTGGCTGGCGTTTTTCCGCCGATCAAGTGCAGTTCCGCAACACCGTCACCCCCGATCTAACCCGGTCTGAAGATGAATTACTTGCCGCCATGGGGCAAAGCACCCGCCGCAAAATCCGTACTGCCGAACGTGAAGGCGTTACCATTCGCGAAGGCACCACCGCCGATCTTGCGCTGCTTTATGATCTCTATCAAACCACCGGCCAGCGCGATAACTTCTTAATCCGCCCGCTGTCCTATTATCAGGAAGCATGGCGGCGCTTCATCGAAGCCGGCCTAGCCTTACCGCTGATTGCCGAAGCCAACCGTCAAGCTATTGCCGCCATCATCCTCTTTCATTTTGGCCGCACCTGCTGGTATTTCTACGGCATGTCCGCTAACGATGCCCGTGAGAAGCAGCCCAATTATCTCTTGCAGTGGTCAGCCATCCGTTGGGCCAAAGCCAATGGCTATGCCTGCTACGATTTCTGGGGCGCGCCCGATGAATTTGTGGAAAGCGATAAATTATGGGGGGTTTACCAATTCAAGCGCGGCTTTCATGGCACCGTCACCCGCCATATCGGCGCATGGGACTTTGTGCCAAACCCCGCACTCTATGCCGCCTATACCCGCGCCTTGCCCCGCATCCTCAATCTGCTCAAACGCCGCTCATGAACGCCCATTCTTTAACCTTCCCTCCCCTCAATCCCCTCTCCGTGTGCGGCTTAAGGGGTGAGGTTCTACCCGTAGGAACAACGCATGCGTTGTCCGTTTTTTGAATATTTTTTTGAACATGACAGAATCCCCCATCAACCCCGTTCGCGAAGGCGCTGCGTCCGCTGTCGTTAAATAATTTCTGTCGAAAGGGCAGCCATATGAGTATCCAAATTCGCGCCAATCATGGGCTGGTCAAGCGAATAAATGCAGAGGGCTACCTGCTGTTGATGCTAATCTCGTTTGGTAGCTCAGTCATCAGCACGCGCCTGTTTCTCGAATTGGCCGGTTATCCTCAAATTGGCGGCGGCACCTTTCATATCGCCCATATGTTGTGGGGCGGCCTGCTCTTATTCGCCGGCGCAATCCTGCCCCTCATCTTCGTCAATCCCCTGATGTATACCCTTAGTGCCATCCTCACCGGCATCGGCGTTGGCCTTTTCATTGATGAGGTCGGCAAATTCATCACCGCCACCAATGATTACTTCTTCCCGCTGGCCGCGCCCATCATTTACGTCTTCTTCGTCGGAACAACCCTGCTCTATTTAATCGTTCGCAGCCGCCGTAATAAGGGATCACGTACCGCGCTTTATACCGTGTTGGAACTGCTTCCCAATGTCATTGATCACGATCTGGATGCCGGCGAGCGCAAAGAATCGCTCAAACATTTGAACGCTGTGCTAATTGACAAAGAAGCCAGTGATGATATGAAAGTGCTGGCGATGCACCTAATCGAAGTGCTGAATGATCCCGCCCTAGAAATTACCCCTCAGCGTGTCTCATGGTGGAATCGCCTCCACGCTTCACTGCTCAAGTTTGAGGGCCAGTACCTCAAACGCAATCTTCTGCGCGTTATCCTCGTTGTGGCCTCAATCGTGTTCAGCATTTCTTCGCTGATCGCGCTGTCGGTCACCATCCTCGTCTTAATCAATCCGCAAGCGCGGGATACCTCCATCGCAGAGATGCTGCTCGCCGCAGAACCCCGCTTTTTCGGCCCAAACGCCCTGCTTTGGGAATTTGTCCTCATCGCCTTACAGGGCTTGATCGGCGCACTGGTATTCATCAGCGGTATCGCCATCCTGCTTTCCCGCGATGATTTCGGCACGCGAGTCGCCTTCGTCGCCCTCATCATCAACCTCACCACCGTCAATCTGCTCACCTTTTATTACCAGCAGTTTGCTGCCGTGCTGGCAACCTTGTTCCAGTTGGCCCTGATCCTTTTGATCATTCGCTATCGCCAGCGATTCATCAATAAATCCAAAACCGCCGAAGTGCTGTCAAAATTGATCGCCCCGCCCATTCTTTAACCTTCCCTCCCCTCAGGCCGCGCGCGGAAAGGGGATTGAGGGGTGAGGTTTCCCCGTAGGGACAACGCATGCCTTGTCCGTTTTTTGAATATTTTTTTGAACATGACCGTATTCCCCAATCCGCGCCGCTAGTGAGTTTTCCGTCAGAGATTGCTATGATTAAGTGTGCCTATTCAGCATACCCATAGCGCCTGAATCAATCGCTCGATCACGATTTTTTTATCAATCAAGTTTTTCCAACCCTGCCGATGGAGGCTCAAAAGGATGTCTGTGCCAGCACCGCAGCCACAAGAAACCACGCCTGACATCATCACCCCCCAGTTTCCAACGCCTACGCGCTACATCATCGGGGTGATGATGTTCCTTTTCGGAATTTTCCTGATCTTGCTCATCAGGCCCGTTCTGACGACTCTTTTATTCGCCTTCATCATCGCCTTTGTGCTCTACTTGCCAGCGCGCGCGCTGGCTCGGCACACGCCGCTTTCCTTCGCCGCAGCGGTCATCGCCATTTATTTCGCAATTGTGATCGTCTTGCTAGTACTCTTCTTCACCCTGTTGCCAGCGATAATAGACGGGGTGAACACGCTCGTAGACGATGTTCAGGTCGCTTATGAGCAGGTCGCAGATTGGATCCTCGCCTATGAGCCGGATGAGTCCGTCATCTCAATTCTTGGCCGCGATATTGCACTCGATCCGCTGGTTCAAGTGCTTACGCCCTTCTTCACCGGCGAGTCTTCCCTGTTGGCCTCCGGAGAGGTTACGAATGGCGTCACGCCGCCCAATCATGAAGGTGAAATGCCAACCTTCCTCGCTGTGGCCGGGTCAGCCCTCGAAATGCTCGGCGTGGTGGCCGGAGCTGCCGTGGATGTTTTCACCAGCGTCGCCTCAATGATCGCCGTCCTTGCCATCTCCCTGTTCATCTCATTTCTGGCGCTGTTGGATTTAGGCAACGGCGGTGGCGTCGGCCAGTTCGTCAGCCCTCGCTACCGGCGCGAAGTACAAATTCTGTTCTCTCGTCTGGATCGTATCTGGCTTGGCTTTTTCAAATCGCAGGTGCTGATCGGCCTCATCCTCGGCGTGATGGCCTATATCCAGTTCATCCTTTTTGGCGTGCCGGGGGCGCTTCCGCTGGCAATCTTCAATGGTTTTTTCTCGGTCATCCCAACCGTGGGCGGCTTAATCTCCGTCATCCCACTGGTCATCATTTCCCTACTGCTCGGCTCCACGCGCTTCCCGGAAATGGATCACATCACGTTTATGCTGCTCAACCTGATCGTACAAACGATCTACTCGCAGTTGGTTTACAACGTCATCTCTCCGCCGCTGGTAGGCAAATCCGTGAAGCTGCCGGTGATTGTGGTCGTCGTCGGCGTGCTTATCGGTATGGCGCTCGGCGGCATTCTCGCAGCGTTTCTCGTCGTCCCCATCATCAGCACCATGAAGCTGATGTTCTCCTACCTTCTGGCGAAAGTAGGCTTGCAAGAGCCGTTCCCCGGGGAATCACCACCCGAAGCGAAAGGCTTTTTCGCGCAAATTGCCTCTGAAAGTGGGGTAACCATCAACGAATAAAAACGCCCGTCAATGACACGGGCTTGCAGGGGCGCGTCCCTATAGCGCGCCCCCACTTCCGAGAGAGGGGGCAGTTATTCCCTCACCCGCTGCGACATCGCCATGAACGCCATCAATAAATCGGATCGCGTCACAATCCCGATCAGCGTCTCGCCGCGCATCACCGGCAGGCAGCCAATGTAATTCTCCAGCATCAGCCGCGCCGCCTCAAATGCCGGTTCATCGGCTTCAATCACAATTGGCGCATGCGTCATCGCGCTCGTCACCGGAATATCGCGCCCAGCCGTTAATGCCGGTGGCAGCTTTTTGCTGTTCAGCAGTTTGCCTAGCGCAAGTTGGCAGTCGCCAAAGCTCAAAATGCCGATCAAATGCTTTTCGGCGCTCAGCACCGGTAAATGATGGCATTCCATCTCACTCATCTTGTGAAGCGCAGCCGCAATCGAAGTATCGGCGCGTATGACCACTGGATTACGGGTCATCACATCATAAACGTTCATGGTGAAGGGCTTGACCAGCTTTCGTCTACTACATCGGCATAGGGTAACTCGTTTGCCTCGATAGTTTCAATCATAAATCGCAAAATATCCACTTCCGTCAAGATCCCTTCAAGCTGTCCGGATTCGTCTACCACCGGCAAACAGCCAAAGCGATGCTCAATCAGCAAATGTCCCGCTTCCAGAATGGGTGTATCTGGATGCACCGTAATCACCTTTTTGCTCATTGCGCTTTCAACCTGAATCTGATCCCACAGGTAATTCAGTTCCCACATGCTTAATGAAGTCGCATCCGATGGGCTTGCCCGGCGAATATCCCCGCTGCTCAAAATACCAGCTAATTTATTATTCTTGACCACTGGCAGATGGCGAATGCCATTTTCCAGCATGATTTTTTTCGCCGCCGGCAGTGGGCTGTTCACTGTCACCGAAATCACCGGAGAGGTCATGCACTCGCGCACTTTCGTTTCTCTTAACATAACAATTCCTCCAATGGGTCGTGTTACCTTATTGTAGAGGAATCCCGATAGACATCGGTCATGCCGTCCCTATGACATATGCCACTTTTTATGCCCTTCTCACGTTGGCAGCGTCAGAATCAACCGCGTGCCGCTTCCCGGCATGCTTTCCACTTCCACATTGCCCCCGTAAATCCGCGCCCGTTGAATTACATTGTGCAGCCCCAGCCCATGGCGTTCGCCGTCCCCCGTCGGGTTAAACCCACGCCCATCATCGCGGATCACCATCCGAAACTCGTGCGCGTTTTCGGTCACTTCTATCGTCGCATTGGTCGCCTGTGCATGGCGAATCACGTTGCTGATCGCTTCATAGGCAATCTGGCAGACCGCCTCAACCACTGGTGGCCCAAACGGCGGCTGCCGATCCGGCGCATGAATTTCCACCGTCAGCGTATCCGGAATATGCAGCCGCGCCAGCGCATCCAGCAGGTTCACCCGCAGCGATTGCTGCTCGTAATGGGCAACTTTTAGGTTCAATATATAGTGTCGAATATCTTCAATGACCGCATCCAGGCTGTGTGTCGCCGTTGAAAGCTCATCGGCCAGCGCCGGTTGTGAAAGTTTCAGCAGTTGCAGGCGCATCCCTATCGCATACAGCGATTGAATGATGCCATCGTGCAGTTCCATCCCCACGCGCTCGCGCTCTTCCAGAAGCGTCAGCCGTCCCCGTTGTTCGCTCAACTGCGTGCCAGCAATCGCCAGCGCCGCATACCCCGCCAGCGATTCCACCAACCATTGATCTTCCTCTGTGAACGGCTGGTCATCAAGGCGATCCGTCAAATACAACATGCCGAAAAGCTGCACGCCTGCCTGCACCGGCACGCCTAGAAAACGATCCATGGCCGGGTGATGATCAGGAAATCCAGAACTGCGGGGATGTTCGCGGATATGCTCAAGCCGCAGCGACTCACGATCCTGCATCACCACCCCTAGCAGGCCACGCCCAACCGGAGGATGCGTAATGCGCTTGATCTCGTCCTCATCCATGCCAGCAACTTCAAAATACTTCATCTCGCCGTGTTCACCCGGAATGCCCAATGCCGCATAGCGCGCTTGCACCAGCTGCTTGGCAACCTGCGCAATTTGCTGTAAAACCTGTCGCAAAGTTCCGGCTTCCGCGGCATGCAGCACCGCTTCGGCAATAGCTTTCATCGTGGTTAGGACAATCGTCACCTCTTTTGTAGGTGATTCGTTACTCGCCATACAGAATCTCATCGAATAAGCTGTTTTGAATTTATAATACCCGTAAATCCTTTTGGTCTACAAAGGAAGTACGTATGCATGAAACGGTGCGCGTTCTCATTGCCGATGATCATTCAGTCGTAAGGTTAGGGTTGCGAACCCTGCTGGAACATCATCAGTTTCAGGTCGTCGCAGAGGCTTCTACTGGCGAAGAAGCCGTGTCCAAAGCCCGCGAATATAAACCTGATGTGGCGATTCTGGATATTCGTATGCCCGGCATTTCCGGCATTGAGGCATGCCGTCAAATCGTCTCGTCCGTAGCCCATTGCCGCGTCATCATGCTCACCACTTACGCCGAAGACGAGCTTCTTTTCGCGGCCATTCGCGCCGGAGCTTCAGGGTATGTGCTTAAACGCATTGGCGATAATGACCTCGTGCAGGCTGTTGATCGCGTCAGTCGTGGCGAAAATATCCTCGATCCCGCCTTAACCGTCACCGTATTCACCGAAATGCGCAAGGCCGATAAAGCGCAGCAGGCCGCTGCCTTTAGCGACCTCACCCCGCAAGAATTACTAGTACTTTCGCTAGTTGCTCACGGCCTCACCAACCGGCAGATCGCCGTCAAGCTTTATCTAGGCGAAGGTACCGTCAGAAACTACGTCAGCAGCGTGCTGGCAAAGATCGATGTCGCCAACCGCGCCGAAGCAACCGCCTACGCCGTCAAACATAACATTGACGACATCGTGCCTCCGCCCTCCAAATCACCCGGCTAAAACTCACCCCATGCCCCCCCGCTCCCATCCCTGTATACAGAGAAGAGAACGGAGGAATGAGGTTCGTAGCGGCAAGGCATCCTTAATGTCCACAAAAATCAAACCGGAAAATGCGATCATCCGCGAGTATCAGATTCCTTGAGCCGTCCTGCCCTACTTCTGCCCCCCCACCACCAGCACAGGTTGCGCCGCCGCGCCTAGCACCTGCCCGGTTACGCTGCCATGCAGCAGGCGGTCTATCCCCGTCCGCCCATGGGTAGACATCACGATCATATCTACGCTCAATGAATTGGCGACTCGCGTTATCACCTGTGCGGGTTCGCCTACCTCAACGCAAATTGTCGTCGGGTAACCATGCTCGCGCAGGGTATCCGCCGCCTCTTCCAGGTGGCGTTTAGCGGCTTCAAATCCATTGCTTACGATGTTATATTCCGGGTTCAAATTCATCTTCGGGTTCGGATCATAGGTCAGAAGATCCGAGTCCTCTACCGCCATCAGCAGGATGATTTCACACTGCGTTTTCACCACCCGCTCCGCGAAATTCAATGCCGTATTCGATAGCGCAGACCCATCCAGCGGAATTAAAATACGCGACAACATCTCTAATATCCTTTCCTCATTTATCCGCATGGTATCCGAATCTATGCATCAAATATAAGGAATAAATGTCATCAAATCCGCTGATAAGCCTCACTATAAGGCCAGCCCCTTCCCCCCTAAATTACCCGATCATTCCCCCCGTCAATCGGTATTTGCGCGCCCGTCGTCCGTGAAAATACCGGCCCGCAAAGCTCCGCTGCCAGTTCCCCTACATCGCGGCTTGTCACTTCTACTTTCAGCACATTATTCGTCTTATACTGTGCCACCGTTAACCCGTAATGTTTCGCGCGGCTTTCCAACACGTCTGGCGTCCATAGGCCAGTGTCAAAGACCGCGTTCGGATGCACCGTATTGATCCGTATCCCATCGCCGCCCCATTCCAACGCCGCCACCCGCGCCAACTGCGTCATCGCCGCCTTGGAGGCCGAATACGCCGCCGCGCCCGGCCCCGGCGCCGGCACGTTCTTTGAGCCGATCACCACCACCCGCCCCCCGCGTGGGGAAACCTTCAAAATCGGATGTGTTTCCCGCATCAGCGCCAAATTTGAATCCAGATTGATCCGCAGCACCTTGTCCCATTCCGCCAGCGATAGATCAGCGATAGGCGTGCCTGCCGGAAAAATCCCCGCATTCAGCACCAGCATATCTAACCCGCCGTAGCGCCGAACCGTCGCCTCAATCGCCGCCGTAATTTGCGCCTCATCAGTCAGATCGCAGCGTATCCCCAAATAATCCGGGCGCTGAAACAGCGTCTCAATCGCCGGGTTAATATCCAGCCCCACCACTGCCGCGCCCCGCGCCAGCAGTGATTCCACGCAGGCCTTGCCAATCCCGTTGGCCGCGCCCGTCACCAGCGCAATTTCCCCCGTGAATACCGGCGCTTTGCCACCCGCGCGCAGTTTCGCCTGTTCCAAATCCCAATATTCAACGTCGAAAACATCTTCAGCCGGCAAAGCCTCATAATCCTGCATCGCCCGCGCCTGTAAAATCACCTGTATCGTATGCCGGTAAATATCTTCAGCAATCGCCGCCTCTTTAGCAGTTCTGCCAATCGTCAGCATCCCCCAATCCGCATCTAACACAATGCGCGGGGCAGGGTCTAGCATCGTCAGTGGGGTAGGGCTGCGTCCTTTATTCGCCTCAAAATAAGCGCGATAATCTGCGACAAACCCCGCCGTATCCCGCCCAATCAGCGGCAGGCGTTTCGTGCGAATCACGTGATCCGGCGTCAGCGGCCCCCGCTGCGCCACCTGCCGCACATCAGCGCGGCGGGCAAAGCTCAAAGCCTGCGTGTCATTGTGCGAAGCCATGATCACCGGAAAACCCGCTGTATCTGAAACTTCCCGCCGGAAAGCCGCCAGCGCCACCCGCTGCGCTTCAGCCGGCGGCGTCACTTGCGGATACTCCACCGTGAAGGCCTGCTGCCGATCAAGATACCGTTCCGCCTCATCCACCAGCGCGATCATCCGTTCATAGCTCTCTTGCGCCGTCACCCCAAACGTGAAAATGCCGTGTTTCAGCAAAATCATCCCCTCTGTGCCGGCGTGCGCCTGTTTCTCAAAGGCTTCAGCGCACTGCCGCGCCAGCTTAAAGCCCGGCATCACATAAGGGATGATCACCATTCGGTTGCCGTAAATTTCCTCAATCCGTTTGCGCCCGTCCGGCGTATTCGTGATCGCGATGATCGCATCAGCATGCGTATGATCCACAAATGGATGCGGAATCAGCGCATGCAGAATAGCCTCCACCGAAGGCGAAGGCGCGCCCATATCCAGCATCGAAGCCCGCAGTTCATTCGCCATCTGTATATCCGAAAGTTCATTCAGCATCGCCAGCGCCAGCAAAACATCCATCTTGCACGGTGAAAAGCCCTGCGCCTGTATCGTTTCAAGGTCCCAGCCGCTGCCTTTCACGTATAAAATTTGCTGGTCACGCCCAAATAAATCCGGCTGCATCACCTTCACGGAGGTATTTCCCCCGCCGTGCATCACCAGCGTCTTATCCCGCCCCAACAGCCGCGAGCTGTAAACCCGCTGATTCAATGCTCCGATAAATCCAGCCGCCTCATCCACATTCCATAACGATTGCATCATCCAAATCCATTCGTTGAACTGTATATTTTTTGACCAAAATTAGCCTTTAGTTCCTGCTATCATAACCTGAATCCAGCCTGTCCCGCGTTCACGCTTGCCCCAAATCCCCCGCGCGCATCACCCACCCGTAGGGGCATAATGCATTATGCCCCCACATCCCTTGCCCCCACGCCCCTATCTTTCTCCCCATCTCCGTGTACGGAGAGGGGGCCGGGGGGTGAGGTTGTGCACGGAGAGGGGGCCGGGGGGTGAGGTTGTGTACGGCTGAGGGGGCCGGGGGTGAGGTTTCTGTATACGACTGCAAGAATTGAGGGGTGAGGTTTCCCCTCCCTTAACCCATTTTGTGCAAATTGCCCTGATTCACCCGTCCCGCAAAAATTGCTTTAACCCTACATCTTCACTCAATTATGAGCAGTTACCTCAGTTTCGATGAATTTTCCAGAATCATTTGTTGACAAAGCCTTTTGAGCAAGTTACGATTTAATTGTGGGAGCGCTCCCAGAAACGATCAGGTGTGTTGAAAGTGTTGCGCATTCTTTGAAGATTTTTGATGAATGAACCTTCCGGTAGCTCTCTTTAACCGGTTATCTCAAACATCGGCGCCACATTTTCATGATCACTATAGATGCTGTGGCACACGACTCTCCCGCGTTGATTACCGCTAATGGTGATCAGTGTTTAACGTAATACTCCATATGGTTTGGATCTGAGAGGAAGGAGTTGCGTATTCTCGAAATCTTGTTGCAATGGATGTCCGAAGCACGACCTAACGAAACAAACCTTTAGGGAGGCAATTTTTCAATGAAATCCAAAGCTCTACTTCTCGTAATCGTCGCCTTATTCGCCGTGTTGGCACTCCCCGCAATGGCGCAGGATGGCCCCACTGAAATTACTTGGTTCGTCGGCCTTGGCACCGGCACTCAGCCCGAACAGCTTGAAGTGCAGCAGCAGGTTGTGGATGCCTTCAATGCATCCCAGTCCGATATTCACGTCAACTTAAATGTCGCGCCATCCTTCGAAACCGCGTGGGATACCTTCGCCACCCTCGTGGCCGCTGGCACCCCCCCCGATATCGTTGGCCCCATCGGCGTCGGTGGTTCTCACCGCGCTGAATGGCTGGACATCGGCCCGTACATCGAAGAGCTGGGCATTGACCTGAGCGTGTTCGATCCTTCACTGGTCGCGCTGTACGAAACCGCCAATCAGGGCTACAGCGGTTTGCCGCTGCTGGTCTATCCTTCAATCACCTACTACAACCGTGACCTCTTCGATGAAGCCGGCTTGAACTATCCCCCCGCAGAATTCGGCGCCCCCTACGTGTGGCCCGATGGCACCGAAGCGCCGTGGGATTACAACACCCTCGTCGAAATCGCCAAGGTTCTCACCGTTGACGCCAATGGCAACGACGCCACCAGCGCCGACTTTGACCCCGCCAATATCCTTCAGTACGGCCTCAATTTCCAGTGGGCGCGTATCCGTTTGATCTGGACTGACATCCAGCCGGAAAGCACCTACTACGATGCCGCCACCAACACCGTCTCCATGCCCGATAGCTGGCGCGAAGCCAGCCACTGGCTGCAAGACGCCATCTGGACGCACCACATTATGCCCAATCGCGCAGCCGCCGTTAGCGAAGCCCTCGGTGCTGGCAGCGACAACATTTTCCAGACCGGCAAGCTCGGTATGGCCATCACCCCGCTGTGGTACACCTGCTGCATCGGCAACTCGGTTGGTAATTTCGAATGGGATATCGCCCCGGTGCCCGCTTCCCTCGACGGTGAACAGCACGTCGCAGCCGACGCAGATACCTTCCGTATTCCTGCTTCGACCCAGAACCCTGACGCTGCCGCCCAGTTCCTGTACTACCTGGCAACCGTCGGCGTTGAGCAGTTGGCGCCCACCTACGGTGGTATGCCCGCGCTGCCCGAATTTGCTGACTCTTACTTTGACTCTAAGGATGAAGCCTATCCTTGGGGCGTGAACTGGCAGGTCGTCATCGACAGCCTCGCGCACACCAACTCCGGTTCTCAGCACCACGAATCATGGCTGCCCAACTGGTCTCAGGTCTATGACCGCGAATTCGCCTTCCAGACCGAAATCGAAGGCGACACTGGCGCCGATGTCGATGTTGATGCATCCCTCGATCAACTCATCATTGACGTTCAGTCCATCGTCGATCAGCCCGCTAGCTAATTTCATCTACACAAAGAAGGGCGTGCTCCGGCGCGCCCTTCTTCTAAAAACTCAATATTGCCCTTTCATAATGCACTTTTATCTACAACAGTGATGAATCACCTTTGGAAAATTAGCTTACTGTTAGCCGAGTCCAACAGGAGAAGGTTATGGCTACCGTTGACCAGTCCCACGCCGGGGCGCTCCCTCCAGATGTGGCGCTCGTCGGGGCGAAAAATAAATCCGGCTCATTGCAGCGCCAGCAGCGCATGTGGGGATGGATCTTCCTCTCCCCTTGGCTAATCGGCTTCGTCATTTTCACCGCTGCGCCCATCATCGCATCCTTCATCTTCACCTTCACTAGGTTCGACCTGGGAGATGGCTCTGTCACTTTCACCGGGTTGGATAACTGGAAGATGCTCTTCAGCGACCCGCTAACCATTACCTCACTGGGCGTCACCTTTAAGTTCGCCCTAATCGCCATCCCCTTCTGGCTGATCGTTCCCATCCTGATCGCCTCGATGCTCAATTCAAAATCCGTCAAAGGCAAGCCGCTTCTCAGAACCTTATTTTATCTGCCCTATATTGTTCCTGCGGTCTCCGCCATCTTCATCTGGCAAAGCGTCATGAACACTCAGGCCGGCTGGATCAATCGCATTCTGCGCTTGCTAGGCGTGCAAGACCCGCCCGCCTGGCTGCAAAATGAAAGCTGGATCCTTGTCGCCTTTATGATCATCGGCCTCTGGGGCATTGGCAACGCCATGCTCACCACACTCGCCACCATGCAAGGCGTACCCACCGAGCTTTACGAAGCCGCCGAAGTGGACGGCGCCGGCCCCATCACCAAATGGCGCAAAATTACCCTGCCCATGATCTCGCCCGTCGTTTTCTACAACCTCGTGCTGCTCTCCATCGGCGTCATGAACTACTTCGTCGTCCCCTACATCGTTTCTCGTGGCACCGGCCAACCGGGGCAGTCCACTTATTTCTTCAATATGCACCTTTATAAAACCGCCTTCGCCTACGGCAACATGGGCTACGGCGCAACCCTTGCTTGGTTAATTTTCGCCATCTGCTTGCTGCTCACCATCGTCTTATTCGCGACCTCCCGCCGTTGGGTGTACTACTCGAGTGGAGATTAGTCATGGCCGCTGCATCTAAAGAATCACGTTCCGTCAATACTTCGCCCTTTTTCAGTCACCAGTTGCGTAAGTTCGCCGTCATTTCGCTTCTAACGATGTTCGCCTTCCTGCTGGTCTTCATGTTCCTGCTGCCCTTCGCCAATATGTCGCTGATCGCCGTCAAAACCACCGACCAGATCACCGAAGGCGCAACCGGCTTGATCTGGCCGATGGAGCCGATCACCTTCTCTTATGATGGCGACGGCGACGGCGATCTGGATGTCTACGACCAGTTCCGCGTCCCCATGCCCGATGGCACCATCAAGCAGCTTGCCCTTGTGCAGCCCGGCCGGCAGTCCAGCCAGTTCCTCGATACCGCCAATCCCGAAGCCGGCCTGATCACCTGGGAAGGCAATTGGCGCGGTCTAGATCGCGTCACCGAGCTGCATCCTCATTTCGAGAACTTCACCACCGCCTGGAACATGCTCGATTTTCCAAAGGTGTTCCGCAACACGCTGGTCATCGCCCTCGTCGGCATGATCGGCACACTGCTTTCCAGCATTTGCGTCGCTTATGCCTTCGCCCGTTTCCCGATTCCCGGCAAGAATATCTGGTTCCTCATCCTCATCGGTACCATCATTCTGCCCTCTCAAGTCACGCTCATTCCAACCTACGCCTTCTTCTCTAAAATCGGCTGGACAGGCACATGGCTGCCGCTGATCGTGCCTCACTTCTTCGCCAACGCCTTTAACGTGTTCCTGTTGCGCCAGTTCTTCATGACGCTCCCCCGTGAGTTAGACGAAGCGGCCATGATTGACGGTGCTGGCCCCTTCAAAGTCCTCACCAGCGTCATCATCCCGCAGTCTTGGGCGGCCATCATCGCTGTCGGCATGTTCCATATCATCTTCGCTTGGAACGACTACTTTAACCCGCTCATCTACTTGCTCGGCCAGCCTGATCTACTCCCGATCTCAGTGGCCGTTCAGCAGTTCAACTACCAGTACGGCCCACGTCCTGAACTGGTACAGGCAACCTCGCTCATGGCGATGGTTCTGCCGGTGATGCTGTTCTTGTTCGCTCAAAAAGTCTTCATGCGCGGTGTGGTCATCACCGGCGTCGAAAAGTAGGCTCGCGTCGTTCGCTTTAACAACCCTCACTCCGACGATATGTTGGGGTGAGGGTCACATAATCTGATCCCTCACAATCCGATCAAATCCACTTATTTGAGAAATAATCCCGTGAAAAAAATCCTACTTCTACTCGTCATTCTCTGCTTGAGCGTCTCCGTCATCTCCGCGCAAGATGATGTTTTAACCGTAGATGCCAGCCAATCACTCGGAACTATCAGCCCCTTCGTCTATGGCTCTAATCTCGGCCAGAACGCCATCATCCCCATCTCCATGATCGACACCGCCGCTGCCGCAGGCATCAATTTCGCCCGTCTCGGTGGTGGCGACAGCGACCGTTTCGACGTGCGTAATTCTGTCGTTGACGTGTTCGTCTATCAGGCGCGGGCTATCGGCGCCGAACCGCTCATGACCGTTCGCTTAGCCGGTGGATCGCCTGAAGCTGCCGCCGAAGTCGTGCGCTATGCCAATATCGAGCGCGGCCACAACATCCGTTATTGGAGCATCGGCAACGAACCTAATATCTTCGGCAGCACCATCGGGGACAACTACACCACCGGGCGCTTCAACCGTGAATGGCGCGCCATCGCTGAAGCCATGCTTGAAGTTGACCCCGAAATCATCCTCGTCGGCCCCGACATCACCCAGTATGTCCCCCTCAGCGTAGACGGCGAAAATATCGTCTATTCTGAAGGCGAAGATGGCGGCCATCCCCGCGACAGCGAAGGCAAAGACTGGCTCATCGAGTTCTTGCGCGCCAATGGCGATCTCGTGGATATCGTCTCTTTCCACCGCTACCCCTATCCCGGCCTCGGCGCAACCCGTGATGCCATCGCCACCATCGAAGATTTGCGCGTCAACAGCCGTGAATGGGATACCATCGTCCCCAATTGGCGGCAGATCATCCTTGATACCACTGGCCGCGAATACCCGATTGCCGTCACCGAAGTCAACTCCAATTCCAGCTTGAGCTGCGGCGGTGAAGCCAGTCTCGACTCTTTCTACAATGCCCTCTGGTTCGCGGACGTGCTTGGCCGCCTGATTGAGAATCAGGTCGATATCGCCGCCTCGTGGGATATGCAGGGCATCGGCCCCCGCTGCTACGGCCTGATCACCAGCAACGGCGTCCGCCCGATCTACTATACCTACGTCATGTACACCCATTTTGGCGGTGAATTGGTCAGCGCCACGTCCACCGATCCCGATGTTCCCGTTTACGCCGCGCTGCGCGAAGATGGCGCGCTCACCGTGATCGTCATCAATCTTGGCCCTGAAGCCGCAGCTAAGACGCTCGATCTTGGCGCATTTGAGGCCGGCGGGGATGCCGAAGTCTGGCTTTTTGACGCGGCGCATAACGCCCAACAGCAGGACTCCATCGCCTTAGCCAGCGGCGCGCAAATCACCGCCCCCGCCCAATCCATGACCCTTTTCGTGATTCCAGCCGCATAACACCCCCTCATCGCCCCATCTTTCTCCCCCTCTCCATTGTGGAGGGGTGAGGTTGCTTGTGGAGAGGGTGCCGGGGGGTAAGGTTCAGGGCTAAGGTTCAGGGCTAAGGTTCAGAGCGTCAGACTAACAAACGATCATTTATGCGTCCCCTCTAAGCAGGGGCTAAGGGGTAAATCAATCATGGAACAACCTTTTGTTCTCGGCGTGAATTACTGGCCTCGCAAGAAGGCCATGTATTGGTGGCAAAATTTTGAGGCCGCGGAAGTCGAAGCCGATTTCGCTCTCATCGCCAGTTTAGGCATGAACGTCGTGCGTGTTTTTCTGCTTTGGGACGACTGGCAGCCATCCTCAGACAGCGTATCCCCCGAATGTCTGGAAAATTTCGGCATCGTCTGCGATATTGCCGCGAAAAATCATCTCGGCCTTGATGTCACCTTCTTCACCGGCCACATGAGCGGCCCCAACTGGTCGCCCCGCTGGCTCTTAGACCCCGATTCCCCGCCTCATTCCGAATATTTCTCGGAAGTACGCCAGTTGATCAGCGGCGGCGAAATTGTCAACAGCATGTACCGCAACCCCTACACCGATCCGCAGGCGTTGGCCGCCGAAAAACTGCTCTTGACGGCAGTTGTCAGCCGTTTCAAAGATCACCCCGGCATCTGGATGTGGAATCTCGGCAATGAACCCGACTTGTTCGCGTGGCCGCCCAGTTCAGCCGTAGGGCAGGCATGGGTACGCGAAATGACCCAGTTGATCAAGGCCATTGACCCCGTACACCCCGTCACCTACGACCTCCATGCCGACAGCCTCCACCGCGATAACGGCCTCCGTATTCACGAAGTTTACGCCGAAACCGATGTCGCCGTCATGCACTCTTACCCGATGTATGTCCCGTGGGCGCAAGGCCCGCTTGACCCCGACTTTGTGCCTTATACCTGCGCCGTCACCAGCGCCCTTTGCGGCAAGCCCACCCTCATGGAAGAATGGGGCGGCTGTACCACCCCCGAAGGCGGCCCTTCGCAGGTGTGGGAGTGGACGGCCTACGGTAACCCCCGCACCCAGTTCATGGCCGGCGAAGCCGATTTTGCCGCCTATATCGAAGCCGTGCTGCCCCGCTTAGTCGATGTCGGCGCTACTGGCGCGATGCTTTGGTGCTTTGCCGATTACATCCCCGAATTATGGGAGCTGCCTCCCTGCAAAGAATCCAAGCACGAACGGCATTTCGGCCTCATTCGCCCCGATGGTTCGCTCAAGCCGCACACCGAAGTGATCAAGAAGTTCGCCGCCACTAGGCCAACCGTCAAACCGGCAGTTCACACCGTCAACTTGGGGGTTACACCCGAAGAATACTACCAGTCCCCCATCGAACATCTCGTCGGCAATTACCGCGCTTATCTCGAAAATGCGCCCAAAAGGACTTAGGAAAAGCCCATGAGCCGTATCTTGAATACCCCTACAGTTCAAGCCGCGCCCGGCGCCAAACGCGCAGCAGCCTACCTGTTCGCGCTCATCGTCTTGCTGGCAGCCCTATTTCTAGCATTTCCAGCATTCGCGCAGGAAACAACCGCCGAACCCGAACGGGAAGGCTTTCCCGATCAGTTCTACGCGCCCTACGTCTACCCCGGCGCTTTCCCGTTGGGCTACCTCAAAGAACTGACCGGCGTCCCTTACTTCACGCTCGCTTTCGTCCTCAGCGGCTCAGACCCTTGTACCCCCATCTGGACCAACGGCCTGCAGGTACTGCGCGAGTCTCAGGTCACCACCTATATTGAGGCGCTGCGCGAAGCTGGCGGCGACGTGATCCCTTCCTTTGGCGGGGCTGGCGGAACCGAACTCGCCCGAAGCTGTGAAGATTTAGACACCCTGATCGCGCAGTATCAGGCTGTCGTTGAGCATCTCGATGCGCGCTGGCTCGATTTTGACGTGGAAGGCGTCAGCCTGCGCGAAACCGAGTCCGTAGATCGCCGCAATCAGGCGTTGGCCGCCCTCCAAGATTGGGCGGAAGCCGAAGGCCGCACGCTCGAAATTGCCTACACCCTGCCGGTTGCCCCCTTTGGCTTGACCGAAGACGGGTTGAATCTGCTGCGTTCTGCGCTCGAACACGGGCTAGATGTGAGCTTGGTCAACGTCATGACCATGAATTACGGCGAAAGTGACCCGCCCGATCAGATGGGGCCGCTCACCATTCAGGCCGCCGAAAGCCTGCACGCGCAGCTTTCTGAACTGTACCCTGATCTTAGCAGTGAAGAAGTTTGGGCGCGCATCGGCCTCACCCCGATGATCGGCCTGAACGACGTTCAGCCGCAGGTTTTCACGCTTGAAGATGCCGCGCTCATCACCGATTTTGTCATCGAAAACGGCATCCGCCTCACCGCCATGTGGTCAATTGGCCGCGATAAAACCTGTTCGGCCAATATGGCGCTGGTCAGCGATACATGCAGCGGCGTCATTCAAGAAGATTTCGCGTTTTCGACCATCTTCAACCGCATCAACGCAGCCGAAGCCTAAGCCGGAAACGACGCGCATTTGTAGGGGCAAGGCATGCGCTTGCCCCATCATCTAAGAAGGAGACTTATCTTGTTCGCTTCACCTGTATTGCCCGGAACTACCAGAGATCTAGATGCCTTGCTTGCTGAAATGACCTTAGCCGAAAAGATCGGGCAGATCACGCAGCCGGAAAAGAACAGCATCCCCGCAGAAGATGTCACCCGCTATTTCATCGGCTCAGTGTTGAGCGGCGGCGGCGGCAGCCCCACCGACAACAACGCGGAAAATTGGGCGGAAATGGTTCGCGTCT
>DAOTUZ010000176.1:0-2006 GCA_034437295.1 Anaerolineae bacterium | reverse complement strand
GCCTACTGCCACATACTGGCGACTGGCGAAACGGGGTTGTGCCGGCGGCCTATCATCTGAATAACCCCCTGATCGTGCGGCGTACAGCAGGTGGAAAAGCGACTGAACGAGGCGCAGAATCATTTGTGCGGGTGGACTCTCCAAACGCGGTGATCGAGACGGTGAAGCAGGCGCAAGACGGCAACGGGGTGATCGTGCGGCTTTATGAGGACCAGCGCGCGCGCGGAAAAGTGACGCTAAGCGCGGGGTTTCCGCTGGCGGCCGCGTATCGCTGTAATCTGCTGGAGGAGAACGAGGCGCAGCTTGAGATCGACGGGCAGAGCGTGAGTTTTGAACTGACGCCGTATCAGATCATGACGCTGCGACTGGTGGCGAAATAGGGGCGATAAGCGCGGAGGCTGAAGGGCGCCGTATTTACGCGGACGCCTTTCAGTCCATTAGATACGGGTGAATCGCCGGTTATTCATTGCTAATTCTGAATTAATTGAAGGAGAAGACATGTTTCATAATCGTGCCATCATCTCTATTGTGATGGGCATCATGCTGCTTGTACTTAGCGCCCCGCTGCTGGCGCAGGAAACGCCGGCCTATTTGAACCCTGATCTCTCTGCGGAAGAACGCGCCGCCGATCTGCTGGCGAGGATGTCGCTAGAAGAAAGAATCGGGCAAATGACGCAGGTGGAGAAGAACAGCCTGACGCCGGCGGACGTGACCGAATGGTTGATCGGCAGCGTGCTTAGCGGGGGCGGCGGCTCCCCTTCACCCAATACGTCTGAAGCATGGGCGGCAATGGTCAACGGGTTTCAAGAGGCGGCATTGGCAACCCCGCTGGCGATCCCGATGATTTATGGCGTGGATGCCGTTCACGGGCATAACAACGTCATGGGCGCGGTGATCTTCCCGCAGAACGTGGGGCTTGGGGCAACCCGTAATGCTGAACTGGTCGGGCAAACGGCAGAAATCACCGCGCGGGAAATGATCGCCACCGGCATTTACTGGAATTTTGCGCCAGTGGTGGCGGTGCCGCAGGATATTCGCTGGGGGCGCGCCTATGAGGGCTTCGGTGAGAATACCGATCTGGTGACTGAACTGGGTACGGCTTATCTGCTAGGGCTGCAAGGCGACTCGCTATCAGCGCCGGGATCGGTGCTAGGGACGCCGAAGCACTATATCGGGGACGGCGGCACAACGTGGGGAAGCTCACGCCTAGGGCCAGAATATATGGATCAGGGCGAGACGCCTGTAGATGAAGCGACGCTGCGCGAACGCTACCTGCCGCCCTATATCTCTGCGATTGAAAATGGCGCACAGAGCATCATGATCTCGTTTTCAAGCTGGGGCGGCCTGCCGATGCACGCACAATCTTACCTGATCAACGATGTACTGAAGGGTGAACTGGGCTTCACGGGATTCACCATCTCCGACTGGGCGGGAATTGACACAATCAGCGCGGACTACTATGAGGCTGTCGCCACCGCGATCAACGCTGGCGTGGATATGGCGATGGTGCCTTACGATTTTGAACGGTTCATCAGCACCCTGCTGGAGGCCGTTGAGAACGGCGATATTTCGCTTGAACGGATTGACGACGCCGTAAGCCGGATTCTGCGGGTGAAATTTGAATTGGGGCTGTTCGAGCATCCGTTCAACGATCCGGCGCTGCTGAATACTGTCGGTTCAGATACGCATCGCGCCGTCGCCCGCGAGGCGGTGAGCCAATCGCTGGTGCTGCTGAAGAATGAAGGCGAAGCGCTGCCGATCTCGCCGGAAACGCAGCATATCTTCGTGGCGGGAACTGCGGCTGACGACATCGGCCTGCAATCCGGCGGCTGGACGATTGATTGGCAAGGGCGCACGGGCAACATCACCGCGGGGACAACGATCCTTGAGGCGCTGGAGGTGGCAGTACCTGAGACAACAAGCGTGCATTTCAACCGCTTTGGGCGTTTTGAGAATTTCAGAGATGATGCGGGAAACCCGCTGATCGCAGATGTGGGGATCGTGGT
>DAOTUZ010000175.1:0-17581 GCA_034437295.1 Anaerolineae bacterium | reverse complement strand
CCCTACTGGTACAGCGCTTCCGCCCACCATTACGGTATTGCAACTCCCAACCACGGCGATTACTAACGGGAATGCGTCACAATTGCAGTTACTCGGCACAGTGCCGCTGCCAGTGAGCATGGACATCACAGGCATCAGCGCGGATCGGAGGGTAATTATCATTGGCGGCAGCGTAATTGGCGGTCCGCAGCAGCTTTATGCTTATGACCTAACCAGTCTGCGCCTGTTCGAACTGCCGAACGCGGGAGGCTACCGCGATTTTACGCAACCTGAAATTGCTATCAGTCCGGACGGTAGTTATATCGCCTATCCTAACGGCAGTACCATAACTGTGTACGGCACCACCGAACAGAGCGTCGTAGCCACACTGCGCGGGCATACAGATACCGTACAGGCTATCGCGTTTAGTCCCACAGGGCTAACGCTGGCGACAGCGGGATCGGATGAAGTAATCAATTTGTGGGAAGTTGGGTCATGGATGCTGAGCCGGAGTTTTGAGCGAAGCGATATGCTGGGGTTGCGCGTGGACGACGTGCATTCACTGGCCTTCAGCCCCAACGGACAGGCGCTGCTGGCAGGAACGTATGCCAACGTTGATCTTTGGAGTGTGACAACCGGAGAGCTGGCGGGAAGCATGGGGTCAAGCGTCCGGGATGGCGTCATTGCGGTGACATTTGGTGAGACCTCGCAGATCATGGTTGTGCCTGCCGCCGCCGCTCTCGTCGGGCTGACCGAACAGGGTGCTTATACAAACGGCAGATGGAGTGGCGGTGTGGTGGATGTATGGAGCTTGCAAACCGGGAACGTCACGGCGGATTTCTTGGTAGGCGATACCAACCACTTTGATGTGAACGAAGGCGCTAACCTGCTTGTGACTGAAGATATGGGTAGTTTTAACGTATACAGCTTCTTCACGACCGAGCGCATTTTCACAGGGACAGGATCATATTCATACCCCACCAAGGTTTACTTCGCACGTAATGACACTCTGCTGGTTGTTGTGAAAGAGAACGAAATTCAGCTCTGGGGAATACGATAGGCAAATGTAATGGGGGTGAGCGATTCGCTCACCCCCATTACACAACGGTGAAAATAAAATTTGCGTTTCGTGGTTCTGAGGGCATTTACGAACTGGACTCTGCCCGCCTGCTTCGGATAAACAGGCCAATCGCCACAAGCATTAGCAGAGCGCCGCCGGTCAGAAATATGATTCCGGTGACTGATGGCGCGCCTGATTCCGGCTGCGCGCGCCCGTCAGCAACATTTCGCTGCGCTTCCCCTGCGGCGGCCTCTGCTGTGGCGGAGGCATTGCGGGCGGTACTTTGCTCAACTTGAGGCGTTGGCTCACTCGTAGCTGTGGATGACGGTTCAGGCGAATCTGTTGGTATTAGAAGCTGTGTTGCCTGAGCGAACATTTCAAAGGTTTGGGTTTCATCTGCTGGCGTCTTTGTATCCGTTACGGCGGCAAGGCCGCTGCTTTCTGCTGCCCCACCCATGACTGAACTCGCCTGATTTTCCTGCGCGGCTGCATCTGCTGCGGGCATGCTTGATGTTTCACTTTCGGATTCGCCAAACGCAGTGGGCATGGCACCTACTGCGGGGGGCATTCCGCCGGCAGCGAATACTTCAGCTTCAAGGGTGGCTGGCAGCGGCGCCTCGCTTTGCAGCGCATCGTCTGTCGTATAAAGTTGTTCAACTGCTGGAGACAGCGTTGGAAGCGGCGTCGCTAAGATTTCTTCTAGCATCATCGGGGTGTTAGTTGTAGTGGGTAATGCCGCGATATCCTGAACTATGCTGCCGGGCGCCGACTGTGACATGTTTGAAGGCGTTAGCATATTGATTCCGGCCACAACTAACAAAACTGCTGCTGCTGCCGCTGCGAAGCTCACTAGGCTTGGAAATACGCTAATCTTCGGCCTTACAGTTTTGGGTGGCGTCTTCAGTGTAAAATCGCGGGGGGCCTTTAGCGCTGGCAGCGATCCTATCAGCGCAATAGTGGCGCGCAGCAGCTCCATTTCATGGCGCAGATCGTCCTCGTGCTGTAGGCGTTGTTCAAGGATGGCGCGTTCCTGCGGGGGAAGCTCCTCATCTAGATATGCAGAAATTAATTCAAAATCGTTACTGTTCACTGTTTCTAATAAATCCGTTATTGCCTGAGAACAGGCTTATCTTTCTGTGCTATAGACGGAATTGCGATGGTAAAAGTTCCCTGACACTCTGCAAGCAATCGCGGATGCTGGATCGCGCGCGGCTTAAGCGAGATTTTACTGTGCCGAGCGCGGTATCCAGTTGATCGGCAATGCTCTGGTAATCAAAGCCCTCAACGTCACTGAGTACCAGCACCACCCGCTGATCGGGAGAAAGGGCGCTAATGCATTCCTGCACTGCGCGTTCCAATTCACGCTGCTCGGTGATTTGTTCGGGCGACAGCGAAGGATCGGGCAGCGGCGCTTCTTCTTCAGGCGGCGCAAGTTCTTCTATGGACGTGGTAGGGCGGCGTTTATCGCGGCGCAGCGAGTCGTAGCATAAATTCGTTGAAATTCTGAGCAACCACGCACGGAAATTGCCGCCTCGATAAGTGCTGATTTTACGATAAGCGGTGATGAAGGTATCCTGAGCAATGTCAGAGGCTTCGTATGAATCACCCATCATGCGGTAGGCAAGGCTGTAGACCGCGTTCTGGTAGTGACGCACCAGCACGTTAAACGCCTCAAGATTTCCCTTTTGCGCGGCTCGAATAACCGCTGCTTCATTCTCCATTGGGGACGCGGGCATTGACAATCGCCTATCATCAAATTACTATTTTGAGTAACCACGCCGGAGTGGTGAAATTGGCAGACACGATTGACTCAAAATCAGTTGCCTTAACGGGCTTGTGGGTTCGAGTCCCACCTCCGGCATAACAGCCAGTATTTTACTGGCTGTTTTTATTTCATTGCGCCTTTCAGCTTAGCTATGAATCGTGACAACTGCAACTCCTAGATGCTAATCGTTAGGACAGCGCCGGATCTCTTACTTTGCGATCCGCCTGCGGCTCAATTACACTAGAACTCATTACGAGGTCATTTTGATCTCACGTTTGCCGGGAGAATCATGGTTCGTTTCTTTGCATCGCTGCTAGTTGCCCTGCTGGTTGGGCTTGGGCTTGGGCTGTATCTAGGATGGATTCAATTTCCAGTACAGCAAACCGACAGCGCCGCAACGGTGCTGGCACAACGATACAAAGATGAATATACGGTGATGATCGCGCAGGGGTATCTGGCTGATCAGGATATTACCGGTGTGTTGGAACGACTGCGGATGCTTCAGGTAGAAAATATCCCTACTTACGTTCAGGATGTGACCGAACGCTATATCACCAATTCACGTGATGTGCGCGATATTCGGGTTCTAGTAGCCCTATCTGAAGGCTTGGGACGGCTGACGCCGATTATGGAACCTTACCGCCCACTTCCTGTGTCTGGCGCATAACGAATTAAAATGTCTTATACCGAAAGCACACCCTCTCCAAAATATACGCGCCCGCGGCGCTTCTTCTCGCCCATTGGGGTTATCCTTGGCTTTGCTTTAGGGTTAGCTGTAGGACTCTTGATCGCGTGGGTATTTTTTCCGGTTGAAGAGATTGATGTTGCGCCGTGGCAGCTTCAGACGGCGGATCGGGAACAGTATCTCATCGCTATCGCGCTGGCGTACTCTGAAGATAGCAACCTTGACCGCGCCGTGGAGCGACTGCTTTCTTTGCGGTTGAATGACGATCCGATTCAGGCGATGGCTGATACAGCATGCCGTCTGGCAACGACGGGCTACGTGAACAGTACCAGCGGCCTACAGGCAGTGCGCAGTATGATGCAGTTTTACCAACCGCAGGGGCGGGTGGGGTGCGCGGACGAACTGATCAGTGCGATGGCCGCGCCGACGCAGGTTGTAGATGTGACGCTGCCAACGTCAACACCAACGCTGACGCCAGCGGCGACTAAAACCTCTACGCCGGAAAGCGCGATACTGGCGACGGCGACGCCGCTGGCAGTTACCGTGCCAACTCCCGCGAACGTCTCGGCATTTGAGGCGATATCGGTGAACACGTTATGCAGCGCAACGGAAAGCGGCCTGATACAGGTTCAGGTGTATGAGATCAACGGCACTACTGGCATTCCCGGCCAGACGATTCGGGCGCGCTGGCAGGGCGGGGACAGCTATTTTGTTACTGGTATGATCCCGGAGCGCGGCCCGGGGTTTGCCGATTTCCAGATGACGGAGGGCATGTCCTATATCATTGATATGCCTAGCGCGGCCAGCCCGATTGACACAGCGTTAGAAGCGGTACCCTGCACAGACCCGAACACGGGGGAGCGGGCGATTACCTCTTACCGGGTGATCTTCAGATCAATCACCTGACGGATGCGAAAGACTCTGCTTTGTTGTACTGTCAATCCTATAGGACGCAGATAGATTCCTGTGTATTGAGGATAGAGTTTAGGAGCAAAATGATGACTGGCACAGTCAACATGAATGCACTTGAGAATGCTAGACAGTTAATTCAAGACGGAAAATATCGTATTAACACGATGTGGAAAACTGTACAACCGAGCACGGCTGAAATCGATCAATTCCGGAAACGTGCCGATGGGGATGAGTTTTCTAAATGGTTTCTGGTGATAGATGATCAAAAATCTGAGGTAGATCCCAATTTCGCGCTCGGTGATTTCAGAAATGTACACCGCAGCGGCTTGCAGAACATGAAGCGGCACGCGGAAAAAGAAGGCCGTTCAGATGTGGTGAACGCTGCCAATGAACTCATTGATCTGATTGATCACTTCAACGCCTGTTAATCGTGCTGTGCTATAGCGAAAAAAGGCGCTGCGCGGCGACGATCTGTAAACCCTCAAGGCATAGCGGTCAAGAGCAGTTGTGCTGGCGAGTTTGGCTGTGGTTGTGACCACGCCAGCGCCATGCGATTCTGATCATCTAGCAGCAGTATGGGCGGCGCAAGCAGAGACTGATCTTCGACGACGATCTGAATAGAGCGCAGCGATCCATTTTCAAAACCAAAAAGCGCGATATCATCGCCAAACTGCCCGGCAGCAAAGAGTGTATCTGCACCCAAAATGTGAGGCGATGCCCATGTGAAGGGCGTCCCTTCAGCATCAGTGAGCGGGCGTGGAGGCTGCCAAGTACCTGCGTCTAATTGGCCTGATGCTATCCATGTTTCGTTAGTACCATCAGCACGGGTAATATTCCAGAAAACATAGCCAACAGCCTGATCGATGCCCGCTTTGAGCATGTGAAGTCTATCGCCATCACCAAGAGCAACAGTGGAGGTGAGCGCCGTTGTGTCCAGTATTGCGCCGTCAATCACCCGCGCTCGTACCAACATATTCTCCGTGATCCAGAACAGATAAATAGTTCTATCGGCGGCATACGCCATTGCGGGATACGTGGCATTGCCAGCAACCAAGGTTGGAGACTGAGGCCGCCCGGAAGCGTCAATTGATCCGAGATACAGCGATGGAAAAGCCGCTGATCCTTCCGTCCATGCTGCCCATAGCTTGCCATTTGCGCCGGGCGCGGCGGTATAAGAATATGTATGGGTGCCCGAAATTTCGGTTGGCCCCCGTTCTACAGTTAGTTCGCCGGTGAGCAGCGCTGAATAAAGCCGTGTTTCGCCCAGATCATTACCATCCAACCAAAGTAGGTGATGATCTTCGGCATCGCCCGGCAGCAGCAGTTGAGCATAAGGGTGTAGGGGCGGCAAGGGCAGGGTAACGGAATTGCCCATCTGCGATCCGATGATTTGCCGTACATCATGATGAATGCCGCGTTCGTCATCACCGATCCAGGCGGCGAGCATATGCCCATCCTCAAACCACAGCGCGGGTGGTGATGACTGATGTGCTTCCCCAAGCAGCAGCACGTTGCCCCATACTGACTGCGGAGGTGTGCCACACCCCCCAAATAGAAACACGATACCAAGCAGAAAACTTCCGCGAACGAGAGTCTTGAAGGCAGCGGCGCTCCGAGAGGTTAGCAGTTGCACGGTATTAGCCTGCCGGAAATGGGGCCGGTTGCGGGAACATGGAGTCAGTCTTCTATAGTGGCGGCGAAATCAGTTGGGCCGTGATATTTCACCCGATTACGGAGGTAGTAGGCAATAATACGCACGACATATTTAGCGGCGGGCAGCGATAAATTTGGCAGTACCAGTTCATTTCTGCCGGAGTACACGCCCACATGATAGCGTTCCTGCCCACCAAAATAGATGTTGCGAATGAACCATCCTGATGGGCCTTTGTCCCTAGAGGCAACTACAACCTCAACTTCGTCAATTTTCTCCCAGTCAATCCCACTACCATCCACCACAATTTCATAATTAGTCGTTTCAAAATGATCCAGCAGATTGTGCTTGTCAGAGTCGTTGAGATCATTTTCGCGGGGGGCGGTACTGCTAGGCAGCAAATAGAGTGCCATCACCTAACGTCCGCTTGTGCTGACTGCTTATTTATTGAAAACACAAGAAATCGCCCGAACTCATCTTCCAATTCTTTTTCAAGAGTCATGCCCATATTCATCGCCACTTTTGCAGAGGCATAATTATCTGGATAGAGCATACTTATCAGGCGGGGCAAATGGAGCTGCTCAAAGCCGTACTGAAGGATAGCCCGCGCCGCTTCAGTGCCTAACCCCTGTCTCCAGTATTTTTTATCAATCAGATAAGCGACCTCAACTTCTGACTGCCCATCGAGATTCCATGGTAGCAAACCACAACGGCCAATGAATTGATTGTCTGCTTTATGGATGGTTGCCCACAGCCCTAGCTCTGGATGATCGGGATGCCCATTAAGAAACCATTCCAATTCTTCCTTGGTTTCTTCGTAAGTCAAAGTACCCTCAGGGAAATAGCGCCGAATTTCGGGGTCGCTATAAAGCGCAAATAATGCATCAAGATCTTCTGGTATTAAGCGCCTGAGAAGAAGGCGGTCTGTTTCAAGGATAAATGACTGAGCATTAGACATTTCAACATCCCTTTTAAGCGTTTTATTGTGCTTGCGCCGGCCCAACCAGCAGGCGAATGACTGCCGGATTGGTGGCTGCTCCGTCTTCACGATAGGCGATTGCAGAGAGCGAGTGCAGTCCTAAACCGCGTGTTATCCAGTTCATTTTGACGGAGAAAACTGGGACAGCGGTATTATCCACTGGCGTTCCCTGTTGATAAAGGACGTCATCCAGAAATAGATCAACTCGCACAATGCCGCTTCCCACTCTGTCTTCGGCAACGATGATGATCTCCATTGGAGATTGTTCTGCGATAACCGTATCCGATTCAGGTGTTTGGAAACGCACGGAAAATGGTTCGGGCGTTGGTGTTGCGCTATAGGTCAGGTTGCATCCGGCGCTAACGATGATCAGGCAAATGGCTGCCAGTGTGTACAGGCCTCGATGCATCACAATACTCTAGTGCTCCTCAACGCATTTTTGAATTATGCGGTTGATCCCTGAGCGCCGCAAGTTAGAATCATCGGTGGAGGACTAACTATGCAAATTGATATTCTAACGCTGTTTCCGGGTATGTTTGAAGGCCCGATGACTGAAAGTATGATGTGGAAAGCCCGCGATCAAGGTGCGCTCGATTTACGCTTGCACGATATTCGCAACTACAGCCAGACTCGTTATCGCTCGGTAGATGATATGCCATATGGCGGTGGCGGCGGGATGATCATGAAACCCGAAGTTGCCGTTCGCGCGGTGGAAAGTGTGCTGGAAGGCGCGCTAGAAGGTACGCCCGTGATTTTGATGACTCCACAAGGGCGGCTGTTTTCTCACGAGATAGCAGTTTCGCTGGCGCAGAAACCACAAATTATGATCCTTTGCGGGCATTATGAAGGGATTGATGAGCGCGTAGCCGATCTGGTGGTGACCGATGAGATCAGTATTGGCGATTACGTGTTGACCGGCGGCGAACTGGCGGCAATGGTAATGGTGGATGCCATCGTGCGCCAGATTCCGGGCGTTCTTGGCGCTGAAGGTGGCGCAGAACGAGAGAGTCATGCTAATGGGCTGCTGGAGGCGCCGCACTATACCCGCCCACCAGAGTTTCGCGGATTGGCCGTGCCGCCGGTGCTGCTAGAAGGCAACCATCAGGCGATTGAACGTTGGCGGCGAACGGAAGGTCTGCGGCGTACATGGCATCGCCGCCCTGACCTGCTTATGAAGGCGACTCTCAGTGAAGCCGAACAATATTTACTGGCACAGTTTGCCGATGAAGATGCCTATCGTATGGCTGAGGGTAGGCAATCTTAATTCTGCCGTTAGTTGAGACGGGCAAACTATTGGGCTATACTCGGTTTTAGGTCGTAATGATTGCGTTCCATTCATAAACGCGACTCAATTTTCTGTGAAACAAGGTAAAAGAGAGTGAGTTTTCGGTATGGCTCAGGAATACCGCAGCGAAATCCTTGAGCGCATCCTTAAGACGTTGCATATTGCCGCTGACGGCGTAAAAGCATCGGTCATTGTCAACATAGACGGATTGTTAGTTGCAGCATTTCCGCCGGGCAACGAAGATAACCCGCATGAAAACCCGACCAGCAGCCCGCAGGTGGCAGCGATGTCTGCGACTCTCGTCGGGCTTGCGGTGCGTACGCTGAATCGGCTGGCGCAGGGTGAATTGGAGCGTTTGCTAATCGAAGGCGAAGATGGCGTGATGGTGATTTACCCCGCCGGGCGGGCTTCAGTTGCGGTGCTGGTGGAGAAGGGTGCGCGATTGAGCCATGTGCTGTATGCAACTCGCAAAGCCGCCACCGAAATTATGGAAGTGCTGGGCGGCTAATTCAACAAGGTTTGAAAAAATGGGCGTCATAGATGCTCATTTTTGATCGCCGTGTGATTCTAAGCTTCAGGGCGTTTGGCCTGTAAGAATATCGCTCGCATCAGCATTTTGCCCAGCGCGATAGTATCGCCGTCGCGCAGCGGGTGCGGCTGGTGTGAGGCTAGCTTCACGCCGTTAACCGAAGTGCCATTGCTGCTGCCCAGATCGTAAATTTCCAGTTTGTGCTGATTGTGGCGGATGATGGCATGTTTGCGGCTGACCCCTAGACGGT
Source organism: Anaerolineae bacterium (assembly GCA_034437295.1). Lineage (GTDB taxonomy): Bacteria > Chloroflexota > Anaerolineae > Aggregatilineales > Phototrophicaceae > Flexifilum. The sequence continues at coordinate 8,486 of DAOTUZ010000175.1, read as the reverse complement.
AGGCAGCAAAGGCGGTTAAGTCAACATCGGGCATGGTGCCGGTGGTAGGGTCGCGCCGTCCTAAGGCAATTTCACCCTTCGGGAACACCAGAATTGGCGTGGAGGCGCCTTCTACCTCTAGACGCAAAATCATATTGTCTTCAAAAGCCATGCTGCCGGCGCTGCCCAGCGCTTTCATTTCTTCGGTACTTAGCTTCACGCCATCTTCATCAACCAGTTCACCTTCGGCGTTGCGCACGAAGCGTTTGGTGCCGACGATGGAATGCTCACCGACAAGGCTGGCGCCGCAGTTTTCGCAGATGAGCGAGCCAACTCTGCTTACTGCGCCGCAGGCCGCGCATTTGGGGGGCGTGACTGCTGCAATTTCTGCCTTACCCGAATCAGCTTCAATAGCCTTGCCCATCATGGTTTGCGATGCCGGGTTCACCGGATCGGGTATCGCAGCGCTGCTAGAAACATCCTGCGCGCCGTTGGCTAGCGGCGGTGGAGGCTGTGTTGACGTATTATTGGGTGAATTGTTATCAGTCATTTTGCAATATCGTTCTGGATGTGCGGCGATTTAATGATTAGTTTTTACAACTTTCATTGTAATGAAACATAGGCTAGGCGCAAGCTAGTTTTCGTTAAGTTCATCAATTCCTGACGTTGACAGCCGAACAATTCGCGGGCAAAGTTGATGCTATGACCTCTGCACGAAAGCCCCTCTGGTGGCTGGTTGCCCTACTTTTAGTGGCATTTGCCACGCGATTATTCAATCTTGGCGACCAGAGTTTATGGTTTGATGAGGGTTGGTCGGCGTTTGCTGCGGTTCAACCTGATCTGACTGCTGCTGCCAATGCTGATTCAACTAATCCCCCTTTATATTACATGCTTATCAATTTACATACACGCTTAAGTGGGGACAGTGAGTTTAGCTTGCGATTGCTGTCATTGTGGGCAAGCCTGCTCATTATTCCACTTAGCTACCAATTGGCGCGGCGTTATGCCGGGGTGCGCGCCGGGTTAGGGGCGGCGTTGGCCGCGGCGCTACTGCCGCTGTTGTGGTGGTCGGCACGCGAAGCGCGAATGTACAGTTGGGTGGCTTTGCTAGCATTGATTGCCGCATTAAGTTTTCAAATATTGACCGTTAAGCCGGTGCGATATGCGTGGGTGGGACTGTGGCTAGCAGAACTGGCGCTGCTGTACAGCCATAACACCGGGCCAATTGCGGCATTGTGGCTGAATTTGGCGGCGCTGATAGTGTGGGCGGCCTCGCGCTCACTTTTGAAGCCGGATGCACGCATCTGGATTGCCGGGCAAATGGGCGTCTTGCTTCTGTGGTTGCCATATTTATTCGGGCGCTTTTTACTGCTGCCAGAAGCCAACTCTGGATTGCAAAATACCACCCCGCTGACTCTGCAAACGCTATTAAATCTTTGGCGAGCGTTCTGGGAAACGCCGTGGGAACGGATTATCTTTGACGCTGGCGCCGTATGGCCGTCTCTGCTATTACTGGCGGCGCTGGCGAAACTGCTGCCTTATCGCTGGAAAGGCGTGCGCTGGTCGCTGCTGCACGCGGGGGTTTGGATCGTTGGTATCTTTGCTGGATTGCTGATCCTTGGTAATGAATTTCACGGGCGTTATCTGGTGGTAGCTGCGCCGTTCATGGCGATTCTGGTGGGGATGGCGATTGCTCGATTACCGGTGGCGCGGTTACGCTGGGCGGCGGGGGTGGTGCTGCTGGTCATTTTTGGCGCGAACTTCATTTACAACCTTGATCCCCCTTACCGCCACGACGACGCGCGAACGCTGGTGCAGTATTACGCTGATATGTTGGGTGCCGATGATTCGGTGATTGCATGGTCATATGCGGATCGCTACGAGCTTGCTTATTACTGGGAGCGACTACGCCCTGAAGCGGGGCGTATCACGTTGCCCGAAGGCGCGGATTTGAATGATGTGCTGCCGCTGCTGCCAGAATCTGGCGATGTGGCGCTGAATGTGTGGTATACCCAGCGCGCAGATTTTCGCGGCATGATGGATTGTCTGTTAGCGAGCGGAACCAACCAACAACCGGAAGTGATGGATGTTTATGGAATGACTTCCCGCTTATATCGAAGCCCGTCATTGCGAAGCCCACAGTTTGAAACTGCAAATATCGAAGTGATGCAGGGGCAAGCGCCGTTTGCGCGTGTTGAGCAGATAGGCGAACTGACGGCGCAGCCTGCAGATCAAGCGTTATGTTTGCCGATCAACTTAACCTTGTTGCAACCGACCAGCGCCGATCTGAAGACTGTGGTGATTGCCCATAATGCGTTCGGGCAGGAGATTGCCCGCGCCGACGCGCCATTTGCTACCGCCGATCAGCGCGCGACCTCCGCGGCGCAGGGCGGGGAAGTGCTGTCTGCTTTCGCTTTGCTGCGCTTACCTTCCGGAACGCCAGCAGGCGAATATGCGGTGACTTTGCGTATTTATGATGAGGCGGACGAGCCTTCAGGATATCCGCTGCGTCAGGATGGATCGCTAGTGCCGGGGCGAGATTCCGCGCTTGGATTATGGCATGTGGCCGAGAGTGAAATGCAGGATGGCGCTGTTGACTTACCGATCATCGTTGAACATCAAGTTGGGGATCGCGTGTTGGCAGCGCACGATGCACAACCTGTCCTACTGCATAACGGCGATATTTTGCGCTTAACGCTGCTCTGGCGTGGAACTGGCGAACTGCCGTTGTTGATCTTGCAGGCGGTTGATGGAAGCTGGCACGTTGAAATACCGTCTAGATATGAAGCGGATGGCTTTGTTCGTGACTGGCGAGAGGCTGTCATTCCAGCAGATGCCGAAAGTGGCGAAGCGGCTTTAGTGCTGCCTGATGGAACCGAATTGGCACGCTATACCATCGAGTCTGTTCCTGCCGAGTATGTTTTACCTGAGATGGACATACAACTTGATGCATCATTCTCTGGCGTTGGGAATCTTGTTGGCGCAAACTTGCCTGCTAACTGGTCATTGGCTGCGCTGCCGGAAGTTGAGCTGATATGGCGGGGCGGCGATCACCCCGCGACCGCTGCCTACACAGTATTTGTACAGTTGTTAGATGCCGAAGGCCGGGTGATTGCTCAAAATGACAGCCAACCGGTATCTGGTGCGAGACCGACAACCGGCTGGCGTCAGGATGAAATTATCCGCGATGCCCATACGCTGCAATTCAACGAGTTGGCTGCTGCTGGAACGGGCAGGTTGATAGCCGGGTTGTACGATCCTTCCACTGGGGAACGTGTTGAACTACCGGATGGAAGCGATTTTATGACCGTCGCCCCGGAAATTGAAATTCACCCCTGAGCGCAAATAACCCCTTCCTACATATTTCCAATGCACAGCGCCCTACACTAAAGCACCGGTAGATAGGCTGGAGCAGTATTTTGGTAAATGGATTGCAACCGCTGCGGGTATTGATCGCTGCTGTAAGCCCACTGGCGCGTACCGGACTGACGGCGCTGTTGAGCGATCACGAAAATATTCAGATTGTTGGGCAGGTAGATGATGCGCTGCTGGCAGAATCTATTAGCGTTTATCGCCCAGAAGTGGTGATCTGGGATTTAGGATACGCGCCACAACAGCATCTTGAACAGATGCAAGAACTGCGCGGTGCAGGGGTGATAGTGTTAGGGCTGACCGCTGATAAATGGAGCGCAGTTGAAATTTTGCCCGCGCTTGTTGCTGCTGGCTTGCGGGGGCTGCTGCCACAGGATATAAGCAGTGATGTGCTGATTAGCGCGATTCAATCGGCGGCTGGCGGTCTTCTGATGGTGGATGCTGAAGTGGGCGAAATGGTGTTTAGCCACGCCAACATCTTTGTGTCAACCGCGGAACAAGATGCTGTAGAGGCATTTACCCCTCGTGAACGCGAAGTGTTATCTCTGGTTGCTGAAGGGCTGCCCAATAAAATTATTGCGCGGCAGCTAAATATCAGCGAGCACACCGTCAAATTTCATCTTAATGCCATCCTCACCAAGTTAGGCGCGCAAAGCCGCACCGAAGCTGTGGTTCGCGCTACTCGCCTTGGCTTGATCGCCCTCTAAGCGGCCGCCTTTCGAAAACCTGACCGCCTGTTTATAGACTTGAACGGTACCTGACCTAACCAATATATCAGGGGTATGCCTCTCTGGATGGCGGATGTGACAGCATGCGCTTTAATGGTTCAATCAGTAGGTAAGATAGGTACCATATGGAGAAGAACATTATGGCAGGAATATTTGAGCAGCTTTCAAATGATCTGGGCGAAGTGATTCAGCGTGCAGGAGCGGGTGTCGTGCGGGTTTCGGCGCGCAGACGGCAGGCAGCCAGCGGCATCGTATGGTCGGAAGATGGGCTGATCGTCACCGCAAATCATGTGGTTGAACGGGACGAGAATATTCAGATCGGGCTTCCGGATGGAAGCAAGACCGCGGCTGTGCTTGCCGGGCGTGATCCCAGCACCGATATTGCGGTGCTGAAGGTGGAAGCTTCCGGACTGACGCCGGCAGTATGGGCTGATGAACGTGCGCTGAAGGTTGGGCATCTGGTAGTTGCGGTGGGGCGCCCTGAATCAACCTTGCAGGCTGCGTTAGGCATCATCAACACGCTAGATGGCGAATGGCGCACTATGGGCGGTGGTACAGTCTCGTCATTTGTGCAGAGTGAGGTGGTGATGTATCCCGGTTTCTCTGGCGGGCCGCTGGTCAGCGCCAGCGGCTCATTTGTCGGGATGAACAGCTCGGCGCTGGCTCGCGGCATGAGTATTGCGCTGCCACCGGCTACGCTGCGTAATGTGGTAGAGACGCTGGCGGCGCATGGCCGCATGCGGCGCGGTTTTCTGGGAGTTAGCGCACAGCCTGCGCGGCTGCCAACGCCAATTGCGGAGCAGGTTGGTCAGGAAACCGCGCTGCTGCTGATCTCAGTCGAAGTAGGTGGCCCGGCGGAAGCTGCCGGTATGATGATGGGCGATGTGCTGGTGTCGTTAGACGGCCTCCGTATTCGCCATATGGATGATTTGATGGGCGCGTTAGCTGGTGATCGCGTTGGAAAAACTGTGCCTGCTTCTGTGGTTCGCGGCGGGCAGGTGCTTGAACTCAAGGTTACCATTAGCGAACGCGAATAAACCGTCGCGCGCGAAATATGTTCGCTAGCGCCGCTTAACTACTCGATAAAGATCACAAAACAGCTTTCATTTTGTGATCTTTGTTTCTTTATTGCCAGTATTTTTTGTGAGTTCCTAACGTTGCGCCTAACCAGAACTTGCGCGAAAATGGGCTGATCTTTGAGGGAGTGAGCGCGTAGTTTTGATAGGGTAATACGATGACTGGCACAGCAGGCACAACCGGTGAATTGAGCGTAGTCACGGCCGATGGCAATTTACGCGCGGATATTCGGCATTTGGGCGGCCTGCTTGGCGATATTATCCGCGAGCAGCACGGTGATGAGGCGTTCAATCTGGTCGAAGATGTGCGCGCTCGCGCTAAAGATCGCCGTAAAACCGACCCTGATGGCGTGGGAACGCTGTTGACTGCTGTTGAAAACCTTGATCCACAGCACCTACGGGTGCTTATCAAAGCCTTCAGTAACTATTTTCAGCTGATCAATATCGCGGAGGATTTGCAGCGAATCCGTGTGCTGCGCCAGCGTGAGGCTGACGGTCGGCTGGACGAAAGTATCCATGCGGCGGTGATCGCGCTGCGCGATTCTGGTATGACGGCTGAAGAAATGCGCGCGCTGTTAGGTGAAATTTGTGTGCGATTGGTAATGACCGCGCATCCCTCTGAAGCTAAACGTAAAGAAGTGCTGATCAAACTTCAGCATGTGGCGACGATGCTGGCGCGTGCCGATTTAGGCGATCTGCTGCCCCGCGAAACCCGCCATCTGAAAGCCGCCATTTATGAGGAAATTGAGGAGCTATGGCAAACGCGCCCTACGCGAGCGGCACGACCCAGCGTGATGGATGAGGTGGATTTTGGCGTACATTTCCTGACGACTGAAGTGATGGATCGTACACTGGATATTTACGACGATCTACTTTACTCGCTTGAAACTGCGTATCCCGAAGCAGAATGGGCGGAACTGCCGCCCGTTTTACGGAATGCTTCATGGATTGGCGGGGATCGGGATGGTAATCCTAATGTAACCGCCGATGTGACGCTGGCAACCTTGAAAACGATGCGTGAGGCTGCGCGCGAAATGTACCTTGAAGAAGTGGCGCTATTGGAGACCCATTTCACCCAATCACTGGATGAAGTGGCGGTGTCAACCCGCTTGATGATGCGCGTCGAAGTTGCATTTGGTATGGATCTGAAGGGCGACGAGATCTACGCCCTGTTCATGCGTGAAATTGGCCGGCTACTCGAAGAAGATAAGTACCTAAGCGGCGACGAATTTTTAGCCGATTTAATGCTGGTTCAGGAAAGCCTGCTGGAAAATAAAGGTTATTTTGTCGCCAACGGGATGCTGCGCCGCCTGATTTTGAAGGTCAGGTTGTTTGGGCTGCACCTTGCGCCGTTGGATATTCGTGAGGATGCGCGATTGCAGCGTACTGCCGTAGACGAGCTTTTTAAAAGCTATGGCATTTGCGACTCTTTCAGCGTGCTGGATGAGGCGGAAAAACAGGATTTGTTGACGCGCGAAATTCAAAATGCGCGCCCGCTTTTCCCTCTAACACCCGCTTTTTCCGATACAACCAACCGCATCATTTCGACTTGGCGTATGGTGGCAACCGCGCACCGTCGCTATGGCAACGCGGTGATTGACAGTGTGATTGCCAGCATGACGATGTCCGCCAGTGATGTGCTGATCATGCTGATGTTTGCCCGTGAAGTAGGCGTGTGGCGGGATGTCGATTTGGTACCGCTGTTTGAGACCATTGATGATTTGAAAGATGCGCCGGAAATCATGCGCAGCCTGTATGCGAATCCTGAATATCGCAAACATCTAGAGGCACGCGGTCAGCGCCAGCAGATCATGCTCGGTTATTCTGATAGCAATAAAGATGGCGGCTACTTTTCATCAAACTGGAATTTGTACCTAGCGCAGCAGGCACTTTCTGAAGTTTGCCTTGAACATGGCGTTAAATTGGAACTGTTTCATGGGCGTGGGGGCAGCATTGGCCGTGGGGGTGGGCCTGCCAACCGTTCAATACTTTCGCAGCCCCCGCGCTCGCTGCATGGCCGCCTGAAGATTACTGAACAGGGCGAAGTGATCGCTTATCGCTACAGCAATGCCGATATAGCCCGCCGCCATCTAGGGCAGGTAATGAATGCGGTGCTGCTGGCAGCGGCAAAACGTTCATTTGCGGAAGCGAATCCAGAATGGCGTAGCGTGATGGACACGCTTTCAGTCACCAGCCAGAACGCCTACCGTGATCTGGTTTACGAGACGCCCGGTTTTGAAACCTATTGGCAGCAGTCCACGCCGATTAATGAACTTGCGCGCATGCCTATTGGCAGCCGCCCAGCCAAGCGCAGTAAAGGCGGCTTTGAAAGCGTGCGCGCCATCCCGTGGATTTTCTCGTGGATGCAAAGCCGCGCCATCATTCCTAGCTGGTATGGCGTGGGTACTGCGCTGGAAGCCATCTGTGATGCCGTGCCAGAGGGGCTGGAAACGCTGCGCCAGATGTTCCGTGAGTGGCCTTTTTTCCGAACACTGGTTGAAAATGTTGAGCTTGACCTTGCTAAAGCGGATATGGGTATAGCTGGGTTATATGCCTCATTAGTGATTGATGATTCTCTGCGCGAAGATATCTTCGCGCAGATTAAAATTGAGCATACACGCGCTTGTGATTACATCTGCCGAATTACCGGTGAACGGCACTTACTAGAGCGTTCTCCCGTGATGCAGGTTTCAATTGAACGGCGTAACCCTTACGTTGATCCGCTCAATTTTATTCAGGTAGTACTGTTAAAACGCCTGCGTATGCTGTCGCCAGGCACCGCTGAACATGAGGCGCTGCTCGATCTGGCGCTGGCGACTATTAACGGTATCGCCGCTGGTATGAAGACCACCGGCTAGCGCAAGCCACTACCTATCCGCCGCAACAGCAGCACGCAGTTAATTCTTCCTATCTGACATTGCACCGGCGCAAACGAAAGCTGCGTATGAATTTCGATTCGCGGGGCGTTCAATGGGTACTCTCTGATAGAGGGATGCTCCCCCGGAACAGGTGTTGGGTTGAGTACGACCACACGAGGCAGGCTTGGTATTGGCGCGGCCGTTGGACTAGATAATTGGGCGGAAGTCACGGTTGCGAGAACGATTGCTGGTGTGGCCGTTGGAGGGGCAACCTGAGTCTCATTAGTAATAGGTGAGGCGGTCAACGTCAGTTCGCCCAGCAAGACGGTATTGCTGCTGCCGTCGCTTATGGTATTGATCGGCGGCGCTGTCGGGGGGATAGGCGAGGCAGTCAACGTCAGTTCGCCCAGCAAGACGGTATTGCTGCTGCCGTCGCTTATGGTATTGATCGGCGGCGCTGTCGGGGGGATAGG